>JBKHBM010000049.1:0-32886 GCA_046542385.1 Desulfatibacillaceae bacterium | reverse complement strand
CGCGTTGACGAGAAATGACGCGCAACGCCGCAGATCGCGTTTTTCAACAGGCTGATAACCCATCCCTCACGTCCGGCGCCGACTCAAACCACAGCCAGAAATCCCGTGAAAACCAAACGGGTGGTGCGCATCAGCGGGGAAAGTCCGCTCATATCGGAACAAAAATGTCGCCCGCGCTTTTTCCGATCGTAATAATTATGTTATAGGTCGCCTACCAAACGGTCAAGAAAAAACACCTTTTCCCCCGCCTCCATATACAAACACCCGGAAAGCGGCTGGCGGCTTTCCGGGTGTCGTAAAACCAACGTATTCACACCGCGTTTCGCGGTTCATTCAAAGCCTATGATTTCTCCCCGGTCTCACCGGATTCCTCTTCGGAAGCGCCTTCTTCCACCGATTCTTCAGCGGCGTCGGCAGCGACCTCGCCTTCGGGAGCAGGCTCCTCTTCAAAAGTGGCCTCCGCTTCAGGTTCCGGGGCTTCCTCCCCGGCGGCCGAAGACTCTTCCACGGCTTCCGGCTCGGCGGCGGCGGTTTCCTGAACGGACTCCGCCGGCTCGGAGGGGGCAACGCCCGGTGGGGAGACAGCCGTTCCCTTCGGTCCGGCCTTTTCCGCCCTGGCAGGCTTTTGGCCGCCCTTGCCCGCGGATTCCTCCGGCCCCACCAGTTCCACCACGGAAATGGGAGCCGCGTCGCCGCGACGGATACCCAGCTTGATCACACGGGTATAGCCTCCCTGCTTGCCACCGAAACGGTCCTGGGCCTCCTCGAACAGACGGTGGACGATGTTCTTGTTCCGAATCACGGCCATGGCCTGCCTCCGGGCATGGAGATCGCCCCTTTTGGCCAGGGTGATCATCTTGTCGGCCCAACGACGCAATTCCTTGGCCTTGGCGTCCGTTGTCCGTATCTGACCGTGTTCGAACAGGGACGTCACCATGTTCCGGAACATGGCGTTCCTGTGGCTCGACGTACGATTTAGCTTGACTCCGGCTTTCTGGTGTCTCATTGGTTCGCGGACTCTCCTTCTTCCGTAATATCTTCAGGCGGCATAAAGCCATCCAGCTTCATGCCGAACGAAAGTCCCATCTCGCCGAGAACTTCCTTTATCTCATTGAGGGACTTCCTGCCGAAGTTCTTGGTCTTGAGCATTTCGCTTTCCGTTTTCTGCACCAGGTCGTAGATTTTATGAATGTTCGCGTTTTTCAGGCAGTTCGCGCTGCGTACGGAAAGTTCAAGCTCGTCCACGCTCCGGTACAGGTTCTCGTTGAACCTGGGCTTTTCGGTTTCCTCTTCGGCAACTTCTTCCCGGGGCTCCATCTCCTCATCAAAATTGATGAAGATGCTGATCTGTTCCTTCAGGATCTTCGCAGCAAAGGCTACTGCATCCTCGGGCACTACGCTTCCATCGGTCCACACCTCGAGTTGCAGGCGGTCGTAGTCCGTGCGCTGACCGACGCGGGCATTGCCCACCACATAATTGACGCGGCGGATGGGGGAGAAGACAGCGTCGATGGGTATGGTGCCCACAGGCGCCTCTTCATCCTTGTTCATTTCGGCCATGGCGTAGCCCTTGCCCATCTTCACGGTAACCGTCATGAGGATCTCACCCTCTTCAGACATGGTGGCTATGTGGCTGTCCGGATTCAGAATCTCCACCTTGCCGTCGGGACTGACGAAGTCACCGGCGGTGATGACGCCGGCTCCGGATTTCTCCAGCGTGAGCTGCCTGGGCTCGCTGTCCGCCATGCGAAGGCGCACTTCCTTGAGGTTCAGTATGATTTCCGAAATGTCCTCCGAAACGCCCGGCAGCACGGAGAACTCGTGCATCACATTCTCGAACTTGACCGACACTATCCCCGCGCCATACAGAGACGAGAGTATGATACGGCGCAGGGCGTTGCCTAGCGTCAACCCGAAGCCTCGCTCCAGGGGTTCACACACGAACTTGCCGTAGGTCGAAGTGCTGTCCACCTGAACCTTCTGGGGCTTGATCAGCTCCCGCCAGTTCATGTACATGAGCTCGTTTTGGGACATATTGTCTCTCCAAAGTCTGTCCTGAGTGCGGTGCCTCGAAAAAGGATCCGTGGCCTTTCCCGTGTGGCGGAGTGCGCCAGGCGGGTGCCTGTTTCCGCTTTCCGCCACCCGGCACCGTGCCGGGTTCCAGTTCCCTGCTACTTGGAGTAGAGCTCTACGACGAGCTGCTCCTGCATGGGCATGGTGAGCTCTTCCCTGAGCGGATACGCCTTGACTTCGCCCTTGAAGTTCTCCTTGTCCAGCTCGAGCCACTGGGGAACTCCACGCCGCACAACGGACTCCATGGCATCCGTGATTATCGCTACCTGTCGGCTCTTCTCCTTGAGGGCAACGGTGTCGCCGACCTTCACCAGGGCGGAGGGCACGTTGACCTTGCGGCCGTTGACCGTGAAATGACCGTGCCGCACGAGCTGGCGGGCCTGGTCCCGGCTGTTGGCAAAGCCAAGCCTGTAGACCACGTTGTCCAGCCGTCTCTCGAGGAGGACGAGCAGATTGATGCCCGTGATGCCCTTTTGGCTGTCCGCCTTCACAAAAGTCAGATGGAACTGCTTTTCCGTCAACCTGTAAATGCGTTTGACCTTCTGCTTTTCACGAAGCTGCAGGCCGTAATCGGACACCTTGGTCCTGCGCTGGCCGTGCACTCCGGGAGGATACGCCCTCCGGTCGATTGCGCATTTGTCCGAATAGCACCGGTCCCCTTTCAGGAACAATTTCATGTTCTCACGCCGGCACAACCTGCATACGGCTCCAGTATATCTTGCCAAGACCGCCTCCTTGATATGAGTGCGTGGTTTTCTCTGTACTTATACTCTGCGGCGCTTGCGCGGGCGGCAGCCGTTATGCGGAATCGGGGTGACGTCCCGAATCATCGTCACGTTGAGCCCCGCGCCCTGCAATGACCTCAGCGCGGATTCCCTGCCCGATCCCGGCCCCTTGACGTGCACTTCCACGTTGCGCATACCGTGATCGAGGGCCTTTTTCGCGGCGTCCTCGGCCGCCATCTGCGCGGCAAAGGGCGTGCTCTTGCGCGATCCCTTGAAGCCCACCACGCCGGCGCTGGACCAGGACACCACGTTCCCCCCCGGGTCCGTGATCGTCACGACGGTATTGTTGAAGGTGGACTGAATATGAGCCACTCCACTTGGAATGTTCTTTTTATCCTTTTTACGGGAAACTCGTCTTCTGGCCATTTTCTCACCAATCCTTTACGGTTACTTCTTGCCTGGACGGCCCTTTTTCTTGACGGCGGCCCGACGCGGACCCTTCCGGGTACGGGCGTTGGTGCTGGTGCGCTGCCCGTGGCAGGGCAGACCGCGACGATGCCTTAGCCCCCGATAACAACCGAGATCCATGAGTCGTTTGATGTTCATGGAAACGTCGGTACGCAACTCACCTTCCACACGGTAATTGCTGTCGATCACCTTGCGGATGGAGTTGATCTGCGCTTCCGTCAGGTCGTCCGTCTTGGTGTCGTAGTCGATGCCCAGCTCGTCCAGGATGTCCTGGGAGATGGAACGACCGATGCCGTAGATGTAGGTGAGGCCTATCTCGACACGTTTCTTTTTCGGTAAGTCTACACCCGCGATGCGTGCCAAACCAAACCTCCTCTGTTAACCCTGACGTTGTTTATGACGTTTGTTTACGCAAATCACCCGAACTCTACCCTTGCGCCGGACGATCTTGCATTTACTGCACATTTTTTTGACCGAAGCCCTGACCTTCATGTTCCTCTCCTCTGCCGCGTCCGGCCCCGCGGGCGGCAAGCACGCCGCCGCTTTAAGCTTGTGACGCGGTCTCGCAGCTACTTGGACCGGTACACGATCCGTCCGCGGGACAGGTCGTAGGGAGAAAGCTCGACCGTAACCTTGTCTCCGGGCAGAATCTTGATGAAGTGCATCCTCATTTTGCCGGAAATGTGGGCCAGGACCTGATGCCCGTTTTCCAGTTCAACCTTGAACATCGCGTTGGGCAGGGTTTCCACGACCTTGCCCTGAACCTCTATGGCTTCTTCCTTGGCCATGTCTTATCCCCCGTCCACTGTACTTAGAATTACCGGGCCTTTTTCGGTGATGGCGATCGTGTGCTCGAAATGGGCGGACAGCGAGCGGTCTTTGGTGACAGCGGTCCAGCCGTCATCCAGAACCTCCACGTCGTGCCCGCCGGCATTCACCATCGGTTCTATGGCAAACGTCATGCCCGCCCTGAGCCGCAACCCCTCTCCGGCCTTGCCGAAGTTCGGTATCTGCGGATCCTCATGCATCTCCTTGCCGATACCATGCCCCACAAACTTGCGAACCACCGAATAACCGGCTTCCTCCACGGTTTTCTGCACGGCGTGTGAAATGTCGTACAGCCTGTTTCCCGGCCTGGCCTGGGCTATTCCGTCATGCAGGGATTGCCGGGTCACCTCCATCAGCCTGCGAGTGGATTCCGGCACGTCCCCGATGGGGATGGTAATGGCGCTGTCGCCATAATACCCGTCCAGCCGCACACCGAAATCCATGCTCAATATGTCGCCTTCATGCAAGGGACGGTCATTTGGAAAACCGTGCACCACCTGCTCGTTCACCGAGGCACAAAGGGAAAACGGAAATCCCCGGTATCCCTTGAACGCCGGCTCCGCCCCCTCGCTTCGACACTGCTTCTCCGCCAGTTCGTCCAGGTGCCGCGTAGTGACTCCGGGCCCCGCCTCCCTGGTCAGCATTCCAAGCACCCTGGCAACCATCTGGTTGGCCCGGCGCAACTTCTCGATCTCGGCCGAATTCTTCAGTACAACCATGCGTCTCAACCGCTACCTGCGACCCTTCACGCCGCCCTTTTTCAGGAATCCCTCGTAGTGGCGTGTAATGAGGTGCGACTCCATCTGGGAAATGGTGTCAATGGCCACGCCGACCACGATCAACAACGCTGTCCCGCCAAAGTAGAAGGGGACATTCATCATGCCGCTCAACAAAAAGGGAAGCACACAGACGGCCGAGACATAAATCGCACCGCCAAGGGTTATGCGCGTAAGCACCCGGTCTATGTATTCCGCGGTCCGTTTGCCGGGGCGTATTCCCGGAATGTATCCACCGTACTTCTTCAGGTTCTCCGCAACGTCCGCCGGGTTGAAGGTCACCGCCGTGTAGAAGTAGCAGAAGAACACGATCATCCCCACATAGATCGTCATGTACAACGGTGTCCCGGGAGCCAGGAAATCCGTGGCCGCCTTGACAAATGGCATGTCCGTGAAGCTGCCTATTGTCGCCGGGAACATCATGATGGACGAGGCGAAGATCGGCGGGATGACGCCGGCCTGGTTCACCTTTAGTGGCAGGTGCGTACTCTGTCCGCCGTACATGCGTCTTCCCACCACCCGCTTGGCGTACTGCACCGGAATGCGGCGCTGCCCCTGCTCCACGAAGATGATGAAAGCCACCACGGCCAGCATGAGGACCGCCAGGATGACCACCAGAAACACGCCCATCTCACCGGCCAGCACCAGACGGAATGTGTTGAACACCGCCTGGGGTCCGGCAGCCACGATGCCGGCGAAGATGATCAGCGAGATGCCGTTGCCTATGCCCCGTTCCGTGATCTGCTCACCCAGCCACATGATGAAGGCGGTTCCGGCCGTCAGGGTGATCACCGTCATCAGACGGAATCCCCAACCAGGGTTGAGCACGACGGCCGCGCCGCCCGGTGCGGACATCTGCTCGAGGCCCACTCCGATGGCGAACCCCTGAATCACCGACAAAAGCACCGTCCCGTAGCGGGTGTACTGGGTGATCTTCTTGCGCCCGGCCTCCCCTTCCTTGGACAGGCGCTCCAGGTGCGGGATGACCACCGTGAGCAACTGAAGGATAATGGAGGCCGAGATGTAGGGCATGATGCCCAGTGCGAACACGCTGAGCCTTTCCAGCGCGCCGCCCGAGAACATGTCGAAGAGGCCCAGAAGCGTTCCCTTGGCCTGCGCGAAGAACGAGGCCAGAGCGGCCGCGTCGATGCCGGGCGTGGGGATGTGCACGCCGACACGGTACACGGCGAGCAGCGCCAGAGTGAAGAGGATGCGCCTCTTTAATTCCGGAACCTTGAATATGTTCCCAAAGCCACCACCGATCATAATCAGACCGCCTCAATGCTCCCGCCGGCTTTTTCGACCTTCTCGCGGGCGGATTCGGTCCACTTGTGGACCTTGACAGTTAGAGCGACGGACACGTCCCCGTGGCCGAGCAGCTTGACGAGTTTGGCCCGGGACTTGATGAGCCCGACGGCGCGCAAGGATTCGGCGTCCACCACGGCGCCCGACTCGAACCGTGCCAGGTCCCGGACGTTGATGGTGGCGAATTCCTTGCGGAAAATGTTGGTGAAGCCGCGCTTGGGCAGCCTCCGCTGAATGGGCATCTGGCCACCTTCAAACCCGGGCTTGACTCCGCCGCCAGAGCGTGCGTTCTGTCCCTTGCAGCCCTTTCCGGCGAAGGTCCCCCTGCCCGAGGCGGGTCCCCTGCCCAGCCGTTTCCTGGGCTTTTTCGCCCCTTTGGCCGGTCTGAGTTCATTGAGCTTCATCAGCACTACTCCTGTACCGTCACAAGGTGGCTCACCTTGTTGATCATACCCCGGATGGAGGGTGTATCCTCGAGTTCCACGGTGCGATTCACCCTTGTCAGGCCCATGCCGCGCAATACCCTGCGATGCTTCTCGGGACGCGCGATCATGCTCTTTACCAACGTGATCCTGATCTTCTTGTCAGCCATCGCCAAATCCTCGGCCCGATTACACGGACAGTTCCTGGGGTTTCTTTCCTCGCCTGGCGGCCACTGCCTCGCGGCTTTCCAGTGAGCGAAGCCCCTCCATGGTGGCCTTGATGACATTGTGCGGGTTGTTCGTACCCATGCACTTGGTGAGGATATTGCCGACTCCGGCGGCCTCGAGCACCGCGCGTACCGCGCCACCGGCGATGACGCCGGTACCGGGCGCGGCGGGCTTGAGCAACACGCGGCCCGCGCCGAACCTTCCCATGACCTGGTAGGGAATGGTATGGTTGATCAGCGGCACCTTGATCATGTTGCGCTTGGCCATTTCCACGCCCTTGCGGATGGCCTCGGGCACCTCGCCGGCCTTTCCCAGGCCGTAACCGACACGGCCCTCACCGTCGCCCACGACGACCACGGCGGAGAAGGAGAAGCGCCGGCCACCCTTGACGACCTTGGCCACGCGGCTGATGTGCACCACCTTGTCGATATATTGTTTTTCGTCGCTATCCGGCTTCAACAAGACCCCTGCCTCCTCGCGCTAAAAGTCCAACCCGGCCTCGCGCGCGCCGCTGGATACAGCCTTGACACGCCCGTGGTACAGGTATCCGTTACGGTCAAAGACGACTTTTGAAACGCCCTTGGCCTTGGCCCTTTCGCCCACCAGTTTGCCGATGAATTCGGCGGCCTGGACCTTGGATTCGAATGCCGGCCTGTCGCGAACTTCCTTTTCCAGGGTTGACGCGGAGGCCAGCGTCGTTCCGGTTTCGTCTTCCACCACCTGCGCGTACATGTGGCGCGCACTGCGGAAAACCGTGAGCCTCGGGCGTTGGGCCGTTCCGTAAACCTTGCTCCGCACGCGGCGCTTGCGCCTGACGCGCGTCCTTTGTTTTTCAACCAGTCTGCCCATTTTGCTTTCCCGTATGCCTGCGTATGGGGTTCTGTCAGCCGGCGTTTACTTGGCGCCGGATTTGCCCGCCTTGCGAATGATCTGTTCCTCGGCGTACTTGACGCCCTTGCCCTTGTACGGCTCGGGTGGGCGAAGCTGCCTTATGGAGGCCGCCGTCTGACCGAGCAGTTCCTTGTCGATGGCCTCGAGCGTGATGGTGTTCTTCTTGTCCACCGCCGCGCTGACGCCATCCGGCAGGTCGAACACAATGGGACTCGAATAGCCCAGGTTCAGTGTGATGCTGTTGCCGGAAGTCTCGGCCCGGTAGCCGATTCCGTTGATTTCCAGCACCCGCTTGAATCCCTCGTTGACACCATGGACCATGTTGGCCACCAGCGAACGGGCAAGGCCCTGAAATGCCCGGCATTTCCTGTTGTCCTGCGCGGGTTCCACCGTGACGACGCTTTCGCCGATCACGATTTCCACGTTCGGGGGTACCGGCCTTTGCAGCTTGCCGTTTTTCCCCTGCACGTAGACGACCCCGCCTTCCACGTTCACCTTGGTGTTCGCAGGTATGTCTATCGGTTTCTTTCCTACCCGTGACATGGATACGCTCCTCGAATCAGGGCCATAGGCCCACGATGTACCGGACGCCCCTTGGCGGCACGCGGGACTACCAGATCCTGCAGATGATCTCGCCGCCCACGTTGTCCCGCCGCGCGTCGCGGTCGGTCATGACTCCCCTGGAGGTCGTCAATACGGCCGTGCCCATTCCGTTGAGCACCGGCTTGACTTCCTTGCCTCCCGTGTACACCCGACGTCCCGGCTTGCTGACCCGTTCCAGCCCGCGGATGGCCGAGGCCTGGCCCGCGCCGTACTTCAGGTAAACACGGAGGATGCCCTGCTTGCCGTCCTTGACGACCTTGTAATTCTTGATGTAGCCCTCGTCCTTCAAGACCTTGGCTACATCGATCTTCAGGTTTGAAGCAGGAATGTCCACCCTGAAATAACGCGCCTTTATTGCGTTGCGGATGCGCGTGAGCATGTCCGCCATTGGGTCAGTCATCGACATGGTTCTCTCTCCACCAGATCTGTCCGTATAACAACCAGGGACCGGAAGCCGGCTTGGTCCGCCCCGTTCGGGAGCCTACCAGCTCGACTTGATGACCCCTGGAATGAATCCCTTGGAAGCAAGGTTCCTGAAGCAGATGCGGCAGATGCCGAAACGCCTCAGGTATCCACGGGACCTGCCGCACATTGGGCAGCGGTTGTATGCCCGCACCTTGAACTTGGGCTCCTTGTTGGCCTTTTCCATCAGGGCTTTCTTCGCCAAAGCCTATCCTCCTTGTGTACCGCGGGCGCTTGCCGAAAGGGTCGCGTCGCCTATTTGCGGAAGGGCATGCCCATCAGTTCGAGCAATGTCCGCCCTTCGTCGTCGGTCTCGGCCGTAGTCACCACCGTTATGTTGAGCCCCTTCACCTTGTCGATCTTGTCGTAGTCGATTTCGGGAAAGATGATCTCTTCCTTGATGCCCAGGGAGTAGTTCCCGTGACCGTCGAAAGCCTTGCGGGAAACGCCGCGAAAGTCGCGGACACGGGGCAGCGCCACGTTCACCAGCTTGTTGTAGAATTGGTACATCCGTTCCCGGCGCAGGGTGACCATGCAGCCGATGGGCATACCCTGGCGCAGCTTGAAGGCCGCGATGGAGCGCTTGGCCTTGGTGATCACCGGCTTCTGCCCCGCCATCCGGGCCATTTCGTCCGCCGCGCTGTCCAGGATTTTTATGTTCTGGATGGCGTCGCCCAGGCCCATGTTGAGCACGATCCTGTCCAGCCGGGGGACCTGCATGGGATTCTTGTACCCATGGGCATCCCTGAGCTTGGGAACCACCTCGTTTTCGTAATATTCCTTGAGACTTGACATTCCTAAAACCTCCGCCGGTCACCCACTAGGTGTCGATTAGCTCGCCGCAGTTTGAGCAGACGCGGACTTTGTCACCATTGTCCAGTATCCGCTTGTGCACGCGCACCGGCTTCACGCACTTGTCGCACATGATCATCACGTTGGACCAGTGGAGGGGGGCTTCCTTTTCGACAATTCCTCCCTGGCGCGTCATGCCGCCGGGGCGCTGGTGCCGCTTGACCATGTTCACACGCTCGATCAATACGGCCTCCTTGTCGCGCAACACCTGCACGATATTGCCGATCTTGCCCTTTTCCTTGCCGGCGACGACTTTTACCTTGTCGCCCTTTTTCAGGTACGTCTTCGAATTTGCCATAACCGCCTCTTGCGTCTCCTGTGCCGTACCGGGCATGTTGCTACAGTACCTCGGGCGCCAGGGATATGATCTTCATGAACTTCCTGGCGCGCAACTCGCGGGCGACAGGCCCGAAGATGCGGGTACCGATGGGTTCACGGGCCGCGTTGATGAGAACGGCGGAGTTGTCGTCAAACCGGATGTAGGTACCGTCCGGACGCCGCACCTCTTTTTTGGTGCGGACGACCACCGCCTTGAGCACATCCCCCTTCTTCACCTTGGAATTGGGAATGGCTTCCTTGACGCTGACCACTATGATGTCGCCGATGGACGCATAGCGCCTTCTCGACCCGCCCAGCACCTTGATGCACAGCAGCGTCTTGGCGCCGGAATTGTCGGCTACGGAGAGTCTGCTTTCCGCCTGTATCATGGTTCACCCCCCAAGCGGTTATACCGCCTTCTCGATGATTCTGCTCACTCGCCACCGCTTGGATTTGGACAGGGGCCGGGTTTCCGTTATCAGGACCCTGTCACCCACACCGCAAGTATTGGCCTCGTCATGGGCCGAGTAGCGAACGCGCCGCCTCACGTACTTCTTGTACAGAGGGTGTTTGACGAAGCGATCGATGGTGACCACTACGGTCTTGTCCATTTTGTCGCTCACCACCGTACCGATAAGCCGTTTTCTGCTACCGCGTGTATTCATGGCTTTTCAGTCACACCTATTCGTTTTGAGATTCCAGCTCTCTTTTCCTGAGAACCGTCTTGAGCCGAGCGATATCCTTTTTCATCATCGGGATGCGCGCCGTATTTTCCAGTTGCCCGGTGGCGTGCTGGAACCTCAGGTTGAACAACTCATGGACTCGTTCCTTGAGCTTCTGTTCAACTTCCTCGCGGCTCAGTTCCAATAGCTCTTTCACCTTCATTAGTATTGCCCCCGCACCACTATCTTGGTTTTAATGGGCAGCTTGTGGGACGCCAGCCTGAGAGCTTCCCTGGCCAGTTCGAGGTTCACGCCGTCCATCTCGTAGAGGACCCGGCCGGGCTTGACCACGGCGACCCAACCCTCGGGAGCGCCCTTTCCCTTACCCATCCTGACTTCGGCGGGTTTCTTGGTGAAGGGCTTGTCCGGAAAGATCCGAATCCATATCTTTCCCCCACGCTTGACGTGGCGGGTCATGGCGATACGGGCAGCCTCGATCTGCTTGGAGGAAATCTTGCCGCATTCAACGGCCTGGAGCCCGTAGGTGCCGAAGCTGAGTTCGGAGCCCCGGTGGGCCTTGCCCCTCATCTTCCCCTTCTGCTGCTTTCTGTACTTGACCTTCTTTGGACTTAACATACTGCGCTCCTACGCCACGCCGGCCGTGTCGCCGACGTTGTCGCCCTTGAGTATCTCGCCCCGGAAGATGAAGACCTTGACCCCGATGATGCCGTAAGTCGTCCTGGCCTCCGTGTAACCGACGTCGATGTCGGCCCGCAGGGTGTGCAGCGGCATCCTGCCCTCGCGATACCATTCACGCCTGGCCATTTCGGCGCCGGCCAGACGGCCGGCGGCGATGACCTTGATGCCCATGGCGCCTGAACGCATGGCCGAGGTCACTCCCCGCTTCATGGCGCGGCGGAAGGCCACGCGCCTTTCGAGCTGCAGGGCGATGTTCTCCGCCACCAGCTGGGCGTCGATATCGGGTTTCCTGACTTCCTGGATGTCGATCAGCACTTCCTGGGAAACCATCCTCTCGAGTTCCTTTTTCAGGACCTCGATTTCGGCGCCCTTCCTGCCGATGACGATGCCGGGGCGGGCGGCGTAGATGCGCAGGCGAATGCGCTTTGCCGACCGCTCGATCTCCACCTTGGAAATGCCCGCGTGATAGAGCTTCTTTTTGAGGAAGTTCCGGATGTTCCAATCCTCGAGGATCCAGTCCGAATACTTCTTCTTTTCGGCGTACCAACGGGAGTCCCAGGTCTTGACGATACCCAGTCTCAGTCCGATCGGATTAACTTTCTGGCCCAAACCTACCTCCTTGCCACGCCGATTACTCGTCCAGTATGACGGTAATGTGGCTGGTCCGCTTCAGAATTTGATACCCCCGGCCCTGGGCTCGCGGACGCCAGCGTTTCAGTGTAGGCCCCTGGTCCACGATGATGTTTCTTATCACCAGATCGTCCACATCCACCTCGCCCCGCTGCTCCGCGTTGGCCAGGGCCGAGCGAATGACGCGGCTGAGGATGTCAGCGGATTTCTGCGGCATGAACCGGAGGGCGTTCAACCCTTCCTCCACGGGCCTGCCCTTGACCGAGTCGGCCACCAGACGCGCCTTGCGCGGAGACACCCTTATGAATCTTGCTATTGCCTTACCCTGCATGTGGCACCCGTCCTTTTTCGCTCTTCCTACCGTTTGCCCTTGCTCTTGCGATCACCGGCGTGCCCGAAGAAGGTGCGGCTGGGGGAAAACTCTCCCAACTTGTGTCCGACCATGTTCTCGGTCACGAACACGGGAATGAACTTCCGTCCGTTGTGCACCGCCAGAGTCAGGCCCACCATTTCGGGAAGGACCGTGGATCGACGCGACCAGGTTTTAATGACCCTTTTGCTCTGGGTCTGCTGGGCGACCTCGACTTTCCTCAAGAGTGTGGCCTCGATGTAGGGGCCTTTTTTCAATGACCGCGGCATGTCTCTCCCTCACGGGTTGTTACTTTTTCTGTCGTTTCTTGACGATGTACCTGTCGGTGGTCTTGTTCTTGCGCGTCTTGAAGCCCTTGGTCGGCATACCCCATGCCGAACAGGGATGACGCCCACCGGAGGAACGTCCCTCGCCGCCGCCCATGGGGTGGTCGACCGGGTTCATGGCCACGCCCCGGACCCTGGGCCGCTTGCCTAGCCAACGCTTCCTGCCGGCCTTACCCAGGGAGAGGTTCTCATGCTCGACGTTGCCCACCTGGCCGATGGTGGCCATGCACCTGGTGAGCACGAGCCGAACTTCGCCGGATGGCAGCCGCACGTGGGCGTACTTCCCTTCCCTGGCGATAAGCTGCGCGTAGGCGCCGGCGCTGCGGACGATCTGCCCGCCCTTGCCCAGTTTCAGCTCTATGTTGTGAATCTGCGTACCGAACGGAATGTTGGCCAGAGGCAGAGCGTTTCCGGGCTGGATGTCCGCCTCGGGGCCCGACATCACCGTGTCGCCCTGCTTCAGGCGCACCGGGCACAGGATGTACCTCTTCTCGCCGTCCGCGTAGTGCAGAAGCGCGATTCGAGCGGACCTGTTCGGGTCGTATTCGATTTCCGCCACCTTCGCCGGGATTCCGACCTTGTCCCGTTTGAAGTCGATAACCCGGTAGTGCCGACGATGGCCGCCGCCGCGGTGCCGGGCTGTCACGCGGCCATTGGCATTCCTGCCGCCCGACTTCCTTATAGTCTCCAGCAGGCTTTTTTCCGGCTCGGTCCGAGTGATCTCATCGAACTTCGAGTAATCCTGGAACCTGCGTCCCGGAGAGGTGGGTTTGGATTTTCTCACCGCCATTTTGGTGTTCCTCCCGATTATGCTCCGTCAAAAAATTCGATACGCTGTCCGGGGGCCAGCCTGACGACGGCCTTCTTCCAGTCGCGACGTTTTCCAACGATGCGGCCGCGCCGCTTCTTCTTGCCCGTCACCCGAAGGGTCTGCACGTCCTTGACCCGGACATTGAAGATCTTCTCCACAGCGCGGCGGATTTCGACCTTGTTGGCGTCCCTGGCGACCTCGAAGGTCACCTGGTTGCTGTCCTCTTTCTGGATGGTGCTCTTTTCCGTGACGACGGGGCGCCTGAGGATTTCAAACTCCTGCATTATTCAAACCTCCCACTGATGGCTTCGAGCGTGGGTTCCAGCAGAATCAGGTGGTCGTATTTCAGGATGTCGTAGACGTTCAGGCCTTCCGCGGGGAGGACCTTGACGTCCGGGACGTTCCTGGACGACAGCACGAGGTTGTCCAGTTTTTCACCCGTGATGATGAGCACGTCCTTTACGCCAAGGGCGTCGATGATCTTGACGAACTCTTTGGTCTTGGGCATGCCCGGATTCATGTCGTCCACCACTTTCAGGGTATTGTCCGCCAGTTTGGCGGACAGTGCCATCTTGAGGGCCAGCCTGCGCACCTTCTTGGGCACCTTGAACGCGTAGGACCGCGGGTGGGGCCCGAAGACCACGCCTCCACCGCGGAGCAGCGGAGACCGGCGGCTTCCCCTGCGGGCCCTGCCGGTACCCTTCTGGCGATAGAGCTTTTTGGTCGACGCCCTTATGTCTGACCGGTTCTTCACGCAGGCCGTGCCCGACCGACGCTTGGCAAGCTGCATGGTGACCACTTCATGGAGCACCTCGGGCTTGATATCGACGCCGAAGATCGCGTCGGAGAGTTCGACCTCCCGCACCTTCTCGCCATTTTTGTCAACTACGTCCACGACTGCCATATTTACACTCCCACACGGTGAGGCCCGCGCTTAGACGATCTTCGGTTTCTTGATCTCGACAACTCCGGAGCGGGCCCCGGGAACCGCGCCGCGAACCAGGATGGCGTTCAACTCGGGGCGGATGTCCACGATTTGCATGTTCCGCACCGTCTGGCGCTCGTTCCCGTAATGGCCGGCCATGCGCTTGCCCTTGGTGACCCTGGATGGCCAGGCGCTGCACCCGATGGAACCGGCGCCACGATGCGTGGTGCAGCCGTGGGTGGCCTTGCCGCCGTGGAACCCATGCCTCTTTATTACACCGGAAAATCCGCGGCCCTTGGTCATCCCGCAGATATCGACCCGCTCGCCCACGTTGAACATCTCGACGGTCAGCGACTGGCCCAGTTCGTAATTGTCGGGATCGTCGACGCGGAACTCGCGGAGGAACTGGAAAGCCCGACCGCCGCTTTTCTGCATGTGTCCCGCCGTCGGCTTGTTCACCCGCTTGGACTTCTTGAGCAGAAAGCCCACCTGGACGGCATTGTAGCCGTCGGTCGCGACGGTCTTGATCTGCGTCACCACGCACGGTCCGACTTCGAGAACCGTCACCGGCAGGTGCTCACCCGTCGGGGAGAACAGGCTCGTCATCCCCAGCTTTTTTCCAAGCAATCCTCTACTCATGTCATTTCCCTCAAGCAATTGCCGCCACATCGGGTCAGGCACGTCATGCTTATCGCAATAGAAAACCGTTACGAGCCAAGCAGGGGGAACTGCCCCGGGCTGCCTTGTGCCACGCCAGGCTCGTCCCGGTGTCTATTCACAGGTTTTGTGGAGCGAGATCGGCCTTCCAGCACGCCGCGGCGTCCGGGCCGGCCGTTACGTCACACCTTTATCTCCACGTCCACCCCCGGAGAAAGATCGAGTTTCATGAGGGCGTCGACGGTCTGCTGCGTCGGTTCAAGAATGTCCAGAAGCCGCTTGTGGGTGCGCACTTCAAACTGCTCCCGTGACTTCTTGTCGATATGTGGGGAACGCAGCACGCAGTACTTGTTGATTCTCGTCGGCAACGGAATGGGTCCCACGACCTTGGCTCCGGTGCGGCGCGCAGTCTCCACGATGTCGCTGGCGGACTGATCCAGGAGCTTGTGGTCATACGCCTTGAGACGAATCCGTATTTTCTCGTTCATTAACATGGCCAGTTCGGACCCTCGCTCTTCTTGCTTACTCTATGATTTCCGCCACCACGCCGGCGCCCACGGTGCGGCCGCCTTCACGGACGGCGAACCGAAGTTCCTTTTCCATGGCGATCGGGGTGATCAGCTCACCGGTGACCGTCACGTTGTCGCCGGGCATCACCATCTCCACGCCCTCGGGCAGGGTCACGATGCCGGTGACGTCCGTGGTCCGGAAGTAGAACTGGGGCCGATAGCCGGTGAAGAAGGGAGTATGGCGGCCACCCTCCTCCTTGCTCAGCACGTAGATCTCGGCCTTGAACCTGGTGTGCGGGGTGATGCTCTTGGGCTTGGCCACCACCTGGCCGCGCTCCACGTCCTCGCGCTTGGTGCCGCGGAGCAATATACCAACATTGTCACCGGCGCGGCCTTCGTCAAGTATCTTGCGAAACATCTCCACCCCGGTGCATACCGTCTTGATGGTGGGACGGATGCCCACGATCTCCACCTCGTCCCCTACCCGCACGATGCCGCGCTCCATCCGGCCCGTGACCACGGTGCCGCGACCGGAAATCGAAAACACGTCCTCGATGGGCATCAGGAAGGGCTTTTCAATGTCGCGTTCCGGCTCGGGGATGTAGGCGTCGCAAGCCTCCATCAGCTCGAAGATGCACTTGGCGTCTTCCGCGTCCGGGCTGTCCGCCTCCAGCGCCTTGAGCGCGCTGCCGCGGATGATCGGGGTGTCGTCCCCGGGAAACTCGTACTTGTCGAGCAGCTCGCGAAGCTCCAGCTCCACCAGCTCGATCAGCTCTTCGTCGTCCACCATGTCGCACTTGTTCAAAAACACCACGATCCGGGGAACACCGACCTGGCGGGCCAGCAGGATGTGTTCACGGGTCTGGGGCATGGGGCCGTCGTCCGCGCCCACAACCAGGATGGCGCCGTCCATCTGCGCCGCGCCCGTGATCATGTTCTTGATGTAGTCGGCGTGACCGGGGCAGTCCACGTGAGCGTAGTGCCGGTTGTCCGTCTCGTACTCGACATGGGCCGTGGCGATCGTGATTCCACGGGCCTTTTCCTCGGGCGCCTTGTCGATCTGGTCGAACGGAATGAACGTACCGCCGCCCTTGGCGGACAGGTTCTTTGTGATCGCCGCCGTCAAAGTGGTCTTGCCGTGGTCGATGTGTCCGATCGTACCAACGTTCACATGGGGCTTTTTCCGGTCAAACTTCTGCTTGGCCATGGTAGAATCCTCCTCAACGATACCGGATCAGTGTGTTCGTGCGCCCGAATTTGTTTCGCGCCCGGCTCCGGCCGATCGTATGGTATACCGTTACCACCGGTAATGGGCGAAGGCCTTGTTGGCGTCCGCCATCCTGTGTGTATCTTCCCGCTTCTTTATCGCCGCGCCCCGCTGATTGGCCGCGTCCATGATTTCTCCGGCGAGTTTGCCGGCCATGCTCTTTTCGGGGCGTTTCTTGGAAAACCCGATTATCCACCGCAGGGCCAGGGCGGTGCGCCTCTTGGGCCTCACCTCGGTGGGGATCTGGTACGTGGAGCCACCCACACGGCGGCTCTTGACCTCGATCACGGGTCTTACGTTGCTTATCGCCTTTTCGAATACCTCGAGGGGCGCATCCTTGCTCTTTTGTTCGATGATGTCAAAGGCCTGGTACAGGATACGCTCGGCCGTGCTTCTCTTGCCGTCGCGCATGACCACGTTGACGAACTGCGCCACCAACTTGCTGTTGTACCTGGAGTCCGGTATGATAATTCGTTCCGGAACTTCTCTTCTCCTGGGCATAGCCTGTACTCCTTATGGCGCCCGGCCCCTTCGGCCTGGCGAGATTTCCGCTCACGCCTACTTGGGGCGCTTGGCTCCGTACAGAGAGCGGCTCTGCTTCCTGTCCTGCACGCCGATGGCATCCAACGTTCCACGCACGATGTGGTAACGAACACCCGGGAGGTCCTTGACGCGGCCGCCTCTCACCAGGACCACGGAGTGCTCCTGGAGATTATGGCCCACACCGGGGATGTAGGCGGTGACCTCGATTCCGGTGGTCAGCCTCACGCGGGCGACCTTCCGGAGAGCGGAGTTGGGTTTTTTGGGCGTGGTCGTATATACCCGCGTGCAGACGCCGCGCTTCTGCGGCGAAGCCTTCAGCGCCGGCGTGTCCGACTTCTGTATCTTGCGTTTGCGACCGTTACGCACAAGCTGGTTGATGGTCGGCATGTCGTACCCTTCCTCGTGTTCAATGCGGATTTCGGCGCCCGGATGGCCGGGGTTCCAAAATCGCTATCCTTAGCTGAGCCTTGGTGGTTTGTCAAGCACTATTCTTCCGCATGCACGGATTCCGCTTCCATCTCGGCAAAATCCTCCGCGACTTCCGGGATCTGCTCCCGAACCTCTTCCTGGTCAAGACCGATGTCGGCCTTGGCGTAACTCAAAATACCCGTACCCGCCGGAATGATCCGACCCATGATGACGTTTTCCTTGAGGCCGCGGAGGAAATCCACGGCACCCGCGATGGCCGCCTCGGTAAGCACCTTGGTGGTTTCCTGGAAGGACGCCGCCGAAATGAAGCTCTCCGTGGACAGGGAGGCCTTGGTGATGCCCAGAATGAGCGGTTCGGCGGTCGCCGGTTTGCCGCCACTGGCCACCACCTCGTTGTTGACCTGGCTGAATCTGGCCCGATCCACCTGCTCGTCGTAGATGAAGGGCGTGTCGCCCACGTCCACCACCTTCACGCAACGCATCATCTGACGCACGATCACCTCGATGTGCTTGTCGTTGATGCGCACGCCCTGGAGGCGGTACACTTCCTGAACCTCATCCACGAGGTACCTGGCCAGGGCCACTTCGCCCTGGATGGACAAAATGTCCTGCGGGTTCGCGGCCCCGCCCATCAAGGGCTCGCCGGCGCGCACGTAGTCGCCGTCGTACACGTTGATGTGCCGTCCCCTCGCGATAAGGTATTCGCGCTTCTCGCCGACTCCGGGAGGCTCAACGGTGAGTTTCTGCTTGCCCTTCGTCCCCTTGGCCATACGGACATAGCCGTCGATCTCGGAAAGCACCGCCGTCTCCTTGGGCTTTCTGACCTCGAACAGCTCTGCCACGCGCGGAAGACCACCGGTGATGTCCTTGGTTTTGGTGGTGGCGCGGGGCAGCTTGGCAATGGGGTCTCCCGCCTGCACCTTGTCGCCTTCCTCCACGAGGAGAATGGCGTTCACGGGCAGTGGATATTGCGCGAGGCCGGATCCTGACGGCAGAGTGGCCGTCTTGCCTTCCTCGGTCTTGATGCTGATTCTGGGGCGGACCTCGGCGTCGCGGTATTCCGCGATCATCCGTGAGGATTTTCCGGTGACGGGGTCCACCTTTTCCTGCATGGTTTTACCCGGCAGGATGTCGCCGAACTTCACCGTGCCCGAGATTTCCGTGAGGATGGGCGTGGTGAAGGGGTCCCACTGGGCCAACAGGTCCTTCATACTGACGTTCTGACCGTTGTACACGCGGATGTGCGCGCCGTAGATGACGGGGCACCTTTCCAGCTGGCGTCCGTCATCGCTCTCGATGACAAACTCGCCGCCGCGGCGGTTCATGACCACGTACTCTCCGGCCGCGTTCTCCACGACGTTCAAATCCACGTAGCGGACGATGCCGTCCACGGACGCGCGGATGTCGGCCTGCTCCACGCGCCGACTGGCCGTACCACCGATGTGGAAGGTACGCATGGTGAGCTGCGTACCGGGCTCACCGATGGACTGGGCGGCCAGAATGCCCACTGCCTGCCCCATTTCCACGGCGTTTCCGTGCGCCAGGTCACGGCCGTAGCATTTGGCGCACACCCCGTAGCGGGTCTTGCAGGTCAGAACGGAACGGATGCGGACCTTCATGAGACCGGATTGCTCGATGCGTTCGGCCACGGCCTCGTCGATCTCCTCGCCCGCGCCCACCAGCACCTCGGGTTCCTCGCCTGCCGCGGGCCGCGGATCCTCGATGTCGTCCAGCGCCGTGCGGCCCAGGATACGCTCGGACAGGCGCTGAATGATCTCCCCGCCCTCCATGAGGGGTTCCACGTCCACTCCCTGAAGCGTGCCGCAATCGAATTCGGTGACCACGCAATCCTGGGCCACGTCCACGAGGCGACGGGTCAGGTAACCCGAGTTGGCCGTCTTGAGGGCCGTGTCGGCCAGGCCCTTGCGTGCGCCGTGAGTAGAAATGAAGTACTGCAACACGGTGAGGCCTTCCCGGAAGTTGGCGGCGATGGGCGTCTCGATGATTTCGCCAGAGGGCTTGGCCATGAGACCGCGCATTCCGGCAAGCTGCCTCATCTGGTCCCTGGAACCGCGGGCCCCGGAGTCGGCCATCATGTAGATGGCGTTGAAGCTCTCCTCGCTTTCACCTTCGGCGGGCACGGGAAGATTTTTCGTGGCATCTTCCACCTCGTTGCCGGTGATGCGCAAAAGCGGGCTGCCCTTGCGCATCTCGCTCATCATGGCGTTTGCGACCTCTTCGGTGGCCTTGGCCCAGATATCGACGACCTTGTTGTATTTCTCGCCCTGGGTAATGAGACCCTCGGCGTACTGGTTGTTGATTTCCGACACCGCGCTTTCGGCGCTCCGCAGGATATCCCACTTGTCCTCGGGAATCTTCATGTCGTTGATGGAAATGGACAGGCCGCCTTCCGTGGCGTAGCGGTAGCCCAGGTCCTTGAGCCGGTCCGACAGCACGACCGTGGTCTTGGCTCCCAGCTTGCGGTAGATGTGGTCCACCAGGCCCCGCAGCTCCTTCTTGTTCATGACCCGGTTGACCACCTCGAACCTCGGCTCGTCCTGGCGCTCGATCACATGGAAAAAGTGGTAACGGCCCCGTTCGTTGAGGGGGCCCACGATGCTGCCCGGCTCGCTTCCCACCAACCTGGCCACGGACCCGGTCGAAAGCCGGTATACGCTTTCCAGCTCCTCATGGCGAAGCAGACCGATATTGCCGCCGATATTGCGGTCGCGACCCTCGGAGTACTCGTCCACCAACAGCGAGAAATCATTGGGGTCGATCTTTCCGAGTTTCGCGGCCACCTTTTCCGCGGCCTCCTCGGAGTTCACCACCAGGTGTTTGAGGCGCATGAGCGTGCCCTTGGGCAGAATCTCCCAAAGGAGAACGCGGCCCACCGAAGTCTCCACGATGTCGCCGTTCATCCGCACCTTGATGGTGGCGTGCAGGTCAACCCGGCCCGCGTCGTACGCCATGCGGACCTCGTCGGTGTTGGAAAAGACCTTGCCGTGGCCCTTCAGGCCCGTGACCGCGCGGGTCATGTAGTAGATGCCCAGCACGATGTCCTGGGTCGGCACGATGATCGGCGCGCCGTTTGCCGGAGACAGGATGTTGTTGGACGACAGCATGAGTACCCGGGCCTCGATCTGCGCCTCCACGGAAAGGGGGACGTGGACCGCCATCTGGTCGCCGTCGAAGTCGGCGTTGAAAGCGGTGCAGACGAGCGGATGCAGTTGTATGGCCTTGCCCTCGATCAGGGTGGGCTCGAACGCCTGGATACCCAGCCGGTGCAGAGTGGGAGCGCGGTTCAGCATGACCGGGTATTCCTTGACGACTTCGTCCAGGGTGTCCCAGACCTCGGGGGTCTCCCGCTCCACCAGCTTCTTGGCGCTCTTGACCGTGGAAACCAGGCCCTTGTCCTCGAGCTTGTGATACACAAAGGGCTTGAACAGCTCGAGGGCCATCTTCTTGGGCAGTCCGCACTGGTGAAGCCGCAGGTTCGGGCCGATGGTGATGACGGTACGGCCCGAGTAGTCCACCCGCTTTCCAAGGAGATTCTGGCGAAAACGGCCCTGCTTGCCCTTGAGGGTGTCGGACAGGGACTTGAGGGGCCTCTTGTTGGTGCCGGTGACGACCTTGCCCTGGCGCCCGTTGTCGAACAGGACGTCCACGGATTCCTGGAGCATGCGCTTTTCGTTGCGGACGATGATGTCCGGCGCCCTGAGGTCCATGAGTCGCTGGAGCCGGTTGTTCCGGTTGATCACCCGGCGATACAGGTCGTTGAGGTCGGACGTGGCGAAACGCCCGCCTTCCAGCGGAACCAGGGGACGCAGGTCCGGAGGCAGCACCGGGATCACCTCCATGATCATCCAGGAAGGATCGATACCGGACTCGCGGAAGGCGTCCACCACCTTGAGCCGTTTGGCCAGTTTCTTGCGCTTGGCCTCGGAGCCCGTGGAGACGATTTCCTCGCGCAGGGTCTGGTACTCGGACTCGATGTCCAGACCCTTCAGCATGACCCGCACCGCCTCGGCGCCCATTCCGGCGTCGAACGCGGGCCCGTACATCTCGAGGGCCTCCCGGTACTTTTCCTCGGACAGCAGCTGGCCCTTGGTGAGCCCGGTGTCCTTGGGGTCCATTACGATATAGGTGTCAAAGTACAGGACCTTCTCGATGTTCTTTAGTGTGAGGTCCAGCACGTTGCCCAGCTTGCTGGGAAGGCTTTTCAGAAACCAGATGTGGGCCACCGGCGTGGCCAGTTCGATGTGGCCCATGCGCTCGCGCCGGACCTTGGACTGTATAACCTCGACGCCGCATTTTTCGCAGATGACGCCCCGGTGCTTCATTCTCTTGTACTTGCCGCAGTTGCACTCGTAGTCCTTGGTGGGACCGAATATCTTGGCGCAGAACAGTCCGTCCCGCTCCGGTTTGAACGTCCGGTAGTTGATGGTCTCGGGCTTCTTGATCTCGCCGTAGGACCACTCCCGGATACGTTCGGGAGACGCCAGGCCGATTTTCACGGCGGAAAACTTGCGCGGATCCGTCGGTTTGGCGAAAAAGTCGTAAATGGTTTCCAAAGCAAAACCCCCTTATAATTAAGGAAATAAGTTTTGTTAGCGCATTTTTCCGGGTGCGCGCCCGTTCAGGCCGTCTGTCTCCGGGCTTACCAGCCTGTTGAAAAGCGCGATCTGCGACGTTGCGGAGCGTTTCTCGTCGGTGCAACGTACGTCAGGTACGCCTTGCTCCCGGGAATTCGCGCGCCTTGCATCCCGTCGTTTTTGACGAGGCTGCCAATTCCGGGTTTTTCAACCGCCTGTTACCTGTCGTCCTCGACACCCTCCAGCAGGGACATCTCGAGGCCCAGGCTCTGGAGTTCCTTGATCAACACGTTGAACGACTCGGGCATGCCGGGCTCCAGGACGTTCTGGCCCTTGACGATCTTCTCGTACATCCGGGTGCGCCCCACCATGTCGTCGGACTTGACCGTGAGGAACTCCTGCAGCGCGTAAGCCGCGCCGTAGGCCTCCATGGCCCAGACCTCCATCTCGCCCAGGCGCTGTCCGCCGAACTGGGCCTTGCCGCCCAGGGGCTGCTGGGTGACCAGCGAGTACGGACCGATGGACCGGGCATGGATCTTGTCGTCCACCAGATGGTGCAGCTTGAGCATGTACATGGTGCCCACGGTGATGGGGCCGCGAAACGGATCTCCCGTGCGACCGTCGAACAGGATCGCCTGTCCGGTGGTGGACACACCGGCCTCGTCGAGAAGGGCCTTGATCTCGTCCTCCTTGGCGCCGTCGAACACCGGGGTGGCCATGTGCACACCATGCTCGTAATGCTCCGCGAAGGCTTGGGTGTCGCTTTCGTCCAGATCCCCGATCCGGTCCGTGTGCTTTTCGAATATCCGGAGGAACTTCTCCTTGAGGTCCTGGATTTTCCTGTCCTCAAGCATCTTCTCCACCTGGAGTCCCAGGGCATGGGCGGCACGGCCCAGGTGAATTTCCAGGATCTGTCCCACGTTCATGCGGGAGGGGACGCCCAGCGGATTCAGGACCATGTCCACGGAGGTGCCGTCCTCGAAGTACGGCATGTCCTCGGTAGGCAGGATACAGCTCACCACGCCCTTGTTTCCGTGGCGCCCCGCCATCTTGTCGCCCACGGACAGGCGGCGTTTCATGGCCACGTACACCTTGACCATCTTGATTACGCCCGGGGGCAGGTCGTCGCCCTTCTGATAGCGGTTGACCTGTTCCTCGAAGGCCAGGTGCACGGTCTCGGACTGCTCACGGTACCGGTCCAGTATGTCATGCAGCCAGTCGGTGGCAGCCTGGTCCTTGAGTACGAGGCTTTCAAACTGGGCCATGGGGATCTCGTCGACATGCTGCTCCGTAAGGTTCTCCCCCTTTTCCACATAGACCTGCTTTCCCTTCTTCAGGGCGGTGGCCGCCTGCTGGCCCACCAGCCTTCGGTGCAGTATCTTGCGGGTCATCTGCTCGATGATACGCAGCTCGTCGTCGCGGTCCTTTTCCAGACCGGCTATTTCCTCGTCCTCGATCAGCCGGGTGCGGTCGTCCTTTTCCACGCCGCGCCGGGCAAAGACCTTGGCGTCCACGACCACTCCCTCGATTCCGGGCGGCACGCGAAGGCTGGTATCCTTGACGTCCCCGGCCTTTTCGCCGAAGATGGCGCGAAGCAGCTTTTCCTCGGGGGACAGCTGGGTCTCGCCCTTGGGCGTGATCTTTCCCACCAGGATGTCGCCGGGCCTGACTTCGGCGCCCAGGCGCACGATTCCCGAATCGTCCAGGTTCTTGAGGGCTTCCTCGCTGACGTTGGGGATGTCCCGGGTGATCTCCTCCTTGCCCAGCTTGGTGTCACGGGAAACCACCTCGAACTCCTCGATGTGAATCGAGGTGAACGTATTGTCCCGCACCAGGCGCTCGGATACCAGAATGGAGTCCTCGAAGTTGTACCCGCCCCACGGCATGAAGGCCACGGTTATGTTCTTGCCCAGAGCCAGCTCGCCCTTGCGCGTTGCCGGCCCGTCGGCGATGATCTGCCCGGCTTCCACACGGTCGCCCACCCTTACGATCGGGCGGTGGTTGAAGCACGTGTTCTGGTTGGACCGGGTGAACTTCTGCAGGTTGTAAATGGTGACGTGTTTGTCGTCCACGCCCACCACGTCCGGGTCATGCTGCAGGACGATCCTGCTGGCATCCACCGCGACAACGGTCCCGGGCTTCCTGGCGACGATGGTGACGCCGGAATCCCTGGCCACGACCTCCTCCAGGCCGGTACCGATCAGCGGCGACTCGGTCATGAGAAGGGGCACGGCCTGCCTCTGCATGTTCGAACCCATCAGCGCGCGGTTGGCGTCGTCGTTCTCCAGGAACGGAATCATGGATGAGGACACCGACACCAGCTGGTTTGGCGAAATGTCCATGAGCCTGATCTGGTCCTTTGGCACCAGCTGGAACTCGCCCTCGACACGCGCGGAAACCGTGGAGTTGATGAAGTTGCCTTCCTCGTCCAGGGGCGCGTTGGCCTGGGCGATGGGGTGGTCCTTCTCCTCCAGGGCCGACAGGTAGCGAATCTCGGTGGTGGCCCTGCCGCCCTCGACCACGCGGTACGGCGTTTCGATGAACCCGAACTCGTTGACCCTGGCATAGGTGGACAGGGACACGATGAGGCCGATGTTCGGGCCTTCAGGGGTCTCGATCGGGCATATCCTGCCATAGTGGGAGGGGTGGACGTCGCGAACCTCGAAGCCGGCCCGCTCCCGGGTCAGACCGCCGGGTCCCAGCGCGGAAAGACGGCGCTTGTGCGTGACCTCGGACAGCGGATTGGTCTGGTCCATGAACTGGGACAGCTGGCTGGTGCCGAAAAACTCCTTTACCACGGCGGACACCGGCTTGGGATTGATCAGGTCGTTGGGCATGAGCGCGTCGATCTCCTGGAGGCTCATGCGCTCCTTGATGGCCCTTTCCATCCTGACCAGACCGATCCGGTACTGGTTTTCCAGCAGTTCACCCACCGCGCGAACGCGGCGGTTGCCCAGATGGTCGATGTCGTCCACCATCCCCTGGGTGTCGCGAAGCGTAACAAGGGTCTTGGCGGTGAGCAGGATGTCCTCACGACGCAGAGTGGTCACCTCCACCGGCGTGTCCAGGCTGAGGCGCAGATTCAGCTTGAGGCGGCCCACCGCGGACAGGTCGTAGTGAGACGGCTTGAAAAAGAGCTGGTCGATGAAATCCTGTGCCACCTCCACGGTGGAGGGATTGCTGGGGCGAAGCCTGCGGTAGATCTCGATCAGGGCTTCCTCCCGGCTTTCCACCTTATCCAGCAAAAGCGTCTTGCGGATGGAGTCGCTGGTCGTGGCGCCGCCCACGTACAGGATCTTGAACTCCTTGACACCCGCCTCGCGCAACGCTTCCAGGGCCTCCTCGTCCACCACGTGGTTGGCGGGAAACAGGATCTCGCCGGTCCCGGGGTGCTCCACCTCCGTGGCGAACACCCTCTCGAGCACGTCGTCCTCGCTTATGGGAATGCGTTCCGCGCCCATCTGCTTCAGCTGGCGGATGGCGCGCTGCGTGAACAGGCGGCCCTTTTTCACCAGGGGCTCCTCGCCCTCTCCCAGCACGTTGCGGGAGGCCCGCTGACCCTTGAGCAGGTCCGGATCGAACGCCTTGAACAGCATCTCCTCGCCAAGGATGATGGTTTCCCTCTGGTAGAAATAGTCCAGCAGGTCCTCGGTGGTGTACCCGAAGGCCTTGAAAAGCAGGGTCGCGGGAAACTTCCTGCGGCGGTCAATCCGTATGTACACGATATCCTTGGGATCGATCTCCATGTCGATCCAGGAACCGCGCACCGGGATGATACGGGCCGTGTAGATGACCTTGCCGCTGGCGTGGCTCTTGCCCTTGTCATGGTCGAAGAAAACGCCCGAGGAGCGATGCAGCTGGCTGACCACCACGCGCTCGGTGCCGTTGATCACGAAAGTCCCCTTTTCCGTCATAAGGGGTATGGTGCCGAAGTATATTTCCTGTTCCTTGATGTCGCGAATATTCTGGGTACCGGCGTCCTTGTCCACGTCGAACACTACAAGTCGCACGGTTATACGGATGGGCACCTCGTGGGTCATGCCCCGGTGGATACAGTCCTCCACATCGTATTTTACGTCTCCGAACCTGTAGGACACGAACTCCAGCGATGCGGTGCCGGAGAAATCCCGTATCGGAAAAACCGAGTTGAACACGGCCTGCAGGCCGATATTCTCCCGTTCCTCCGCCGGAATGTCCATCTGCAGAAACCGGCTATAGGAGATCCTCTGCATCTCGATGAGGTTCGGGATGTCGATGATCTTGGCTATCTTGCCGAAGTCTTTACGAACATGCTTTTTTGCCAGGGACGTTTCCGACATGGTTACTCCCTAAAATAATTGAGGTTTATGTGGTTTTTGTTGCAACCTGCGTTGGCAAAAGCCACAAGGCGGCCACGCCGGCCTACTGCCCGCCGTGATCGCCGGTTGTACAATGTTGTTGCTGCCTGGGCGGGCGTCTTTCAGCCCAGCCTGAAAGGCCGTTGCCAGAAGCGCGGATGGGCCGCGGAAGCGACCCATCCCGCCACCGGCAACATTCGCTACTTGATGTCGACGGACGCTCCAGCGCCTTCCAGCTGCTCCTTGATCTTCTCGGCGTCTTCCTTGGCGATGCCTTCCTTGACAGCCTTGGGGGCTTCCTCGACCAAAGCCTTGGCCTCCTTGAGGCCGAGGCCCGTAATGGCGCGGACTTCCTTGATGACCTGGATCTTCTTGTCGCCGACGGACTCGAGAATGACGTCGAACTCCGTCTTCTCTTCCTCGACAGCGGCGGCTTCACCGCCCGCGGCGGGCATGGCGCCGACGGCCACGGGCGCGGCGGCGGAGACGCCCCACTTCTCCTCGAGCTCCGAGATCATCTCGGAAAGCTCGAGCACGGTCATGTTGGAAAGAAACTCGATAACCTGTTCCCTGGTGATGTCAGCCATTGTTGCGTTCCTCCTGGATCATTTTTGTTTCGCCTGGTGAGGCAAAGTTGTTTTTGCGGAATTCGGGGCCGCGGTTACGCGGCTTCGTCCAGCGAATCCTTCCTTGCGTTGAGCACGTTGAGCATGCGCCTCGGAGCGTCGGCGAGCGCCCGGACGAAGCTTCCGGGAACACTCTGCATGGTACCGAGCAACTGGCTCTGGAGCACGTCCCTGGGAGGCAGCTTGGAAAGCGCCTCCAGGTTTGCCCTGGTCATGACCTTGCCGGCCAGCATGGCGGACTTGATGACGAACTTGTCATTGTCCTTGGCAAACTTGGTCAGCACCCTGGCAGGCTCCACGGGGTCATCGTAGGCCAGCGCCAAGGCGTTGGGCCCTGAGAACTCGTCCTTGAGCAACTCGAGGTCCGTGCCTTTGGCAGCCCTGCTCAGCAGCGTGTTCTTGACCACCTGGTACTCGACGCTGGCTTCCCGCAGGCTTGTCCGCAGCAGATTCATCTTGTCCACGTTCAGGCCGCGGAACTCGGTGATCACCGCAAGACGGGCACGCTTTGCACGCTCGTGCAGGTTCGCCACCACTTTTTCCTTGTCTTCCTTTTTCAAGGCCTCGTTACACCTCCCTCCCTATCCGCAAAAACCGGAGGAGCACTGCACTGACAGCTTCCCTGTCTCGGTAGGCCGGAAGCTCCGATTAAGCACGTCCCTGGGGTCGCGCACCTACGGTCTTTGACAGATATAGTACTGGATTTGTTGCGCTTTATTGCGCCAAACCGCTGAAAGGCCCTTCCCTGCGAAACCTGAAAGCGGGGCCGGGCCAAAAAAGACGCAAAGGGGAGCGTTTCGTAACCCTCCCCATCGCGAAAAACAACCATATGCCAGGTACCGGAACCAGGTTCCGGCGGGCGTTATTTCAGAATCTCCTTGACCAGCGTCGGGTCAATCTTGATGCCCGGCCCCATGGTGCTGGACAAGGCGGCGGCCTTCAGGTAGGTGCCCTTGGCCGCTGGTGGCTTGAGCCTCAAGATGGCGTCGAAAAAGGCTCCAAGATTATCGAGCAGCTTTTCCGCTCCAAAGGAGACCTTGCCCATGGGGGCGTGCACGATACCGGCCCGTTCCACGCGGAAGTCGATTTTGCCGGCTTTGAGTTCCTCCACGGCCCTGGCCACGTCAAAGGTCACGGTACCCGTCTTGGCGTTGGGCATGAGGCCCCGAGGCCCGAGTATCTTGCCCATCTTGCCCACAGTTCCCATCATGTCGGGGGTTGCCACGGCCTTGTCGAAGTCGAGCCATCCGCCCTGGATCTTCTCCACCAGGTCGTCCGCGCCGACGAAATCGGCGCCCGCGTCCAGGGCTTCCTTTTCCTTCTCGCCCTTGGCGAACACCAGCACGCGCACCGTCTTGCCTATGCCGTGCGGCAGCACGCATGTCCCTCGAACCATCTGGTCCGCGTGACGCGGGTCCACGCCCAGCCTGACGGCCAGGTCCACGGTCTCGTCGAACCTGGCGTGCGCCGTTTCCAGGGTCAGGTCGATCGCCTCGGGCAAACTGTACCGTTTCTCCCTGTCAACCTTGGCCTTGGCATCTCTATGTAGTTTTCCGGACTTCGCCATCCCTTACCCACTCCTTGGAATATCTTTAGACGACTTCGATTCCCATGCTGCGCGCGGTGCCCTCGATAATCTTGCGGGCCGCGGGCAGATCATTGGCGTTGAGGTCCACCATCTTGGTCTTGGCAATTTCCTCGACCTGAGCCTTGGTGACCTTACCCACCTTCTCCCGTTTGGGATCGGCGGCTCCCTTGGCCAGTTTCGCGGCCTTGAGCAGCAACACGGAGGCCGGCGGCGTCTTCGTGATGAAGGTGAAAGAACGGTCCTGATACACGGTGATGACCACCGGTATGATCATGCCTTCCTGGTCCGCCGTGCGGGCGTTGAAGGCCTTGCAGAACTCCATGATGTTGACGCCGTGCTGACCCAGCGCCGGGCCGATCGGAGGCGAGGGGTTGGCCTTGCCCGCCGGGACCTGCAACTTGATCTGCGAAAGAATTTTCTTGGCCATTTACTTTAACGCTCCTCTATATCTTGGTCACCTGGACGAACTCCAGCTCGACCGGGGTTGCGCGCCCGAAGATGCTCACGAGCACGCGCAGCTTGCCCTTGTCCGGGTAGACCGTTTCCACGGTACCGTTGAAGTTGGTGAACGGTCCGTCGATGACCCGGACTTCGTCGCCTTCCTCGAACTGGTACTTGGGCTGGGGCTTGAGCTTGCCGGACTCGATCTGGTCGACAATGCGCGACGCCTCCTCGTCCGTCAGGGGCGTGGGCTTGTCCCTGCCCCCGAGAAAACCGGTCACCTTGGCGGTGTCGTTGACCAGGTGCCATGTCTCGTCGTCAAGCACCATCTCCACGAGGATGTACCCCGGATAGAATTTTCGGGACGACGTCTTGCGCTTTCCCTTTACCAGTTCCACCACCTGTTCGGTGGGGATGAGAACCTGCCCGAATTTTTTCGGGTGGGGGGACGTGGCGATCCTGTCCTCCAGGGCCTTTTTGACCTTGCCCTCGAATCCGGAGTACACGTGCACCACGTACCATTTTTTCTGGGCCATAGTCCGGCTCCCTCTTCCCGGCTATTGCAGGATCCAGTTGACCATGCCGGCGAGAATCGTATCCACCAACCCGAGATAACCCGCGATGATCGCTACAAGGATCACGACGACAACGGTGGAGCCGGTGGCCTGCTTGCGGGAAGGCCAGGTCACCCTTTTCAGCTCCATCCTCACTTCGCGCAGAAACTGCACGGACTTCGTCCAGAAAGCCGGGACCCGCGACTTCCCGGCCTTTGCCGGTACAGGCTGGGCCGTGGCGGGCTTACGCACTTCCTTTTTGGCTCCCTCCGCGGCTACGGTTCTCGTCGCATCGCCATTCGGAGAGTCGTCCCCGCCCTTTTTCTTCTTGTGAGCGGGTTTTTTCTTCTGCAGTTTTCCCATTGCGCCCCCGCGTGCCTTTTCCAGAACCGGAAAATGGGCCGAGGGCCCACTTTCTCGTCCGGTCACGCTGTTTAGGGTGGCAGGCCAGGAGGGACTCGAACCCCCAACCTACGGATTTGGAGTCCGTTGCTCTGCCAAATTGAGCCACTGGCCTGCAATCCATCTATGTCACGCCGGCGTCCGGCCTGTCCGCCCGGCCTCCGGCAAGCACCTACTTCGTTTCCTTGTGCCGGGTGTGTTTCCTGCAAAAGGGGCAGTACTTGCTGAACTCCAGACGGTCCGGCGTCGTCCGTTTGTTCTTCGTCGTCTGGTAATTTCGCTGTTTGCACTCCTGGCAAACCAGCGTGGCTCTGACTCTCACGTCGCGTACTCCTCAGACCGCGGCGCTGTGCAGCCGCGGAGGGATGATTGTTGCTTACTCTATGATTTCCGCCACCACGCCGGCGCCCACGGTGCGGCCGCCTTCACGGACGGCGAACCGAAGTTCCTTTTCCATGGCGATCGGGGTGATCAGCTCACCGGTGACCGTCACGTTGTCGCCGGGCATCACCATCTCCACGCCCTCGGGCAGGGTCACGATGCCGGTGACGTCCGTGGTCCGGAAGTAGAACTGGGGCCGATAGCCGGTGAAGAAGGGAGTATGGCGGCCACCCTCCTCCTTGCTCAGCACGTAGATCTCGGCCTTGAACCTGGTGTGCGGGGTGATGCTCTTGGGCTTGGCCACCACCTGGCCGCGCTCCACGTCCTCGCGCTTGGTGCCGCGGAGCAATATACCAACATTGTCACCGGCGCGGCCTTCGTCAAGTATCTTGCGAAACATCTCCACCCCGGTGCATACCGTCTTGATGGTGGGACGGATGCCCACGATCTCCACCTCGTCCCCTACCCGCACGATGCCGCGCTCCATCCGGCCCGTGACCACGGTGCCGCGACCGGAAATCGAAAACACGTCCTCGATGGGCATCAGGAAGGGCTTTTCAATGTCGCGTTCCGGCTCGGGGATGTAGGCGTCGCAAGCCTCCATCAGCTCGAAGATGCACTTGGCGTCTTCCGCGTCCGGGCTGTCCGCCTCCAGCGCCTTGAGCGCGCTGCCGCGGATGATCGGGGTGTCGTCCCCGGGAAACTCGTACTTGTCGAGCAGCTCGCGAAGCTCCAGCTCCACCAGCTCGATCAGCTCTTCGTCGTCCACCATGTCGCACTTGTTCAAAAACACCACGATCCGGGGAACACCGACCTGGCGGGCCAGCAGGATGTGTTCACGGGTCTGGGGCATGGGGCCGTCGTCCGCGCCCACAACCAGGATGGCGCCGTCCATCTGCGCCGCGCCCGTGATCATGTTCTTGATGTAGTCGGCGTGACCGGGGCAGTCCACGTGAGCGTAGTGCCGGTTGTCCGTCTCGTACTCGACATGGGCCGTGGCGATCGTGATTCCACGGGCCTTTTCCTCGGGCGCCTTGTCGATCTGGTCGAACGGAATGAACGTACCGCCGCCCTTGGCGGACAGGTTCTTTGTGATCGCCGCCGTCAAAGTGGTCTTGCCGTGGTCGATGTGTCCGATCGTACCAACGTTCACATGGGGCTTTTTCCGGTCAAACTTCTGCTTGGCCATGTTGCCGTCCTCCCCTGGTTCTCGCTTTCCTTAGAGGAATGTTAGAGGCGTTTGTTCGAAAATTCCCGCGTGGTATGCCGACATGTGCGCCCACGCCAAAAAACACAATACCCCCATCGTCACCAGCGGTCGTGGGGGCGTTTCAAACGTGACTCCCTGTCGCGGCGGCCTGCGCCGCCGGTTGCACGATGGAGCCCACGACCGGAATCGAACCGGTGACCTCTTCCTTACCAAGGAAACGCTCCACCGACTGAGCTACGTGGGCCTGTGTGATCGATGCAACGCGCGTTGCCGCGCGGGGGTCGTTAAACCGTCAAGGGCATGGAGCGGGCGACGAGACTCGAACTCGCGACGTCCAGCTTGGAAGGCTGGAGCTCTACCAACTGAGCTACGCCCGCTTCTTGCGGCGGACTTCCCGGTTTCCCGGAAGCGCCCGCAAAAAGCGCGTGTGTGTGAGGCCTACACAAGCGCACGTAGTGCAAGCAAACACCCTTGGGTTCGAGCGCCCTCCTACATACCGCTTGGTACGAAACCATTCATGTGGTGGTGGGGGGAGGATTTGAACCTCCGAAGGCTGAGCCGACAGATTTACAGTCTGTTCCCTTTGACCACTCGGGAACCCCACCGGATATTTCCTTCTGGAGCCAGCGAAGGGACTCGAACCCCCAACCCACTGATTACAAATCAGTAGCTCTGCCAGTTGAGCTACGCTGGCGTCGGTTGCTTCCGCGCCTGCATCGGCCCCTCCGCGCGGGACCGCTCCGTGGCCCAGAAATTTTTGCTTTTACACCCTGGATTCAAAAAACGCAAGCAAAAAATTCCAAAAAACCTGAAGAAATCTGGAACACCGCCCGCAGCCCCTCGCGCAACCTGATTGTTTCCGGATACACGGTCTGACCGGAGGACCCGAACCTGAATCCGTGACGAAAATATTGAAAAAACTTTCAAGAACCCCATAAATCGGGCTTTTTTGCGTGTTCTTGAACAAATCTTC
>JBKHBM010000172.1:0-7379 GCA_046542385.1 Desulfatibacillaceae bacterium | reverse complement strand
TCACCCCAACACCTCGTCATTCCCGCGAACGCGGGAACCCAGTATCGTTGGTTGGCATACAACCGGGACGTCGCACCGACGAGAAACGCGCCGCGTACTGCGCGGATCACGTTTTTCAACAGGCTGCTACCTGGCGTCTCCCACGGATTGGGCTTTCCTGTATTCGGCCAGATGCGCCTGCATCTCTTCCAGGAGGGCCGCCGGATACAGATCGCCGGCCAGCTCTTTCCGTATCGGCATGGTGATCTCCCGGAATCGCTCCATCGCGGCCCGATCCGGGACGGTTTCCACGACGCCGTACTGCACGATGGCCTTGTAGAATCGACTGAGCTCGTCCCTGGCATGCCGATTGAATTCAAAAGCCTTGTCCAGCCTTGCGTCCATGATGTTTTTCCGCCATTTCTCCGGCAACTTGTTGTACTCTTCCAGCGAAGCCACGAAAAACGAGGGAGTATATCGGACCTTCATGGGGTTCACATGCGTGAACGTGGTGTGCAGCTGAGCCCCCACCACCCAGATGGAAGGGGCCAGCACGGCCTGTAGTTCCTTGCTCCGGATCGCGTCCGGAATGTCCACCGGATCCATCTCCGTGTGGGACGCCCCCAGCCGGTCGAACAGGGGCGCGTCCAGCGGTTCGAACCACTGGGCGAAACGCACTCCCCGGAAGTCCGCGGGAGTGCGCAGGGCGTCGGACGTGCAGTATATCTGGTCAAACCCCTGGTCGAGCCACATGAGGATCTTCAGGCCCCGGTCCGCCAGTATCCCGTCGAACACGGAAATCATCTTTTCTTTGAGATAGTCCGTCTCCTCATAGCTTTCGAGGATGAACGGCAGGCCGAATACCGCCGCCTCCGGGCACGCGGCGTACGCCCCCTGGCCGGAAAGCCCCGCGGCCTGGATGCGGCCCTCCTCGATGAGCCGGAGCGAAGCCCTGTCATCCCCCAGGATACCGCCCCAAAAGCCCTTGATGGACATGTTGCCCTCGCAGGCTTCGACAATCGCCTGGAAAAGGATTTCCCTGACATGGATGGCGTATCCGATGTCCTTGGGCGCCAGGGAGGAGGTCACCCACTGGAACCGCCCGGGCTCGTCCGCGCGCAGAGGGGCGGCCGCTGCCAGGGCAAGGGCAAGGACGCAAAGAGACATGAACGCCGTGAGGCGGCCGCGACTTGTCCGTGCAGGATGCATCTCGATTCTCCTGGGGTTGGGAAAACACCATGGGGAAAGAATCCGCCGGCCGTGCCGGGATCAGCGGGACGATTCTACCAGTTTTGACGCATCGGTCAAGAGAAAATACCTGAATAAACAATGCCCCAAGCCGATATATACATCAACTATATAGTTAATCCGGCCACGCCGCCCCGCCGGGACCGCTCACCGATCCGCCCTGCCTTCCAGGCCCGGCGCGTTTCTCCTCAACCAGGAGATTACCCGGCCGGACAGCCGAATGGCGTCGTTGGGGCACATTTCCTGGCAGCAGTAGCACCTGATGCACTCGTCCAGGTCCGGCGCCACCCTGCCGTTTTCCACGCGCATCGCGTCCACGGGGCAATGCTTCACGCATATGCCGCACTTTTCGCATTTCTCCTGAATGACCTCCGGCACGCAACGGATTTTGTCGGACAAAAACCGGTTCAGTACGACACCCATGAGGCCGGGCACATAGGTTTTCGGCAGCTTGAAATCCGGAATCGGCTCCACCGGGACGTTGGTCACGATCCGGGCCGGATCAACGTGCCCCAGGCCACGCTCTCCGGCCTGCTTCACCAGCGGCACGTTGGCCGCCCGGGTGCCGCACATGGCCACCATCACCGCGTCCAGACACACGGCATTGTCCGAGGCCAGGAGTTTGCCTATGCGCCGCGTGGAGCCGTTGGACGGGCCGTTTCCCTCCATTCCCTCCACGGCGTCCATGACGTTCAGTTCCGGCGGCTTCAGGGAGTAGATGTCCAGCACCAGTTCCGCGAACCGGGCCGGGGTGGCGCCGGACGAGTGCATGCGCATTTTCTCGCCGCCCACCACGTATCCGAAGGTGTTCTTGATGGCCCCGGTTATGAAGGTGAGCCCGTGGGTCTTGAACTTGGGAAGATTCACCACCAGGTCCGCGTCCAGCACCTCCCTGGAAACGGCTACCGAATCCGCCCACCTGGAAAAAAGGTCCACCCGGACCGCGTTTTCAGCCAGGTTCACGTAACTGTCGCCCGCGGCCTCGCGTATTCCCGTGACGTCGGCGGCCTCTTTGGCCCGCCCGTAGCCGCCCACACCGGGGTTGTCGCCCACCATCACCTTCGCGCCCCGGTCCTTCAGCGCGCGAACCACGGCTGCCACCAGCGTCGGATGGGTGGTGATGCCGGCCTCTGGAGGGTGGGGAGCCAGGATATTGGGCTTCACCAGCACGCGTTTGCCGGAAACTTCCGGCGAGAACGCGTCAAAGACCTCGTCCACGGCTCGGCCCATGGATTCGTCGTACCCTGCCTCCAGAATCATCACCCGGTTTTTACCGCCTGCCATGGAAACACTCCTCGCTGTCACGCGCTATCAGATCACCAGCACGATCCTCAGGTCCATCACGTTGGTCATGGTGGGCCCGGTCTTGAGCAACCCACCCGCCTTGTCGAAGAACGTGTAGGAATCGTTATTGTCCAGATATTCGCGGGGCGACAGGCCCTGCTCGCGCGCCCGGGCGGCGGTGTGCCCCTCGGCCCAGGCGCCGGCGGCGTCCGTGGGTCCGTCCGTGCCGTCGGTTCCCGCCGAGAGTATGAGCGTGTCGTCCATGCCCTCGATTGCCAGCGCCGCGGCCAGGGCGAACTCCGTGTTTCTGCCCCCCTTGCCGTCACCGTTCAGGGTCACCGTGGTTTCGCCGCCGGAAAGCACGCATGCCGGCCGTTGGAGCGGATTGCCCGTGTCCGCGATCTCCCTTGCGACGGCTGCGTGGACTCGCGCCACTTCCCGGGTTTCCCCTTCCACGACCGCGGACAGGATCATGGTATTGTACCCGAGCTGTCGCGCCGCGTTCCGCGCCGCTTCCAGGGACTGTCTGCCGCTGCCCACGACGGTCGAAGAGGTGGTGTCGAACACGGGGTCGCCGGGCTTGGGCGTTTCCGGTACATCGCCGTCCCTGCCCGCCCGCAGGTGCCGCAGCACGGTTTCCGGGACACGGTCTCCAATCCCGTATCGTCTCAAAATTTCCAGGCATTGGGAAAACGTGGTGGGATCGGGGACCGTGGGCCCGGAGGCTATGGTGTCCAGGTCATCTCCGATCACGTCGGAGAGGATCAGCGCCGCCAGGCGCGCCGGGTGCGCGAGTTTCGCCAGCCTGCCTCCCTTGGTGCGGGACACGTGTTTACGGATGGTGTTGATCTCGTGGATGTCCGCGCCACAGGCCAGCAGTTCGCGGGTCGTCCGCTGCTTTTCCTCCAGGCTCACCCCTTCCGCGGGCATGGGCAACAGGGCGGACCCGCCCCCGGAAATGAGGCAAAGGACCAGGTCCCCTTCCCCTGCCCGCTCCAGCACCTCCACGAGACGCCGCGCGCCGTCCACGCCGTTTTCGTCGGGCACGGGATGGCCGGCTTCCAACACCTCGGTCCGGGCGAGGTCCAGGGTGTGCCCGTACTTGGTGACCACCACGGATTCCGCGATCCGATCGCCGAAAATCTCCTCCACGGCCCGCGCCATGGGACAGGCCGCCTTGCCCGCACCCACGACGATCACCCGTTGAAAATCATCCCACCCCAGCCAGTCCTCGCCGATGGAGAACCCATCGCCCGGCCCTGAACGCACTGCCTTCCTTACCGCCTCGCAGGGGTCCGCGGCCTTGAGGCCGGCGTCGAATATCAGCCTTGCATCCTGGGAAAGCTCGCTCATGGTTCCTCCTTTGCCGGAGGGTAAGTTTGTTCCGGCCGGCAGGGCGGGTTCACGCGCCGGCCGGTTCCACCAGCTCCTTGAGAAGGCAGCAGGCTATCCTGTACAGGGGTTTGCCGTCGGCGCCGCGCTCGATGTTTTCCGGCTGAATCAACCGGTTCATTACACAGCCTTCCGGAATTTCCAGGGAGAACAGGTTGGTTTCCGTGATGCCCCCGCGCTCCACGAGCCCCTGGTCTCCGATCTCCAGGGCGTGCCATGCGTAGTCCTCGCACAGGGGACACCGGTACACCCTGCCGTTGGGAAACACGAAGTAGTTCTCGGCCACGTTGCCCGCACACTCGAACACCTCCCCGGGTTCCAGAAACACCCTGGGAAAGGTGGCCGCGATCCCCAGCTCCGCAGCCCGCGACGCGACATTCGGGACGATCTCCGACCATGTCCCGCGATTCAACTGCAGCCCCTTTTCCCCGGACGCAGCCTTGCCCCGCAGACCGATCACCTGGATGAAGAACCGTTCCACCCCCAGGCCGGCCAACAGTTCCGGCATGAGGTGCAACTCGTGAAAATTATTCGAGGATACGGTGTAGATGACGCTGGTGGCGAATCCCCTGTCCACGCAACGCCGGATTCCGGCCACGCAGGTTTCGTAACACCCCCTGCCCCGCACCTCGTCGTTCAGTTCAGGAGTGGCGCCGTCCAGGCTGAAGCTGATGTAGTCCACCTCGGACGGATCGACCCTGTCCGGAAAATCGTGGAACAGGTAACCGTTGGTGTCTATGGTCACGGAGGAGTATCCCAGGCGCTGAGCCGCCCGCACCGCCCCGGGAAGGTCCGGGTGCATGGTGGGTTCGCCGCCCAGAAAAATGACGTTGGACTCCTTGCCCGGAAGAGCAAGGTGGCCCAGCCACGACTCGATGGTCTCCAGCGGCAGCATCCCGTGCCCGTGCTCCTCACGGTTGATGTAACAATGGGCGCACCTCAGGTTGCACTGGGTCAGAATATGGAAAAACACGTTGCGGGCGTCTCTGGTAAACGCCACGGTCTGTCGCATAAGGCGTCTCCGCGTGCTCTGAATGATTGCCCCTGAATCCGTGAACGGTCCCGGGCGGGGTGGATGCAGGAAAACGACTGCCCTCCGTACCGGGGGACGCAGGCCCGGACCTCGTGCCGCGAACGCATGGATTACTTGAAATTTTCCGTTACGGATTCAGGTTACCGCCTGCGGCATATTACCACAATGCCCGGAAGCGTCAACGGGTGGCTTCCCGCTGCCGCCGGGGCGCGGTTTCCGCTTTACACCCGGGAACCGGGGTATTAGGTTTGTCACGGTTCGAATCACTTTGTCCGGACAGGGGAAGACCGCCATGAGCGCAAACCATGAAAAGACCAGCCCACCAGCCATAGTGTGTATCGTCGGCCCGTCCGACTCCGGCAAGACCACCTTCGTGGAACAGCTGATACCCGAACTTCGCGCCAGTGGCCTTTGCGTGGCCACGGTCAAGCACAGCATGCACGGCTTTGACCTGGACCGCTCCGGCAAGGACACCTGTCGGCACAAACAGGCCGGGGCCGACGCCACGGTCGCCGCCTGCCCCGGCCGGATTGCCCTGTTCAGGGACGTGGAAGAGGACATGCCCCTTTCCGAAATCGCCGAACGATACCTTTCCGATGCTGACTTGGTCGTGGCCGAAGGGTACAAGCGTGACGCCTATCCCAAGATCCTTGTGACCAATCCGGCGGCTGCGGACAAGCCGCTCCCACTGGGGGACGGACCCATCCTGGCCACGGTCCGCCTTGGCACGGCGCCCCCCGGAGAGCGGCCCCGTTTCCGGGACGAGGACGTGCGTACCGTAGCGCGGAAGTTGATTGCGCACTTCGATCTCGGTGGGGAAAAAACCTCCCGCACCGCGGCGTGTTGATCCCTCGAAAACGTCGGCTCATGGCACAAAAATGGCGAGTCACGCGTCGGCCGGCCACCGACCGGCCATGATATCGCGCCTTTTTCATTCGGTTTTGTCTCAAACCAACACAAAACCACCTGACACAATCCCCTCCATGATTCGCGCGGTAATCGAGACCACATTGACGGAACCAACAAACTTCTGAAATCCTTACCATTTCAAACTACCATCCAGGATACGGGCAAGACACGTGCCCGCCGGCAACCAATGGGCACAAAGATTGCACAGGCCTTAGCGACCATCACGAAAAACCGGCTCATACTCGACACACCCACGACTCAAGTCCATGGGGAACGCCCCGTCGCCGCGTACCGGCTAAACGAAAGGACCATCCCATGCCCAGACAGGCCGCCAACCGGTTTCAAAATCGCCCCGGCGACGACCCCCTCCTCCTTGAAAACATCGAAAATTGCCCGGACAGGTTCACCCGTCTGAACCGTTCCACAAGGGGGGCCGCATGGACCCGGACTCCGCTGGGCGAGGATGAACAGGCCCTGGAATGGTCCGAATGCATGGTGCTTGGCGAGTCCTACGTGGTAAGGCCTTACGCGCCGGAAGCCAAATCCGACCTGGAAATGGTCCACGGCGACCTGATATTTCTGCGGAACAGTTTCCCGGACAGGGACATGATCCTCGACCTGGTGAGGTTCGAGCAGGTACCAGTGGCCATGGTGGGCTGGATGTTCGCCATCGGCGAGGAACTGGCGGAAAGGGAGTGCCAGCTGGTTCTCATGGGCCTGACCCCGGCGATGATGCCGCCCGTTCTGATGAACAGGGTACTCTCGGAATTCGAGGTGATCTGATACCGCGAGCAGGCCGGGAATCCTGCCCGCCCCGTGCGTCACCGCGCTGACCAGTACCTGATCGGCCCGGTGTCCACGTGCACGAAATCCGCCATGGGATAGTACCCCACCCCGCCGCCCTTCAGGCTCGCGGCGGCCTTGCGCACCTGCCTGGTGTCATGGCCCGGGATGTACACGTCCGCCGCCATTCCCTCAACGTGCAGGCTGTTCTTGGCCGCAATCGCCGAACGGGTCCTCAGTATCCGGTTGGTGGACCGGGTGCGGTATCCCGAAAGCACGTACAGGGTGGCGCCCGGCTTCGTCAAAAGCGTCATGGCGTGCAGGAGATCCAGGAGATGGAAATCGATCCGGTGGATCGTGTCGGTGTGGTAATCCCTCAGCAGAAAGTCGATCTGGCGCAGCGCGTCAGGCTGGTAAACGCCGTTGGAGTAGTACTCCGCCTCCAGGGTCTCTCCCGTGTGCGGGCAGTGGAGGCGAAGGGAACGGGGCGGCGCCGCCGCGGATTCCAGGGCGGACCACGCCGCCGCCGGCATGGCCATGGCCGCGCCGAAGGCCGCGGCCGCGCCAAGGAATCCCCTGCGGGATATCTCCTTGTCCGTACAGGTTGTCGATCGTGAGTTCGCGGGGCTCACGGCGGTCATCCCTCCCAGGCCGGCGTTTTGGCCGGATTGCATGCAGGCTGTCGGAAAATCGTGGCGTAACAGCGCGTTGAAAAACTCGAAATCTTCAGCCTGTTCAAAAACGATGAGAT
>JBKHBM010000048.1:0-34271 GCA_046542385.1 Desulfatibacillaceae bacterium | reverse complement strand
CGACTGACTCTCAAAGATCTATGTACTAAAAGGCACATGCTTTTAAGATTAAAACCATGGGCCCGCTTTCCTGAATACCTTGGACGATTTATGGCGCCTCGGAATACACCCTCTCAATTTATTACACGATGGAAAGACTTCGCCGATGATCACGAGTACCGGCAATTGTTCGTTGACTTTGAACTCCTTGAATTATCAGAGAATATATTTGGTGAGATCGACGGAACCCGTGAATTCGTGAAGGGAGTGTGCGAAAAATCCGCATAGTAGAAATCTATGAAGTAGATTGAACTGTATGACTGTTCCGCACTTCCCGCATCATTGCCTGGCCAGCCGCCGTCAATTCGCCCCGGCGGCACACCTCTTCATACCACTTCCTTTTCACCATGTAGACACGGGGCCGCATGGTCGCCCGGACGCGTTCCGTGCCCTCTATTTCATTCTTCCAGGGCGATTCGTCGGGCGCGAGACAATCAAGGAAGAAATCCTTGCGCCAGAAGCCTGACTGATGGGTAATGAGATACATGCTGCTTTTGTTCCGAAAGCGATACACCAGTTGCCCGCCCAACATGTGCGGCATGGGGAAAAGCCTGTAATTACCCATCCAGGTAATACGGAAGGCGTCCATCTTCTTCCTGACGAATAATCCGAAGGCTTTTTCAAAATATTTTCTGGGCAGTGTCTCAATCGGCCAGAAATCCTCCTGCATATAGAACACGTTGGATTCCGGTAGCATTTCAAGACCCCGCTTCAACCTGTCCGACCATTCTCCCGGCCCGGTTCTTACCTGGTCGATGCCGGGAAACGAAACCTCCACATCCTCGTTCATGAAGACCAGACGAGCATTGATCGAAAAGTCCCAATACTTTCTGAAAAAGTAGTACCATCCCTCCCAAAGAAAGGAATACTTGTCGATCGTATGTACGACTATTGCCAAATCCATGAGCCGACACCCGAAGTAATACAGCCCGTTGAAAAACTCGGAATTTGCAGCCTGTTCAAAAACGATGAGATGCAAGGCGCGCGAATTTCGAGGAATAAGGCGTACTTGAGGTACGCCGCACTGATGAGAAGTGAAGCGCAACGCCGCAGATCGCGTTTTTCAACAGGCTGATAATGGCCCACCACCAAGCCTCACTGAAATAGCCCGGAACCATATCAGTAAAACAAACTGCCTGATCATACCATATTCGGTGCGACCAAGCCACGTTCCGGGTCACCCAATCTCCTGTCCATGCCCCTCGTCCCGCTCCTCTTTTTCATAATGCCTGCGGTTCGCGGCATAGAACGTAACCGGCACAACCACCAGCGTGAACAGGGTGGAGGCGAACAGGCCGAAGATCAGCGCCCAGGCGAGGCCTGAGAAGATGGGGTCCAGGGTGATGGGCCACGCGCCCAGCGCGGTGGTTGCCGCGGTGAGCACGATGGGCCGCATGCGCACCGCCCCGCTGCGCAGGATCGCGTCCTTGAGGGTTTTGCCCCTGGCCAGGGAATCCTGGATGAACTCCACGAGCACCAGCGAGTTTCGTATGACGATGCCACCCAGCGCGATCATGCCGATCATGCTGGTTGCGGTGAAGAACACGGGATTGCCGAAGCTGCCCACCGGTTCGGTGAAGAACATATTGAACAGCCAGAACCCGGGCATGATGCCGATGAAGGTAAGCGGTATGGCCACCAGGATGAGGACCGGGAGGATGAAGGAATTCATCTGGATGACCAGAAGAATGTAGATGCCCACGAACGCGGCCAGGTAGGCGAGACCCAGGTCCCGGAACACGCGCAGCGTGATCTGCCACTCGCCCTCGCCCGCCCATTCCACGCGGAATCCGTCGGGCAGGGGATTCTCATCCAGCCTGGCCTGCATGTCCAGGATGGCTTCCGCCGGAGCGCGCCCCGCCATCTCGCCCAGCACGTACACCACCCGGTCCAGGTTCTTGTGATAGATTGGCTGGCAGACCGGCACTTCGCGGAACCTCCCAAGTTCTCCCAATGGCACGGCTTCGCCCATGGCGCCCTTGACCGGAATCTGCAGCAGGGAGGCGCGCGACGCCGCGGTTTTCTCGGGCAGTACGATCCTCACGTGCAGGGGCTGTCGCTCCCCCTTGACATGCACCGTGGCTGGCGTGCCTCCGGAGAGAGCCAGGCGCAGGGTCGCGGCCACCACTTCCGCGGGGACCCCGTGCAGCGCCGCCTTCTCCTTGTCCAGTTCAAAGTCCAGTCGGGCACGCGGCGTCTCCTGCATCACGTCCACGTCCACAAGGTTGTCCTCGGAAGCAAACAGGTCACGCACCTGTCCGGCAACATCGATCAACCGGCCGTGGCTCTTGTCCGGACCGGCGTATACCTCGGCCACCACCGTGGCCAGGACGGGCGGTCCGGGAGGCACCTCCACAATCTGGAGTACGGCGTTGTTCTCGCTGGCTATCCTCGTGAGGTCCCGCCGCAGGCGTAACGCGATCTCGTGGCTCTGCTGGACCCGGTGCTTCTTGTCATGCAGGTTCACCCGGATGTCCGCGAGGTTTCCGCCGGTGCGCAGGAAGTAATGGCGCACCATGCCGTTGAAGTCCATGGGCGAGGCCTCTCCCACGTAGGAGACGACGTTCGTGACCTCGTTGACTCCCGCAAGGTACCTTTCGAACTCACGCACCACCCGGTCCGTGTGCTCCAGAGGCGTTCCCTCGGGCATGTCGATGACGAGCTGAAACTCGTTCTTGTTGTCGAACGGCAGCATCTTCAACGGCACCTGCCGGAACAGGGCCAGCGAGGCGGATCCCGCCAGCAGCAGCACAACCACCAACGCCAGCAGCAGCCGCAGGGAGCGGTGCTCCAGAAACGGCCCCACCACCCGGTTGTACACGGCCAGAATCGCCGGCGACGCGCCCTCGGTCTCCTTGACCTCCTTTTCGCCCAGAGGCTTCAGGTTCTTGAGCAGGTGGTAGGAAAACCAGGGAACCACCGACAGGGCGAACAGGGTGGAGAAGGCCACGGTCAGCGGCACGTTGGCCGCCATGGGCGACATATACGGCCCCATCATTCCGGTGATGAAGAACATGGGGGCGAAACTGACGATGATGGCCAGCGTGGACATGATCACGGGTGGCAGCACCTCGTCCACGGCCACCAGGGTGGCCTTGTCAGGCTTTCGCTTGCCCAGCAGGATGTGCCGCTGGATGTTGTCCACGTTGGTGATGGGATCGTCCACCACGAGGCCCAGGGACAGGATCAGGGCGAACAGGGTGACACGGTTGATGGTGTAGCCGATGAGGAAATTGACGAACAGGGCCATGGCAAAGGACAGGGGCACGGCCAGCGCCACCACCAGCGCCTCCCTCCAGCCCAGGGCGAACGCCAGCAGCCCCACCACGGTGACGATGGCGAAGAACAGGGACGTGAGCAGGTCGTTCACCTTCTCCTCGGCCGTGTCACCGTAATTCCTGGTCACCTCGTAGCGAACGCCGTCCGGGATCACCGATGCCTGGAGCCGGTCCATACGGCTGATCACCTCGTCGGCCACCCACACCGCGTTGGTGCCCGGTTTTTTCGATATGGCCAGGGTCACGGCCGGTGCGCTCTTTCCGGCCATGTCGCTGTTCTTTTCGGACAGGTTGTTTTCGGAAAAACCGATCCGCGTGTAGTTTTCCGGCAATTCCGGACCGTCGACCACCCTGGCCACGTCCCCGAGGTACACGGGCCGCCCCGCGTGCACGCCCACCACCAGATCTTCCACGTCCCGCCCGCTCATCAGGAAGGAGTCGCTGGTGACCTGTCGTTCCGTGTTGTCACGTTTGTAGCTGCCGGCCGTCACGGAGACGTCGGTGCCGGCGAGTGCGCGCCGCACATCCACCATGGTCACGCCCACGCCGTGCATGCGTTCGTTGTCCACCTCGACGCGGACCTCGCGCTGCCGTCCTCCCACGATCCGGGTGCGGGAAATGTCTTCCACTTCGGCCAGCCTGGCCAGCACCTCTTCACCGATACGGCGGAGTTCGTGGTCGTCGTACATCTCGGAGAAAAGGGTGATGTTGACTATGGGCACGTCGTCGATTTCGACGGGCTTGATCAACCAGTTTTTTACAAGAGGCGGCACCTGATCCTGGTGCATGGTGATCTGGTCATGGAGCTTGACCAGAGACTTCTCCATGTCCTCGCCCACGTAGAAGCGCACAGTGACCATGGCCATGTCGCGGCGGGACGTGGAGTAAACGTATTCCACGCCGTCCAGCTGGAACATGAGTCGTTCAAGCGGAGTGGCGACGAGCTTTTCCACTTCCGCGGCGTCGGCGCCCGGAGCCATGACGAAAATGTCCGCCATGGGGACTTCGATCTGGGGATCCTCCTCGCGGGGCGTCCTCAGCACGGCAAAGGAGCCTACCAGGACCGCGAGGACGATGAACAGGACAGGCAGCTTGGAATACAGGAATGCAGCGACGACGCGGGCTATGAACCCGCTTGGAACCTTATCCTCATCCGCCATATGAACACTCCGCTACAGCGTGAACAACGTAGACGGCACCAAATGGGTTCCGTTCACGATCCGGAAGGTGAATCAACCCGCGGCCCCGGAGTCCGGCCCGGCCGCCCTTTTCTCCACAACGGCCAGGGTTTCGCCGCCACTCAGGCCGGAGAGTATTTCCACGTACCGGTCGTCGATGTCCTTTCCGGTACGGACGTACACCTGTTTCCAGCCATTTGCGCCCTCGTCCCTGATGGTGACGACGTCCAGCTGGCCTATGTGGAAGACGGCTTCCCTGGGCACGGCCACCACCTCCCTGGTGGCGACCGGCACCATGAGGCGCCCGAACATGCCGGGGTACAGTGCGTGGCCGGAGGGTAACCCCGCCTTGACGATGAACGTGCGGGTCATGGGATCGCCGCTGGGCACGATCTCCTCGATCTTTCCGGAGAAGGTTTGCTCCACGGCGCCTATGTGGATGTCGAGTTCCGTGCCCAGTTCGATCCGGTTGATGAGGCTTTCGCGGACAACGGCCTCCAGCCTGAGGGTGCCACGGGTTTGAAGACTCAGCAGAGGCTTGCCCGGGAAGGCCAGGTCGCCGGGTTCGGCCAGCCTTTTCACCACCTGGCCATCCAGGGACGCCTCGATCTTCGTGTACCCTAGACCGATCTCGGCCTGTTTGCCCACCTCTCTGGCGCGGGCCAGCCGGGCCCTGGCCTCGGAAACGGCCTTGTTCGCCCGCTCCAGGTTCGCCCTGGCCTGGTGGTAGGCGGAGCGCGCCTGTTCCAGCTGTTGCTCGGTGGCGGCCTCGCCCTCGAAGTACTTTTGCACCCGGTGGTATTCCTGACTGGACTGCGCGTACACGGCCTCGGCGGCCGCGCCGATCTGCCTGGCCTGGGCGACGCCGGCCTCGGCGGAGTTCACTCCCTCCCTGGCTTCCTCGACCCGGGAACGGGCCGTCCTGTCGTCCACCACCACCAGGAGGTCGCCTTCCTCGACACCGTCACCGGCGCTGACTTCGTAACGTACGATCCTGCCCGTCACCTGGGCGGAGACCGTCGTCTCCGTCCGGGGTCGCACCGTGCCCACTGCCTCGTAATAATCGGTGACGCCCTTCCTGTCCGCCTTCACCGTCGTGTAGCGCTCGGGTGGCTTTTCCGGCTTATGCGCCACCTGCCCCGGCGGCACCTTGTTCGGCGTGAACACTCCGGCCATGTACATCATGAGCAATACCAGGGCCGCCAGACCCAGAAGGTAGGACAGAACCTTCCACCCCTTACCGCTCTTGTTTCCGCTCATATTCCCTCATTGACTCCCTGCCGCATCGTCCGCAGTATCCCAGCGCCCTGCCAACGGCGGCGCGCGCCTTTTCCCGGTCATACCGGGCCGTGGCCACGGCCGTGCGGGCGCGATTGTATGCGAGTTCGGCGTCCAGGTATCTGGTGATGGTTGCCGAGCCCCCTTCGTATTCCTGTTTGACGAGTCGCAGGCTCTCCGCCGCCTGGACCACGCTGGCCTCGGTGACCTCCACCCTGGCCCTGGCCTCCTCCAGGGTCAGATAGGCTGACCTCAAGTCCAGCAGAACCCCCTGGGTCGACTTGCGGTCGGCGGCCAGCATCTCCTCGAGCCCGGCCTCGGCCTTGTCCACGGCGGCGTAGCGGGCCCCGCCCGCGAAAAGGTCCCAGTTCAGCATGATCCCGCCCGTGTAGTTGTCGTCCTCGATGTCCAGACCCAGGTTGTCGTCGGCCATCCAGTATTTCGCCTCCAGATCCACCCTGGGAAGGTACCCGCCCCGGGCCTTGTCCACGCCCATGGCCGCCATCCTCACCCTCTGCCTGGCCACCTGCAGCTCGGGACGCATGGAAAGGGCCAGGTCCACCCCGGACGCGTAGTCCGGAGGCAGGTGCAGATCCATGTCGTCCTCGCCCTTCAGGGGCACCGGGGTGTCGGGGGGGAGGCCCAGCAGGTTGGCCAGGGCGGCCATTGCCAGACTGTGGGAATTGCGCGCCTGGACCAGTTGTTCCTGGGACTGGGCAAGCCGGACCTTGAGGCTCAGGATGTCGCTCTTGAGCGCCCCGCCGTGTTCGTAACGCACCTGCATGATGTCAAGCTGGCGCTCAACCATGGACACGGACTCCCTGGCGATCACCGCGAACTCCTCGGCCGCCAGCGTGTTGTAATAGGCCTCGATCACTCCAGAGGCCAGGGCGTTTTCCACTTCGGCCCTGCCCCACCTGGCCACCTCCGTGCCGGTTAGCGCCATCCGCCGTTGCAGGGTGTCCTGAAAGCCGTTGAACACGTTGAGTTGCAGCTTCGCGCCCACCTCGAAGTTCTGAAACCAGCCGGGATCATTGAAATTCACCATCCGCGGCAGGTCGCGCTGGTCTATCTTCTTGAACAGGTACCCCGACGGTGCGTCCCCATGGCTCAACCCGGACCACACCCCCACCCGTGGGAAAAACGCGGCCCGGGCCCGGGCCACCGCCGCCTCGGCCTGGAGGATGCGGGCCACCGCGAGGTCCACACCGGGGTTGTTGGCCAGGGACATCGCCACGGCCCGACTCAGGGTGAGGGGCTCTTCGGGCAATTCGGCCAGCGACTCCGGGACCGCCTTCTCCCGACGGAATTCCACGCCGGGTTCACCACGTCGCTCCCTGATCGCCTCGTAGTCGTACCTGTCCGCATGCCCGCAGGCGAATAGACAGCACAGGCACGACAGCGCTACTGATCCGGCCAGAATCTTTTTCAACACGGACTTCTCCACGATTGGCAGCCTGTTCAAAAGCGCGTTCTGCGCAGTACGCGCTTCATTTCCCGTCAGTGCGGCGTCCCATAAGTACGCCTTATTCCTCGAAATTCGCGCACCTTGCATCTCATCGTTTTTGAACAGGCTGTAAATCTCGAATTTTTCAACGGGCTGCCATGGGTCACGGTCTTCCGGGACCACCCACCTGTGCCGGCGGCCTTGACTGGGGCCGCGAATGTAACAAAGTGCCCCTGGTTACGCATGAATGTACCGGATTCAACCATGTTTTCCGATGAAAAACCATAAATGAAATGCCGTATATTGGCAACCGGATTCACCTGACCGGGATTTATGCCGGAAAATTTCGCCGATAAAGATAATTTGAGCTTTTTCCGGTGCTTGGGCTCTTACTTGGACTTACTTCGACTCTGCTGCTGCAGTTTGCCGCGTCCATGCCGACCCCGGCCCTTGACTCCCCGAGGGTGGCTCATATATTGCATAACATGAATCCATATCCTCGGCCGGCATGCCGCGCATTACCGAAAACCGGCCACAAAACCGTGCAAGGACATTACTCCCCTGACTCCGTGGGCCGCCTCGGGTGGCATAGCCCGGCACGCCGGCTTGATCCCCCGCCGGAGACGAGACGCACGTAACCGTCCCGGACGGGCGAAACATCCTTCCACCCATTGGGTGAAACAACATTTGTATGCAAATGATTGAGAAAGCCCGTTTAAAGTGGCTTTTTGTGAATTCCTCAATGTTTCCGTCACAAATTCAGGATACCGCCTTGTCCATGGAGCTCCCGGCATGAACAAGCCAAGACTGTCAGCCCTTGCCCTTTCCCTTGTCTTCCTTGTCGCCTGTCAGGCCCTGCCCGCGGGCGCCCGGGCAACGGAACTGGACCGGATGCACCGCGTGCTGGTCCTTCACTCCTACCACCAGAGCGAGTGGACCGAATCCGTGCTGGACGGGGTCGATTCCGTCCTGGGCGACCGCACCGACATAGACTGGTGCATCGAGTACATGGACACCAAGCGGGTCCATTCCGAAGAGTACCTGTGGCATCTCCGGGTCCTGTACGAGGAGAAATACGGCCTTACCCGGTTTTCCGTCATTCTCGCGGTGGATGACAACGCCTACCAATTCGCCCTGCGTCACCGCTTCAACCTGTTTTACGGCGCGCCCCTGATCTTTTGCGGGTTGAACCAGGTGAGGCCGGAGGACCTTGCGGACCGACCCGAGGTGCGCGGAGTCGGCGAACCGGGAGACTTCGACGCGACCCTGTCCGTGGCGGCCCGGATCAGACCCGACGCCCGTCGGGCCCTGGTGATTGCCGACCGAACGAAAACCGGTGGCGAAAAACTTGAAAACTTTGCCGGGGCCGTGGCGCGGCACTTCCCCGGCCTCGAGTACCAGGTAATAGGCGACGTCACACTGGACACCCTGGACCAATTCGTCCAGGAGCTGCCCGGGGACTCCTTTGTCTTTTTCATCTCCTTCTGGGAGGACGCCCTGGGCAGATTCGTTTCCCCGGAAGCACTGGGTATGGTGTTCCGTCGTTCGCCAGTCCCCGTTTTCGGGCGTTCGGAATGGATGATAGGCAAGGGGCTTCTGGGCGGCCAATGCGTTTCCGGGTACAATCACGGCCGCGCCGCGGCCGAACTGGGGCAGGCCGTATTGAACGGCCAGGCCCCGGGAACGCTGCCGCCGCTTCTGCAAAGCCCCGACGTGTTCATGTTCGACCACGCCATGCTCGAAAAGCACGGCGTGGACAGATCCCTTCTGCCTCCGGGAAGCCTCGTGAAAAACAGGCCCTACTCGTTTTACAGGGAGCACAGGGGCCTGGTGTGGACGGTTTCCGCCCTCCTTGTCGGACTGGGACTTCTGGTGGCCGGGCTCACCGCGTTCGTGATCTGGAGGCAAAGGGTCCAGGTCCGGTTGAGCAAGAGTGAGGAAACCTCCAGGGTCCTGCTCGATGCCGTGCCCGAAACCGCCATGCTGGTGGACGGCCGGGGCGTCGTACTTGCCGTGAATGATGTGGCCTGCCGCCGCCTGGGCAAGTCCCGCAAGGACATCGTGGGCCTGCCCGCCGCTCTTCTGGAACCCGGCATCCACAACCCGGACGTCGCCAGAAAGGCCTTCGACGTCGCCGCAACCGGAGAGACCGCCAGACTCGAATTCCGCCATGAGGACACGACCTGGGACCTGGTCATCGCACCGGTCACCGACCCCGACGGCACCGTCAACCGGATGGCCTATTTCGCCCGGGACGTTTCGGACCTCAAGAAGGCCGCCGAACAGATGCGGACCCGGCTGGAGAGGGCCCGGCGCCAGGAAGCGGCCATAGTGCGTCTCGCCACGGACGACGCCCTGTACGGAGCCGACCGGGAGCGTGCCTTTGCCGCGTTGACCGAGGCGGCGGCCGCGGCCCTGGGCGTGGAACGGGCCAGTGTGTGGCTTCTGGAGGACAAGGACACGGTAACCGCCTGCAAGGACACCTACCACGCAAGCACGGACCATCACTCCCGCGGCACGAAGCACCCCGTTTCCCGTTTCCCGTCATTTCACAAACACCTTTCCTCCAGCAGGGCCATGGACATTCCCGATGTCCGTACCGATGAAAGAGTGGCCGAACTCCTACCCTCCATGTTCAAACCCCACGGAGTTCGCTCCGCCCTCATGGCGCCCATCCGGGTGTCCGGTTCGCTGCTCGGCCACGTCCTCCTGGAGCACGTGGCCGGAACACGCTCGTGGGAGCCCGACGAAGTGGCCTTCGCCGGGGTCCTCGCCGACCAGGTGGCGCAGTTTCTGTCTTTCGAGCAGAGAATGCGGGTGGAAGAGGCCCTCCTGCGGTCGGAACACAACTACAGGGAAGTCTTCGAGGCTTCGACGGACGCCATTTGGATACACGATCCGGAAAACGGAAGAATCGTGGACGCCAACCAGGCCGCCATCGACATGACCGGCTACCGCAAATCCGAGATGCTGGGCAGGACCGTGGGAGAACTCAACCGCATGGGGGAGCCCTTTTCCGGAAAGGATTCGGAAGCCCACCTGGCCGTGGCGGCGCAGGATGAACGCCACACCTTTGAATGGCAGATGAAACGCAAGGACGACAGCCGGTTCTGGGCCGAGGTCAAGCTAAAAAAAATCTTCCTGGGCGGCATGGAACGAATTCTGGCGGTGGCCCGGGACATCTCGGAAAGAAAGGCCGCCGAGGCGGAGAGGGCCAGGCTGCTCGCCATCCTGGAAAACACCTCCGACATGGTTTCCATGGCCACCCCGGACCGGCAAATAATGTACCTGAATCCGGCCGGCTTCCGCATGCTCGACCTGCCCCCTGACTCGGACCTTTTGAATCTGCGCATCCGCGAACTGCACCCGGATTGGGCCGGCAAACTCATCAGTGACGTTGGCATACCCGCGGCCGTGGAACACGGCGTCTGGGAAGGGGAGACTGCCCTGGTGGACGCAAACGGCACCGAGATCCCCCTGTCCCAGGTCATCATGGGCCACAAGTCCCCGGACGGTGAACTGGAGTTTCTGTCCACGGTGGGAAGGGACATTTCCCGGCGGATAAAGGCGGAAAACGATCTGAAAAGGAGCGAGGAACGTTTCCGCGCCCTGGCCCGCCTCCTTCCCGAAACCGTGTTCGAGGTGGACCTCGAAACCCGCCTCACCTTTGTGAACGAAAGCGCTTTCAAGGCCTTCGGATATGATACCAGGGACTTTGAAAACGGTCTGTACGCCCTGGACATGATAGCGCCCCACGAAAGGGAGCGGGCCGTCAACCGCATCTCCCTGCTCCTGGCCGGCGGACCTCCCCTGGTAAGCCGATACACCGCCATCCGCAAGGACGGCACAACCTTCCCGTGCCTCGTCCACACCAACATCATGTGGCAGGAGGGCAAACCCGCGGGACTGCGGGGACTGATCATCGACATCACCCGCATCGAGGAAGCCGAAGAGGCCCTGATCGAAAGCGAGGAACGGTTCCGCGCCATATTTGAAAGCGCCCGCGAACTGATTTTCCTGAAGGACCGCCACCTCCGCTACACCGTGGTAAATCCCAGCATGGAAATCCTGCTGGACATGTCCGCCGGCGAGATCGAAGGCCTCACCGACAAGGAACTGTTCGGTCCGGAAACCGCGGAATTGACCAGGGACGTGGACCGCAGGATACTGCGCGGGGAAGTGGTGGAAAGGGAACTGGTCGTGAAGGTGGGCAACGAACGGTTCATCTACCAGGTGACCCGGGTTCCCATCAGGGACAAATCCGGCGCGATTAACGGGATCTGCGGAATCGCCCGTGACGTGAGCCGTACCAAGCAACTGGAAAGCCAGCTTCGACAGGCGCAGAAAATGGAGGCCATCGGGACCCTGGCCGGGGGTATCGCCCACGATTTCAACAATATCCTGTCTCCCGTCATGGTCTACACCCAGTTGGCGTCACGCAGCCTGGGCAAACCGGAAACCGCCGCGGGATACCTGGATGAGGTCCTGCGGGCTTCCAGACGGGCCAAGGATCTCATCGCCCAGATGCTGGCCTTCAGCAGGAAGTCCGAAATCGAAACGAAGCCGGTGTACGGCCAGCACATCATCAGCGAGGCGCTGAAGCTGGTGCGTTCCTTCATCCCCACCACCGTGGAACTGGTCACGCACGTGGACAAGGGCACCGGCCCCATACTGGCCGACCCCACCCAGATCCACCAGGTGCTGCTCAACCTGTGCACCAACGCCTACCACGCCATGGCCGACACCGGAGGCACCCTCACGGTGGAATACCGTGAAACACGGGCGGGCGAGGAAGACCCGGTCATGGGCGAAAGCCTGGAACCGGGGGAATACGTGCGGCTGGCCGTTTCGGACACCGGGCAGGGCATGGCGGCCGAGGTGGTGGAACGCATCTTCGATCCCTACTTCACCACCAAGATCGACGGGGAAGGCACGGGGCTCGGCCTGTCCATCGTGCACGGGATCGTAAAAAGCCTGAACGGGGAAGTGGCGGTGACCAGCGAGCCCGGTGCGGGCACCACGTTCGCCTTGTACATTCCGAGGTACGACAGCGAACCGGACCAGCCTGCGGAAACCGCGCCCGAACCCGGGCTACCCCGGGGCACGGAGCGCATCATGTTCGTGGACGACGAGCACACCAACGCATACATGGGCAAGCCCCTGCTGGAAGCGCTGGGTTACTCCGTGGCCTGCCACACCAGCAGCGTGCAGGCGCTGAAGACGTTTCGCGAAGCCCCCATGGACTTCGACCTCGTGATCACCGACCTGACCATGCCGGGCATGCGCGGAGACGCCCTGGCAGCGGAAATGACACGCATCCGGCCGGACATGCCGGTCGTCATCTGCACGGGATTCATCGAAAACATAGCGGACAGGGAACCGGCCGAACTGAATTGCAGGGCCTTTCTTCACAAGCCCCTGGACATGGGGACCACGGCGCGGGTAGTCAGGGAAACCCTCGACCGGGCTAAACAGGATCACGACGCCGCAAATGGAGCCTGACCCGCTCCCCCGCGACGGACGATCCGGCTTCCGCCGGATCGTCAGGCCTCCATGCGTTCGTTCCGGTTGTCCACCCCTCCGACAACCTCCCGGATGGCCGCGAGCAGGGCGCTTTTTTTCACTGGCTTGGAAAGGTGCAGGTCGCAACCCGCTTCGCGGCTCCTTTCGGCGTCCGCGGCCATGGCGTGCGCCGTCATGGCTATGACCGGGGTCCGGGGCGCCCCGGTCCTGGCCTCGTGCATGCGGATCATCCTGGTGGCCGTGTAACCGTCCATCTCGGGCATGCGCATGTCCATCAGTATCACGTCGTAGCGGCCCTTCCGATACATGTCCATTCCCACCGCCCCATCCGGAGCCATGTCGATCCTGCACGGAGTATCCTTGAGGTACGCCTGCACAACGAACCGGTTGGCGTCCGAGTCCTCGACCAGAAGGACGGACAGCGATCCCATCTCCGTCCCCTGGGCCGCCGCTCCCTCCAGGACTCTCGTGTCCTCCCACGATTCCTCCGGCTCGGGAACCACCTCGACCTTCACGTTGAAGTAGAACGTGCTGCCTCTTCCCGGGCGGCTGTGCACCCAGATCCGGCCACCCATCAGGTCCACGAGCATCCTCGAGATGGCCAGGCCCAGACCCGTGCCCCCGGCTTCATGGGACGGGAATTCACCGGCCTGGGTGAAACTGTCGAAGATGAGGCGGCGCTTGTTGCCGGCTATGCCGATACCGGTGTCCGACACGGAAAACCGGAGGACACCCTCCTCCCCGGCGTCCGGGTCGGTCTCCACGCGCATGGCCACCCTGCCCGCGTCGGTGAACTTCACGGCATTGCCCAGAAGATTCAGCAGGACCTGTCGCAGCCGTCCCGGGTCGCCCCGCAGGGTCAGGGGAACCTCGGGCATGACGTCGTACTGCAGGGCCAGACCTTTCCTGTCCGCCTGCACGTTCATGATGGCCATGACCTCGTCCACGAGCTCCCGCAGGTTGAACTCGGAGGTGTCCAGTTCCAGCAGCCCGGCTTCCACCTTGGAGAAGTCCAGGATGTCGTTGATCAGGGAAAGAAGCGCTTCCCCGGAGGACTGGAACACCTCCACGTACCTGCGTTGCTCCGGAGTGAGATCGGTTTCGCACAGGACCTGGGCCATGCCCAGAATCGCGTTCATGGGGGTCCGTATCTCGTGGCTCATGGAGGCCAGAAACTCGGACTTGGCCCGGGTCTCCGCCTCGGCCATCTCCTTTTCCCGGCGCATGGTCGCTATCCGGTCGGCCAGGGCAAAGGACAGCAGAAGCGCCGCCGCCGCCGAGTGTATCTGGAATATGTGGAAGGTGAACTCCGTATAGGGCAGCACCCCCTCCAAAGTGAGCCAGTGGATGATCGCGGCGACCGGATACAGCAGCCAGGCCAGCAAAAAGAACCTCGCCGGGAAAAAACCCTGTCTCCACAGGGACACGCCCGGCCCCAGGATGACAAAGGGGGTCACGAAAGCCAAAAAGTTGTACCCGCTGTTGATGAGGCCCGCGTCCCCCAGTACTCCCAGGATCAGCAACGCCCCCGAGATGTACATGAACCCGGCAAGCAGCCTGTCCGAGTCGGGGGCCGTCTGCTCGGTCATGAGAAAGGATCGGGTGAACCTGGCGGCCAGAAGGGCGGAGAAAACCGTCAGGAAAAGCAGCAGCCGCGACGTCCAGATCCCGCCGTCCGCCATTTCCCCGGCAAGGTCCGTTCGCATGCCTCCCGCCACCATGTGGAAGCAGGCCACGAAGCAGACATAGAGGACGAACCACAGGTAGCTGCGGTCCTTCAGGGAGACGAAGAGAAACAGGTTGTACAGGGCCATGGAGAACATGAGGCCCGCATAGGTGCCGATCCAGAGCAGGCGCTGGTTGGTGGCTTCCATGTATCCCGCCGGGGTGGCCACGGCCAGGGGCAGGTACAGGCTGCCGGTATGGCCCACTCTGAGGTAGAATGTGCGCGGGATGGAGAGGTCGACGGGCAGGTCGAACACCAGGCGATGCCCCAGTGTCGCCGCGGGGTCGCTGGAGGACCAGGTCCTTTCCGGCAGCCTCGACAGGCCTGCCCCACCGGTTTTCCCGGCCGACGATTCCACGTACAATTCAGCCAGCATCAACCACGACCTGCCCAGGTCCAGCAGGGAGAAGTCGGACAGGCCCGCGTCCCCGTTCCGCCTCTCCGGCTGGTGCAGGGTGAAGCGCAACCAGTACACCGAGTCCGTGATCCCGAAGTTGGGCACGCCGCCGCCCATGCTCTCGTATTCGCCGGCAACCTTCGCGGACGCGGCCTCTTCCGGCGTCAGCATGCCGCCCGGGTCCTTCAACACCTCCACATGAGAGCCCAGCGGGATCCGCTCCCTTTGCGGAGCAAGCTCGATCACGGGCGTGGCCGCCGCGCATACGCAGGTCCCCAGGAGCAGCATGGCGACCGCAACGGTCCGCCAGGCCCCCGAACGTCCGTGTCGCCCGGGACCGGCCATCAGGCGCGTCTTCCGCAGGTAGGGTTCATTCTGACTCCGTGAGCGTCTCCAGGTGATTGGGGTGCGGGGGCGAGGGATGCCGGCCAGGGCTTTTCATGGGTTTCTCCACATGTTTTCGGGTCCGCCGGGCGGATTCGGGCTTCCGGCATTGCCCCCGATGGTTGCCACGGATTCGGGTTCATGTCCTCAATACCACAGTCGTGTGCCGTTTCAAATATCCGAAGCGTTCCGGAAGCGGGCTGCCCGTTCCAGATCCCGAATCATCCGATCCACCAGCCAGGTGCCGGACCCTGTCAGCGTGTAGGCCCCCGGCGCTTCCGGCCTGGTCAGCCCCGCGCGGAGCCAGGCCGAGGAGATCCGGTCCGGCACCGGGCCACCCGCCGATCGGGGTGCGATGCGCGACGCCATGAGCATGGCCCTGGCCCTGGCCAGGGACGGAGGTTCCGGAGGCGCGACCATGCCCCCCGCGAGGGTCTGTCCCGCCCCTTCCGGTTCGAGGTAGGCCGCCGGCCCACGGCGGCGGAACAGGAAATCGCCGAGCCGGCCGCAGGCCCAGGCTCCGTGGGCGGCCAGATCCTCGCCCCGGGCCGCGTGGGTGAAATACAGGTTGTCGTCCCCTGGTCCGGACCAGTGGGCGAAATGGGTTTTTGAAAACCCGCGTCCGGCCAGGAGGGCGTCCGCCGCCACCAGGGAGGCGAAGGCCGCCACGGCGTCGTCCGGGCCGGGCTGGGGAACGTGCCGTCGGTTTCTGCGGCTTCGGTTGAGGCGGTACAGGGACACTCCGTGCGCGCCCGCGTCAAGCAGCCCGGCCACGTCACGGACGACGCCCCGGGCCCCCGCGCCCGGGATGCCATACACCAGGTCCGCCGTGGTGATGAATCCCCGGGACGCGCACCGCTCGATCACGGACAGGACCGCGGCCGGATTCAGCTTTCGCCCCATCCAGCCACGAGACTCCGGGTCCAGGGTCTGCACCCCCAGGTGCAGACGGGTGAACCCGAGGCCACGGAGGGTTCCCGCCGCTCCGTTGGCCAGGGTCCGGCATGTGGTTTCCATGGCCCACTGCGTGCCTTCGTGTACCCGATAGGCGGACGACAAGGTTCGCACCACCTCTTCCAGCAGGTTCCCGGGCAGCACTCCGGGAGTGCCGCCGCCGAAGTGCACCGTGGTCACCGGCCGCCGCCCCGGCCCCCTGACGGCGGCCTCCCTCTCGATCTCCCCGCACAGGGCGCCCACGTAGCGCTCCAGCGAACCCGGTCCCAGATCTCCCATATCCACCGAACGACAGTCGCAGAAACCGCATCGCCCCTCGCAGAACGGAATGTGGACGTATACGGAAACCGGGCGCCCGGACGACTCCGAGTGCCGTTCCAGCAGAAGCGCCGCCTCCTCCGGGGTCCTGTCCAGTCCCCGGCGTTCCCAGGGTGGCTCCGGAAGGCGGCTGTCATTCACGTCGTATTCGTGCCGGGCGGCCTCCCACTGCCGGAAGACCTCGTCCGCCAGTTCGGAAGGCAGGCCTTTCGTGGCCCGGGACAGCCGGGCGGCCCCGCTTCCGCCCGTTCCGGCGTCTCCGTCCGCCGAGACCAGTTTCCCGGCGGCCTCGAGCAGCAGCTTTTCGCCGATCAGACGGGCTGCCCGACACCGGAACAGCGCCGCTGGCCCCCGGCCGGTTTCCCCGAGGGCCGGACACGCCTCGGGGCAGGTCCGTACGCAGGAATGGGCGCAAACGCAGTCCCGGCACTCTCCGGGTATCTCCAGGGCGCTCCGGCAAAGATCCCGCGCCGCCTTTTCCCGCCACTGGACGCCCTCCGCTGTGGTCCGCCCCGAAATCGTTTCGGCCCGGCGCGGATTCACGAAACACCCGGCCACGGTTCCGTCGGGCAACAGCCGCAATACCCGTCGCGCCGGTTCGCAATATGGTCCATGAACCTCCTCCGGCCGGCAACAGGAGGTCTCCACGACAATTCCCAGCCGGGTCCCGGCCCTCCGGGCGGCGACAAATCCCGCCGCGAACGCCTCGGCCTGTTCAGGGGCGAAACCCCGCGCTCCGGCACGATACACCGGCTCCAGCCGCGCCACGTCCGCCCCCAGAACTCCAGCCGCGTATTCCACCACCTCGCTCATGCGGTGCAGCGTCCCGGGCAGCACCGTGGCGCGGACCGACAGCCGGCCCCCTTCCTCCCGCACGGCCCGGGCCACGGACTCCACCATGCCGGACGTGGCTCCTCCGCCGGCCAGCGGCCTCTGCGCGTCCTGGATGTCAGGCGGCCCGTCGCAGGAAAGTCCCACCTCCCCCAGGTTGGCCGCAAGCCACCTGGCCCTGTCCACGCCGCAGGCCCCACCGGTGGCCGCATAGCCCCTCCAGCCCAGTCCCCTGTCGCGAACAACCCGCTTCGCCAGGCCCACGGCCCCCGTCAACACGTCCCATTCACGGGAGGGCTCGCCTCCGCCGTGGAACGCCAGGGTGAAGGGTTCGGCCTGCCTCGCGCAGTTGTCCGCCACCGCCTCGACGGCCCGGGCCATGGCGTCCATGTTCCAGGCCGCCGGACCGCGCTCCGGCCGGGCATAACAGTAGACGCATTCCAGGAGGCAATCGGCGGACATGTGAAGAGTGAGGCAGACCGGGGAACAGGACCGGTCAACACGGACCGCGCGCCCGGACACCACGTCGCGCGCATGGGCCTCCAGCCACGCCCGGGCCTCTGCAGCAACTCCGGATTCCAGCCTTCCCCGGCCCGTCCAGGAACCCGCCACGCTTCTGGCGTCTGACTCGGCAAGAACGGCCACGTGGCCTCCCGTGGCAAAAACCATGCGCCCCCGCCACTGCGCGGCGAATATCGGCAGTTCCGGATGCGCACGAAAAAAGCGTCGCCCGTCCATCATTCACTCCGAACGGCAGCCTCCCACAGGTCCCTGCACAGCGAACATTCGTGGCAGGCCCCGCCGCAGGCAAGCGTGTGCCGGAAAAACCTTTCGTCCACCAAAACCGGCCTGTCCACCGAAGCGGGACCTCCTCCGATCTCGTGCGGCAGCAGTGGCTCCCGGCGGATGTAGGCCGACACCACCCTGCGGTATTGCTCCGGATCCTGGAGGGTGACCCGGCCGGACAGCTTCCACTCGCCGGCCACGGCGTCATACAGGTGCAGATGCTGGGGCAGGATCCAGGAACCCGTCAGCCGCAGCCACGGCCGTCGCGCCAGGATTCCGCCGCACAGGGATTGGGGAGCGCCGGCGCCGTTGGCCATCTCGTAAAAATGCTGGGTGCGGTACGGGCATCCGGGCAGACATCCCTCGTTCACGATGAAGCGTACCGGACCTCCCCAGGCGGCGGCGAGGGCCTCCAGCGCGGCCAGGTTCCGGCAGACCCGGCTTGCCGGAACCAGCACGTCGCAGGCCCCCCGCAGGCACATGGCCGTCTGGGGCAGCGCCACGTCCATGAGGATGGATGCCACCACCCGGACGTCCGGCAGGCTGTCCCGGACCATGGCGGCCAGGGATGGATTGGCCACGGTCACGCTGGCAAGCCCGTACGCCTCGTGCAAATGCGCCAGGGCCCGCATGATGTGTCGCGCGCTCTGTTCGAGGGAACCCGGCAGCACCACGGGATTCACCACCACGCCAAGGCCGAACGGGGCCTCCCGGAGGAACTCCGTGAGCCGCGTTTCCGGCTGGGGAGGCCGGCCTGAACCCACGATGCCGCCTGGAAGCGGGAAATACACTTCGCCAACCGCCTCGCCCACGTCCCCGGCCAGGGATTCCCAGAAGGACATGGGCTGGTCGATGTACGGCAATGCCCAGGGTTTTCCGGCCGGGGAAGCAAGGGCTTCCCCATCCGGACGTTCCCCGGTTTCCACGGCGGGGCCGGGCCCGGACACCGGTTCGTGAAGCCGCGCCGTGGAACTCCCCCTCAGCCTGTCCAGCGCCGCGCCGAGGCATCCTCCCGCGCATTCTCCCCGCTCCCGATACCGGCATGCCCCACACTCCGGATATATTCCGACGCGGCGCAGGCCGGCCAGCCGGGAGGCGAAGAGACTCCTGGCCCGGTCCGCGTCCGGGAGACCGTCCATGGGCAGCCGGTCCCGCGGGGCCAGCGCGTAGCACGGGGCCACGGAGCCGTCCGGCAGCACGTCCGGCAGCGGATTGCACCGCATGCCCACATCCGCGGCGGACATGCCCAGGGCCTCGAGCCCCTCCTCCCCGAACATGCAGGGTACGAACCCGCAGTCCAGGTCCACGGCCACGCCCCGTTCGCGCGCCCGGACCGCGAAACCGGCGACCATGTCCCCTATTTCCCGGTATTCCCGGGGATGGAGGTACCTGTTGTGGCCCCCTGCCACCGGATGGGCGAGTCCCAGGCGGACCGTCCGGGCCAGGCCGAACCGGTCCACCAGTTCCAGCAGTCCTCCCGGATCGGAGGCGCGGTCCGCGATGTTGGCTCCGGCCATGGCGCGGGACCCCAGCCGGGCCAGCACCTCCGCCAGGTTGCCGGCCGCCGGGTGCGCGGTGGTGTTGACCAGCACGAGCACGGATTCGGGCGCGTCGCACAACCGTTCCAGCGCCGGGGCGGGAATGTTGCCGTTGGTGAAGACGGTGACCGCAAGGCCGCGGGCCAGGGCCTTGTCCAGAACCCCGGAAAAATCCGGATGCAGTGTTGGTTCGCCGCCCAGAAACCGCACCTCTTTTTGCGCGGCGCCCACAAATGCCAGGGCCCTGTCCACAGTGGGCGCGTCCATGTGCAGGGGCGCGCCCCGGCCAAGGACCGGCGCGGCAAAACACGTGGGGCAGGCCGCGTTGCACAAGGTGGTGAGGGACAGGTTAGCCATGGGCCTCCACAAGCCAGCCCCCGCCCCGCCACTCGGCAATCCACTCGTCCACGTACTCCGTCGAATCCAGCGCCGGAACGTCCGAGACAGTCACCAGAAGACGGACGGCCTCGTCCCATGGCCTGTTGCGCACGGCCAGGTCCCAGACCAGCGCCCTGGGATAGGCCAGCATCATGGTCTCGCCATCCTCCTCACGCAAAACCAGGACGCCGCCGACATCCACCACCCATCTCACACCCGGAGCGGGTCCGGGCAACGCTCCCTTGTCCATGTGTTCGGTCATTCCCCGATCCTGTCATCCGGGTTGTTCGCCAGGGCCTCCATGGCTCCCCGGTCTTCCACCAGAGCCCGGGCCGCGTCGGCCATGCCCATGGCCGACAGGTACTCGCAGGCGGACAGAACACGGGTGCGAAGGCAGAAATCCGTGTACCCCGTGCCGCATCCCGGGAACGTCTGGTTCACGTGACAGCCTCCGGCGCAGGTGTGGCGGCAGAAACAGCGCCCGCAGCGGGGCTTGTCCAGTGGCAGGGAGCGTTGCGCCTCCAGGGCCGCCATGACCAGATGGATGCCTCCCGGCGTCATCCATCCCACGTCCATGTCCATGCCCCGGGCGCGCCATTGCTCCGGAGGCAGATAGCAGCCGCTGACGGCACCGCCCGGACGCACGATCAGGGCGTCCTGGCCCACGGGGCAGAAGGACGCCCTGGGGTGGCGGACGTCCGCGGACGCCACCACCGCCTCCACGCCCATACGGCGGGCCGCCCCCAGGGCCAGCCACGCGTTCGTGGCGAAGAGAAAGGGATCGGGAGGCAGCAGCCCGGCCCTGGCGGCGCGTTCGTTTCGCACCAGGGCCTCCACGTCCAGGACCCGGGGAGCCAGATCCCGGGCAATGGTCCCGGCCATCTCCGGCAGCCTGTGGACGCTCTTTTGACTCACGCACATGCGCACACAGAAATCGGTCCGGGACCGGGAAAGGATCTTCGCCGTGCGCCACGCCGCCGCGTGGCTGTTGGAACGATGCAGGTCGTGCACGTCCCGGTCCCCGTCCAGGGACAGGACCACGCCGTCCAGGTAGTCCCCGGCGAACTCCGCCCAGCCCTCGCCATACGCCCCGTTGGTGGTCGCCTGCAACCGCGGAACGAGGCTTTCCCGCCCTCCGGCCACCCGGGCCCTGTGCACCGCGGCCTCCACGGCCTCCGGCGCGCAAAAGGGCTCTCCGCCGAAAAAATGGATCTCGAAACCGTCCCGACCCATGCCTTTGGCGCAATGGATCGCCCAGTCCACGGCCCGGACGGCGATTACCGGGTCCATAGCCTCCCCGGCGTCCGCTCCGTCCGCGCCAAAGTCGCAATACGCGCACGACAGGTTGCATCCGCGTGTCGGTATCAGCCCCACGAACAGCGGGTCCACCGGCCCCGAACGCCTGGCGGGCGGCTCAGGCGCCGGTTTTGCCAGAAGGGCCGTTTCCACGACCTCCGCAACGCCCGGTCCGCCGCGCCGTATTCGCTCCACGACCTCGGCGTTGGCCAGGATGGCCACGCCGCGCAGGGGCGAGACCACGAGCCGGTCCCTGCCGACCGGTACAGCGTACATGTCCGAATTTGCGGCGTGCCCCATGTGTATCCTGTCGTATCCTATCCCGCCAGACCCGAGCCACGGGGCCGGCAGACGCCGCGCCGGGCCAGCGTGAGGAACCGTTCACGCACGCCGGGCCAGGCGTCGGACCAACTTGCGCCTACCCGGTCCACCACCTGCCAGGCGACCTCCTCGACGGTGCGCGCGCCGTCCATGGCGTCCAGCATGACCGCGGCCACGTCGTCCAGACGGCACACCTCGATGAAGTCGCCGCCCGGCCCGAACCTGGCCAGGACCCTGCCTTCCTCCACCCGCCAGCGCCCGGCAGGGGACAGTACCGGAACCACCGCGCGAAGTTCGTCATCCGGAAGACCGTCCAGGTCGTCCAGCCTCATCTGCGGCTTCCCCCGGACCTCGTCGGCCAGGCTTACGGTTTCTTTCATGAACCTGCGGAAAAAGCCCCGCCTGCTTACGGAACCGTTGTCATCTCCCCCCAAGGCAATCCTCCGTTTCGCCGAAAGCAACCGGACCTCCGCGCCATACGCCGCCGCCCCGCTGCATGTACCGCAACAACAATCCCGTGGTGATCTCCCGGTTCACCTGGCATCGCGCATGGCTTTCCCTGCCCATCCATCGCGCCGGACAATCCCCGGCGCAGTGCCAGCGGCAAAAGCACCCCACACACTCCCTCCGCCGGGCCGCCACCGCTTCCCGGCAGGCGCGCCGCACGCCGGGGCGTTCCCGGATCGAACCGTCCGGCAGCAGGTCGCCCCACACCATTTTACCGGCAAGTGGATGGTCGTTCCCGAACACCTCGTAACACAGGGAAAGGGAACCGTCCGGCAGGACCGTCAACGCATCGGATGACGCGGAACAGAACCGGTCCGCAAGTACCCAGGGCCGGGCCCCGGAGGTATACACGAAGACTCCCAGAGCGGCGCCGGCGTCGTGCGCCTCGAGAAACGCCTTGACGAAACGACTCCCTCCGGCGTCCGGCGCGTCGTGTGCCGGCTCCGCCTGCACGATGCGGCACCCTGTGGCCCGGGACACGTGGCGTACGCCGTCCGCCAGCCTGTCCACGCTGTCCGGGGTCACGGTCATCCGGATTCCGTACGGGGTCCCGGCCCGATCCAGCTCTGCCGCGAATTCCAACACCCGCTGGTGCGTGGGCCCGCCGGAACGCGTGGGCCGCTGGGCGTCCTGCACACAGGGGACGCCGTCCATGGACAGGCTCACCCAGTCCGCGTTTTTCGCCAGCCATCGCGCGCGGGAAGGCTCCAGCCAGCCGTTGGTAGCCACCGACACCTCGCAGGGTATCGTCCTGGACCGCGCGTGCTCGACCGCCTCGACCAGCCGGCGCCACGCCACCGTGGGCTCTCCCCCTCCATGCATCTGCAGGTGAAAACGCCCCGCACCGGTCCGGCGTGCATTGTCAGCGACCACGTCCACGGCCGCCACGGCCGTGGACCTGCTCATCCGGGCCCGGCCGCCGCCCCCACCGGCATAACAGTATACGCAGGAGAGGTTGCAGGAATCGGTAAGGAACAATACGGCGCGCACCGGAGGGCCGGGAGACGGGTCCGAAACCGGCGGTTCGGGGTCCGGGACGTTGTACCCCACCTCGTCCAGGAAACGGCCCACCATCCCACCGGCCGGGGCGGTGGAACCGGATTCCGCCAGCCGGTTCACCAGGGCTGCGTTGGCGGTAAACGCCAGCCGCAAAAGGGGACGGTAGACGATATAGGCTCCGTCATGGGGTATGGCGTACACGTGCATGGCGACAATCGATGAACAGGGTGTCCTACACCCGGCCCGGATTCCCTGGTTGCCTCGGACCGCGCGGCCTCCCTAGAAAATCCTCCAGGTCAGTCCCGCGTGGATCCCGAAGTCCGGGCTGTTGTCGTAAATGATGACGTTCTCCACGAGGCCCAGTTCCAGCAACAGGCCCCGGGTCAGGCGGACCTTGGCCCCCAGGGTCACCTCGTGGGTGGCGTCGGAAAACGCGTCCAGGTCCTTCACCCTCCCCTCGGTCATCAGGTATTGCAGCAACAGGGACGCCCTCTCGTGGAAGTTCCACTCCACGCCCAGCAGTCCCGATACCTGGATCCGGTGCAGATCCAGCTCCTGAACCTCGTTGGCCCCGTACCACACCCCGCCCAGGGCCAGGTACAGGTAGACGTCCCACAGCCTCTTGGACACGGACAGCGACAAGCCCAGGTCCACCGGCGCGTCCTGGTCCAGGCCGGTGATGTTCCAGATTTCGTAGCGCACGGTCCCGGCATACGCAATGGCCGGCCACGAATCGCCCCCACAGGTCACGTTGTGCTGCGCGGAAAAAGTAAAGGCCTGGGTGAACGCCGAGCTGCCCCCGTCGTAATACAGAAGCCGCTTGCCGTCTTCATCTCTCAGGTCGATCAACACGTCCCCACTGGGCGCCATGTCCCTGCCGTCCTGGTCGATGCCCGTGACGTCGTGAAAGCCCTCGATGAAACCATCCAGCACCCCCCCGAAAAGACGCCGCTCCTCGAACGCCAGTTCCAGCAGTACGGTGTCCAGCAGACCATAGGACAGGGATGCGGCCGAATGCAGGGTCTCATAATCCATGTGGTACCGGTTCTCATTCACCCACACGTTGGCCAGGGTCTCGTGCAGACCGAACTCCCAGGCACTTTGGGGCAGCGTGTCCGGGGTCATGGGCAGAAAGGCCATGCGGAGGGACTGGAACGGGGACTGGGACGCGAGGCGCAACAATCCATACCCCACGTTTCCCCGGCAAAAGCCGTCCGGGGACAACCGCTGGCTGCCCAAGGGTTCCACGTCCACGGCTTCGGGGGCCGCGGCGGCCGCCACGGCGAAAAACAACACAATCATTGCGGCAAGGCCGGCCGCAGCCGATTTTTCAAAACGCGTCCGCGTTTTCATGTCGGACAACCTCCACTGGTAACCCGGGGGAGAAAAGGGGGGCTATCGCACACTGGAGCATGATTGTCTCCTACCACGAGTGGCACCCGCCGTCCAGTTTTCCGGACAGCCCGCGGCGAGGTCCGGTGGCCGCCGTTTGCAACGAATGGCGACGCAGAAGTACACATTGCGCCACGGCCGGGGCCGTGGTATGCTGTGCCTGAATCCGTGACCAAAATATTGAACAAGGTTTCGGGAACCCTGCAAATCGACTTTTTGCGTGTTCTTGAACAAATCCTCGTTTCACCCGGTGGGTGAAAGGATTTTCGCCCTTGTGGCGGATTCAGGCTGTGGTTACCCCATACACGGTTCGGGGCGCCCTGTCCCGCCGGGCCCGAAATCCCAACCTCCCCTGTTCACGACTAACCAGGTTCCGCACATCCGCCGGACGGCTCCCTTGTCCGGTCCGACTCCCACCCCCCTGAAGCCTAAACGGAGGCGCCGCCATGTCGGAATCCCAAAAGCCCGCCAAGGAGTACACGTTCATCTGCTCGAGAGGCACCCTGGACGGTGCATACCCGTCCCTGGTCCTGGGCATAAACACCCAGCGTCTCGGGTACCAGGCCCACGTATTCTATACGTTCATGGGCCTCAACATCATCCGCAAAGGGTACCTGGCCAGGCTCAAGTTCCATCCCCCGGGTTTCCTGGGGGCCCTGCCCGGAATGTCCTCACTGGCCACCAGCATGATGAAAAGGCAGATCGAGGAAGCCGGTATCCCGGACCTCGAGTCCCTCATGGAAGTGGCGCGGATCGAGGGCGTGAAGCTGCACGGTTGCAGGATGACCCTGGACATGATGCGGGTGGAGGACGACGAACTCATCGAGGGCGTCGACGTACTCAACGCCGAGGAGTACCTGAAGCTGGCGGAGAGATGCGCCATCAACATGTTCACATGATCCGACCCAAGGGAGGATTGCGATGAAAGACTTCTGCACACTGCACTGCGGCCGGTTTTCCGGCGTAAGCAAACAAAATTACACCGGCAACAAGAGGTATCTCGAAGACATGTTCTCCACGGTCCGGTTCGATGAACAGGCGGACCTCCTCGAGGTATGCGGGGCCCAGCACGTGGACCACGAACCCGGACTGCTGATCGAGTTGTTTGATACACTGGCCTCCGTGCTGGAGGAAAACGGAAACGGCCGCATACTGCTGAACTGCGGCAACTTCGAGATGTGCTTTTTCCGCAAAAACATGTGGAAACTCATGGCCATGCCCATGCCCGAGGACCCGTTCGACGACGTGCATTACGTCGGTTGACCCGGCGCACGGCACTATCGACGGCAGAACCCTGTTGACCGGGAGTCCAGCGTCGCCTATCCTCCGGTCCCGTCACTGTAACCTGAATCCGTGAGCGAAGAGCTGTTCAAGAACCCGCGGAAAGCCCGATTTATGGGGCTCTTGAAAGATTTTTCCATATTTTCGTCACGGATTCAGGTGTGAATAACCCGAATGGGAACCGAGACATGGACCTGGCCGCGCGCGACATACGGGCTGAAACAGGCCGCGATCCCGCTCCGGCCACACTCGCCGAAGCGGGCGACCTTCACGAAACGGCCTCGGCGCCGGGTCTCGGAGAGCGCTACGCCCGGGCGGCCACGCCCCAGTCCATACACGTGTGGTGGGCCCGGCGGCCGCACGTTGCCATGCGCGCCCTGGTATTCGCCTGCCTTGCGGCGGACACGCCGGCTTCCCGGGAGGTCCTGGGCCGCCTGTGCGCATCGCCGGTTTCGCCCCCCGACGCGGTACGGGACGCCGGCGCCTTGATCCATGAACGATACGGCCGGCCACCCCGGGTCCTGGACATGTTCGGCGGCGGGGGCACCATCCCGTTCGAGGCGGCGGGCCTGGGAGCCCGCGTGACGGCCGTGGACGCCAACGCCCTGTCCGTGTTCGTGCAGAGGACGGTGCTGGAAGGGCCTTTGACCATCGGCGCGGAGCAGGCGGGCAGGCTGGTCCGGGAAAGCGGGGCCAGGGTCCTGGCCCGGCTCGCCGCCTCCACGGCCTCGCTGTTTCCCCTCCGCGAATCCCCACACCCGCCCCACACCTACCTGTGGACGTATCGACACCATTGCGGGTCCTGCGGATACGGCTACCTGCTGTCCAGACGCCCCTGGCTGTCCCGGAAAGGGAGGCGTCGCACCGCCGTCGTCACGGAGGAGGGACCGGGCGGCCATCTTGTCCGGGTGGCGGAAAATGCCGGAGGCTACACCCCCCCGGCCGTATGGGGCAGGCACGGATCCCACCGTTGCCCGGCATGCGGCCATGAAACGGCCGGCGCGTCCATAATGGAGTGCGTGGACGAACTGGTGGCCGTGGCCGTTCCCGGAACACCCCGGGGCAAGGTGTTCACCGCTGCCCCGGAAAGCGCGGCGCCGGACAGCCGGGTAATCGCAGAAACCGAGGCCCGGCTGCTGGGACTTTTAAAGGCGGACCTTCCCGGGACGGAACTGCCCCGCTGGTCCGGCGTGGTGAATCCGTCCCTGTACGGCATGTCCACCCACGCGGACGTATTCAACCCCAGGCAACGGGCCGTGATGCTGGCGCTGGTCGCGGCCCTGCGGGAGGAAGCGGACCTGCTTGGAGAACGGTTGCCGGCCCGGGTTGCCGCGCACGTGCTGGCCCTGTTGTCCGGCCTCGTGGACCAACTGGTGGACTGGAACTGCAGGCTGTCCATGTGGATTCCCCAGAACGAGCAGGTGGGCAGGGCGTTTTGCGGACCCGGAGTGGCCATGCTCTGGGACTATGCCGAAAGGGACCCTGCCCCGCCCGGTCCGGCGGGCCTGGCCGGCAAGGTGGAACGCATCGCCAGGGCCGCCCAGAACATGCCCCGGTTCCGACACAGGCCCGTGGTGCTGCGCGCGGACGCCCGGAACCTGCCTTTCGCGGACGCCAGCCAGGACGCGGTGGTCTGCGACCCGCCCTATTACGACAACCTGTTTTACGGCCCCCTGGCCGACTTTTTCTATTCCTGGAAACGGCTGCTCGCACCTGTCCTGGCTCCCGGCGCGTTCGAGGAACCGGCCAGCGTCGGCGACGCGGAACTGTCCGCCAGCCGGCATCGCGCGGGCTCGAGCGAGGCCGCGCACGAGGCATTCCGGGAAGGCCTGGCCAGGACGCTCCGGGAAGCGGGCCGGGTCCTGCGGGACGACGGAGTCTTCGCCATGGTCTACGCCCACGGGGCCATGGCCGGATGGGAAGTCCTGGTGCAAGCCTTCCGCACGTCCGCCCTCATGCCGGCCGCCGTCTTCCCTCTGGCCCTGGAACGCAGGCAGAGGCCCCGGGGACTGGCCGCCGGAGCCACCAACGTGTGCCACGTCTTCGTGGCGAAAAAGAACCGCCCGAAAGCCGGGACCGGAGCAGAGGACGTCATGCGCCGGATCGAGGCCGAGGCGCTTCCGTTCGCCCAAAAACTGGCGGAGGCGGGATGGCGTCCGACGGACGCCGGGGCCGCCGCGTTCGCCAGGGGCGTGGGCGTCCTGGCCCGGTTCGACGCAGTTTCCGGCTGCCCGGGGATCCGTGACGAGCTCCGGCTCGTGGAGGATGCCATTCGCCGCGCTTACCCGGAATTCCGCGTTTCCGGCAGGAGGGGATTTCGATGAACCGGTTGGATGCAGCCCGCTGTCCGTTTGAAACCGGGCTCGGCCACGTCCCGGTCCCATACCCCCACGTAACCCGCGCGAATCCCGATCGAGGTCCTGTCCGGCGCCGTCTGTCTGAAGCCCACGCTCACCGGGGTGCCGTCGGGCCGCTTTCCCTTGAGGGGAACCGGAAACACCTTCAGCGCTACAGGAACGATTCAGGAAAGATTCCGGGCCACGTGCCTGTGGAAAACCTCGGCGCGGTCCCGGTCCCACACCCCCACGTGTCCGGCGCGGACCCCCACCTCGATCTTGGTCGGAGCAAGACGCCGGATGTCGATGGTCACGGGAGTCCCGTCGCGGAACGTTCCCTCATAGGTTATCACGTCAACCGTGTCCACCGCCCCCTCCAGGGTCACGGCCAGGTCCTTTGCCGCGTCGACAACGGCCTTGCGCACCGTTTCCCGGTTCCGGGCGTAAACCTGCCACAACTCACCTTCCGAATAAACGGCGGTGCCAACTATGGTGGCCGTGCCCACGACCACCGGCCAGCAGCCCGTATTCGTGACCAGAAAAAGAACAAGAAACAAGGCCGCCAGGACTCTCTTTACCATGGAAATCCTCCTGTCGGGTTCGGAACGGTCCGAACACCGGTGGATCGGCAGGCCGCGGGCGCGACGTCGAAACCCCGCGACCATGGGGGCGTGTACGGAAGTGGTTACAATATACCCGTAAAAGCGGCGCCTGGCAATGCGCATCCTTGACCGCGGGCCGTTTTTGCACAATGCAACATGCAAAATGCAAAAATCGAAGCCCCTGAAAAAAGTCAATCCGATCCAATACTTGGCACCAACGACTCCCCCCAAGGCTTGCCGCGCTCGCGGCCGACGGCTTGCCCGCGTCCGGTTTCAGCGACATGGGGGCTGATATTTAACATTCTGTAATAATTATGAATATATCCACAAATATTGGTTCTGGCCCGGCATATTTGCAAATTGCAAAAACATGTCCTTGCGACAGGATGCCCCAACGCGGGAAGCTCTTTACAACTCGCTAATTTAACAACATATTCTGTTTCAATGTGAAACGGCACACTCCTTGCTCCTTCCATTACCAACACGGCAACAAAGGCAAGGAGGTGTCAACATGGGTCTTGCAGCCGAAAACAGGCGTATCGGGGAAATCGGCAAAATACGAACCGCCGCGGCCGACAGCGCAACACGGCCGGGTGCCTTCCACGGCATAATGGGGCAAAGCCCCCGGATGCAGGCCGTCTACCGCATGGTCGGCAGGATCGCCAGGACGGACAGCACTGTCATCGTTTACGGGCAGACAGGAACGGGCAAGGGCATGGTGGCCAGGGCGTTGCACGACCATTCGCCCAGGGCCGGGGGCCCGTTCGTGTCCATCAACTGCGGGGCGATTCCCGAGAATCTTCTGGAAAGCGAATTGTTCGGGCACACGGCCGGGGCCTTCACCGGCGCCACTTCGGCCAAGACGGGCAAGTTCGAGCTTGCCGACGGTGGCACCCTGTTCCTGGACGAGATCGGGGACATGAGCCACGACCTCCAGGTCAAGCTGCTCAAGGTGCTCGAGGAAAAGGAAATCGAGCGGGTAGGCGGCACCAAAAGGATCAGGGTGGACGTCCGCATAGTGGCGGCCACGCATCGGGACCTGGAAAGGGAGGTGGAAGCGGGCCGGTTCCGCGAGGACCTGTACTACCGTCTCTACGTGATTCCGATCCAGTTGTGCCCCCTCAAGGAGCGCAGGATGGACATCCCCCTGCTCTTCCACCACTTCCTCGGCGAGATCAACCAGCGTTGTGCCTGCGAGATCGGGGGGATCACGGAGCGCGCCATGGACGCCCTGGTGGGTCACGAGTGGCCGGGCAACGTGCGCGAGTTGCGCAACGTGGTGGAACGCATGGTGGTGTTGAAGGGAGAGGGGAAGATCACCTTCGAGGACCTCCCCGCCGGCATCACCGGAGGCAACGCCATCCCCATCATGCCCTCCGTGGAGATCACCGACGACGGCATCAGCTTCCAGGAGGCGGTGACCGAATACGAGAAGGCGCTCATCGCCGAATCCCTGAAAAAGGCCAACGGTGTGAAGAATCGCGCCGCCCAGCTTCTGCATCTGAAGCGCACCACTCTGGTTGAGAAGATCAAGCGCTACGAACTCGCCGATTGACACCCGCTTGCCGGGCCCGGCTGCCGGATTGTGCCTGACACCTCCCCCCGGAGCCGGCGGCCGGGTCCGGTTCCACGGCTTCTCCCCCTGCGGCCCCGGCCTGGGGCGGGAGACCGTCCCTCCCCGGCCGGCGCCCCCGATACAGCCGCCCTCTCTTCCTTGCCTTCGCATCACCCGGGATCGCCCACGGATTCAGATTTCCGGATTCGGCAAACTCCATGTCAACAGGTTGACGAATCCGTGTCAGCCACGGGGTGAAACCGTTGTCCACCGCACCTCATCGAGTGTTCCTCTCCTTGTGCCGGCCGAGGCGATCCGAAATTTTAACAACAATCACAGAATGTTGGAAGCAGCGTCCCGTTGAACTGGAAGAACGGGGCCAGAAACCCGCCTGGTGGCACGCCCATTGCTCTACTGAAGGATGGTACCCCCGGGGCCCGGCGCACGCGCGAGGCCCCGGAAAACCGGACCCGAGCATGGCGGGCCGATAGACCCGCCGGACACAAGAGGCGCGACATGGACGAATCCACGGAAAACCGGGTAATCCGGCTGTTTTCCAGAAACATTCCGAACAGCGGCGACCGGCCGCCGGGCCACGGGGGAACCAGGGCCCGCGTCACCGCCGTGACCAGTGGCAAGGGAGGGGTGGGCAAGACGAGCCTGTCCATCAACGTGGGGGCGGCAATGGCCCGGGAAGGTTCCCGCGTTCTGCTGGTGGACGGAGACCTGTCCCTGGGGAATATCGACCTGTTCCTGGGCCTCAGCCCCGCCTACCACCTGGGCCACGCGGTCTCCGGCGAGAGGACCCTGGCGGAGTGCGCGGAACACCGCGGCGACAACCTGTACGTCCTGGCCGCCCCCAGCGGGATGAGCGGGCTGGGCCGGGAGTTCGGCCTGCACCGGCGCCGGCTGTCCGGCGAACTTGACAACATGCTCGGCAAGGTGGACGTGGTCCTGCTGGACACAGGTGGTGGGATCGGCCCGGAGGTCATGCTGTTCAACCGGATGGCCGATGACGTGGTGGTCGTGGTAACCCCGGAACCGGCCTCCGTGACGGACGCCTACGCGCTGGTGAAAAAACTGGCCGCCGAGCAGGGTCGTACCCGGTTCGGCGTGGTGGTCAACCTGGCCCGTTCGGCCGGGGAGGCCCATTCCGCGCTGGACGCCCTGCGCAAGGTGTGCGGCGGGCTGGATGATGTTAGTCTTCGCTTCCTCGGCCACCTTCCATATGACCGGCGCATGCACGAGAGCGTCACCCGGCAGGAAGCCGTCGTCGACCTGTACCCGGATTCCCGGGTCGCCAGGGGTTTTTTTCGGATTGCACAAAGGTTCACGGAAAACGGGCCCGGCAAACCCGTCAGCGGCGGCGGTGCGCGAAACAGGGCGCCGGCCGGGGCCTGAGCCTGGAATGAACAACATCGGCGGGGCGGGCCGTGTTCGCCGGGATGCGGCCACCGGACGCCCGGAAAGGGGAAGGGAAATGTTCACGATGTCCACCATATTCCTGGTGCTGGTCACCCTGGCAACCATCCTGTTTTGCCTGATCGGCCTGTGGATCGCCGAAAACGCCCTGGAAAGCCAAAGGGCGTTCATGGGACTGGCCGCCAAACCCGGACAGGGACCGCAAAACGGCCCGCCCGGGACGCGCGTTCGCCGCGGAGGTGTGCCCGCCCGCGAAACACCGGGGCCGAATTCCGCCTCCGAACGGCCGTGAACCGGCGGCGCGCGCCACGAGGATTTTGACAATCGTCGTCCGATTGGTCATAATCCGTGTCGGGCCCCGCGAGGTGTGGGGCGAGAGATACCCCGCCGTGCCGCAAAGGAGGTTCCATGCTCCGGCATTGCCCCACCCTCTTCCTGGCCACGATTTTCCTGCTGGCGGTTTCCGCAGGCATACCCTCCGCCGCGCAATCCGCCCGAACCTGGATCGGAGCCGCCATTCTGGACCTGAACCTTCGCGCCGAACCTGACTGGGACGCCCCGGTACTGGAGGTCATCCGCAAGGACGGCCGGGTCGAGGTGGTGGGCAAATCCGGTGACTGGCTGGAGGTCCGCCGATGGAAAAACGGTGGCGAAGCCGCCGGCTGGGTGCCGTCGGAGTTCCTCCGCCGGGCGACTCCCCCGTCGGGTATCGCCCCTCCGGTATCCTCCCTGTCTCCCACTGTCGGCTTCGGTGACGCGGGCCACGCCCTGGCCCGGCCCGTGGCGTCCGGCGTCAGCCCCGGGGACGCCGGGCCGGAAGTTGGCGCCATGGACCAGGCCTTTCCCGGAGAGACGGACATCTCCCCGGCGGCCCGGGCCAGACCCGGCCCCCTTACCTCCGGAGCGGGAGCGGAAAAGGGATTTCTACCGTCCATGGGGACCGCGGAACCCGAGCAGAGGCAACCCGTCGGCAAAATCCTGGCCGACGCCGGAGAACTGGTGGCATGGGCTGCGTTTCTGGTAGCCCTGATTGCCGCCGGGTTTGCCATTTCCGCATGGAAACGCACCCACGACAACCACATCGACATCCTTCGCCTGAACCATGAAGTCCGCCGCCTGGATCCGAATGCCGGAGAAGAGTTTTCCCAGGTGATTTCACAGCCCCGGCCGAGGGAGAACAACAGCGGTTCGGATTGAGCGGGGCAAAGGCTCCGGTCCCGTTTCGGAAGTCGGAACGCCGCCCCCCGCGGCGCCGGCTTTGCCTTTGCCTTTTGCCCGTCGTTCTGTTAGTGGTGACTTTTTTCCGGGAAGGCGGTTGACCGGTCATGCCAGCGTGGGCGCCGGCATGCGAAAACAGCCGCATCCCTTGCCAACATCCAGGGCAGGCATGGACACGTTTCTGACGGAAAAACACCGGGCCGTTCGCCGCGCCACCCGGGCATTCTGCGAGCGGCACGTAGGCCCCGTGGCCAGGGAGATCGACGCCGAGGCGCGTTTTCCCTGGGAGGTGGTGGACCGCATGGGGAAACTGGGCTACTTCGGCATCCAGGTTCCCGCGGAGCTGGGCGGCGCCGGCCTGGACACCCTGGGCTACGTGGTGGCCATCGAGGAGATTTCCCGGGTTTGCGGAGGACTCGGCCTGTGCGTCACCGTACACAACAGCGTGGCCGTTTACCCGCTCATGGCGTTCGGCAACGACGAGCAGAAACAGCGCCTGGTGCCTCCTTTGGCCCGTGGCGAAAAAATCGGGGCCTTCTGCCTCACCGAGCCCAACGCGGGTTCCGACGCCTCCGGAATCGAAGCCACCGCCCGGCTGGACGGCGACGCCTACGTGGTCAACGCCAACAAGATTTTCGTCACCAACGGCGGGGTTGCCGACACCTGCCTGATTTTCGCCCGCACCGATCCTTCGGCCGGACGCCGCGGCATCAGCGTGGTGGTGGCGGAACGGGGCACCCCTGGTTTTGTCACCGGAGACATCGAGGACCTCACCGGCATGCGGTCCAATCCGGTTTCCTCCATCCGCCTTACCGACTGCCGGGTGCCGGCCGGCAACCTGCTGGCACGTGAGGGCACGGGCCTGCGCATCGGAATGGCAGCCCTGGACACGGGGCGCATCGGCATAGCGGCCCAGGCCGTTGGAATCGCCCAGGCGGCGCTGGAAGAAGCCGCGAGGTACGCGAACCAGAGGCACCAGTTCTCCGTGCCCATCGGAAAGCACCAGAGCGTGGCCAACATGGTGGCCGACATGGCCACGAAGGTGCAGGCGGCCCGGCTCATGGTGCTTCGCGCCGCCATACTGCGGGACCGGGGGGCGAACTTCACCGAGGCCTCGGCCATGGCCAAGCTGCATGCCAGCGAGACGGCGTCGGAAGTCACCGACATGGCCGTCCAGGTGCACGGGGGCTACGGCTACTCGAAATCCTACCCCGTGGAACGATACTGGAGGGACGCGCGGGTCACGCGTATTTACGAAGGCACCTCCGAGGTACACCGGGCCGTGAT
>JBKHBM010000171.1:0-7825 GCA_046542385.1 Desulfatibacillaceae bacterium | reverse complement strand
CCGGCAGGTCTCTTCCTTGCCTCCGCACCACCTGAGACCGCTCACGGATTCAGGTCCCTGACAGCCTGTTGAAAAACGCGATCCGCACGGAACCCGCCGGGAATCGCCGGAACCGGGGGGGCGGGGCATGGCACCCCCCTGTCGGGACCGGGTATGACTCCTGGTTTTGACTTGCGATAGCTGGACAACTCTGTTACAGATTTATCACTACAAACAGGTGAAAAAGTGCGTCTCGAACCAGCCCCCTGAACAGGACTCAATTCCATAAACCATCCGCATCGGTGTTGCCATGGCAAAAGCGCTTGACAAAAAACAGAGCGAAAAGACGAAAAGTGCTCGCATGGACGAGCGCATCGAACAATCCATTGAAAAGGGACGCGACGCCCTGGTGGCCCTGCAGCAGGGGGACGGATACTGGTGCTTCGAGGTGGAGGCGGATTGCACGATTCCCGCCGAGACCATCCTCATGATGCATTATATGGACGAGATCGACGAACACCTGGAAGGGAAAATAGCAAATTACCTGCGGGAAAAGCAGGGGGAGGACGGCGGCTGGAACCTGTTTTACGGCGGCGATACGGACATGTCCGCTACGGTGAAGTCCTACTATGCACTGAAACTGGCGGGCGACAGTCCGGATGCCGAACACATGCGGCGCGCGCGGGAGGCCGTCCTTGCCCGGGGCGGCGCGGCAAGGGCCAACGTGTTCACCCACTACGTCCTGGCCCAGTTTGAGCAGATTCCGTGGAGCGCGGTGCCGTTTCTGCCCGTGGAGGTGATCCTTCTGCCCAGGTGGGCGCCCGTGGAGATATACAAGCTGTCCTACTGGGCGCGTACCGTCATGATTCCGCTGTCCATCCTCTACACCTACAAGGCCACGGCGAAAAATCCGCGCGGCGTGGACGTACAGGAACTGTTCGTGCGGCCGCCGGACGAGGAGACGGACTGGTTTCCGGTGCGTTCCAGGCTCAACAAGGCGTTCCTTGCCATGGAGAGGACGGCGCGGCACCTGGAGCCGTTCATCCCCAAACCGTTGCGCAAATACGCCACCCGCAAGGCGGAACGGTGGTTCGTAGAGAGGCTCAACGGCGAGGGCGGCCTGGGCGCGATCTTCCCGGCCATGGTGAACTCCCTGGAGGCGCTGGCCACCCTGGGGTATCCACCGGACCATCCCTTGCGCCGCGCCGTGCAAAATGCCCTGGACCTTCTCAAGGTGGAGGACGAGGACAAGGCCTACTACCAGCCCTGTGTCTCCCCGGTATGGGACACGGCATGGGCCGCCGTGGCGCTGCTGGAGGCCGCGGGCGGGTCGCCGGACGAACCCGTGTACAGGGCCCTGGACTGGCTGCGGGAACGACAGGTGTGCGTGGACATCGGCGACTGGCGGGTGAAACGGCCCCACCTTTCCGCCGGCGGCTTCGCCTTTCAGTTCCAGAACCCCTACTACCCGGACCTGGACGACACGGCCATGGTCGCCCGGATCATGCACAGGGCGGACCGGGAACGCTATCGCGAGAGCATCAACCGCGCCGTGGAGTGGCTGTGCGGTATGCAGTCCGCCAACGGCGGGTTCGCCGCATTCGACGTGGACAACAACAGGGAGTACCTCAACGAAATCCCGTTCGCGGATCACGGCGCCCTGCTGGACCCGCCCACCGCGGACGTGTCCGCCAGGTGCGCCAAGCTGCTGGCCATCCTGGCAAGACCGGCGCACCAGCCCGTGCTGGAAAAATGCCTGGAGTACCTGCGTAGCGAGCAGGAGGCGGACGGCTCCTGGTTCGGCCGCTGGGGCACCAATTACATATACGGCACCTGGTCCGCCATCGAGGCGTTCGCCGAGGCGTGCGAGGAGCGCGACCTGCCCGTGCTGCAGCGCGCGGCCATGTACCTCGAACAGATGCAGCGGGAGGACGGCGGCTGGGGCGAAAGCTGCTACAGCTATTACCCGGGTCGCAGGGGCGAAAACTGCCCCAGCACATCCTTCCAGACCGCCTGGGCCCTTCTGGGCCTCATGGCCGCGGGCAGGGTGGATTCTCCGGAAGTGGAGCGCGGCGTGGAGTTCCTGCTGCGCAGCCAGGCCAGTGACGGGCTGTGGCATGACAACGAGTACACCGCGCCCGGTTTCCCCCGGGTCTTCTATTTGAAATACCACGGCTACGCCAGGTACTTCCCGCTTTGGGCCCTGTCCCGCTACCGGAACCTGCGCAGGAAGGAATCGTCTTGAGACGACCCGGCGTTGTCGTTGCCATGGCCAGGGAAGCCCGTCCCCTGTGCGGCCGGAGGATGAAGGCCGGGGATGTGGTGGAAACCCCGGAGGGCCTGTTGCTGGTTCTGTCCGGGGTGGGCGGCGAGGCCGCGGCCCGGTGTGCCCGAAAGCTGGTGGACAAGGGGGCCAGCGCGCTGGTCAGCTGGGGTTGCGCCGGCGGCCTGCACCCCAGGCTGCGGCCCGGCTCCCTGGTGTTGCCGGAAAAGGTCCTGGCCCCTGACGAAACCCGCTACACCGCCGATCCCACATGGCACGCCCGCTTGTTCGAACGCCTTTCCGGCAGACTGGACGTGCACACCCGCCCGGTCGTGGAAGCCCGCGACGTACTGCGGCATCCCTTTGAGAAGCGCGCCTTCTTCGAAAAATTCGGCGCCGTGGCCGTGGACATGGAAAGCGCCTCCGTGGCGACCGTGGCCAAAGGTGCCAACCTGCCGTTCATGGCCATCCGCGCTATCGCGGACACAGCGGAATCCTCGGTGCCCGATTGCGTTGCCGTGGCCACGGACAGCCTGGGCAGGCCGCGGCCCGCCCGGTTCGCCTACCGGCTCGTCCGCCGACCCCTGGACGTTCTCAGCCTCTTGCGCATCGCCGCCGGGTTCGCCTCGGCCATGTCCACGTTGAACGAGGTGCCCCTGTTCACGGGATCGAACCTGCTGGCTCCGTAGATCCTGTTGAAAAAGCGATCCATCAGGTTCGCCCCGCATCCCGCTTTTTGACAGGCTGTCACGCGGCAGGCCTTTACGCACGCTGACAACGAGTGGCAGGGACGTCATTCGGTGGTTCGTCGGATTTTTGCGCCGCCCGCGATCCGGGAAAGCCGTGATTCCGGCGGTATTTTGCTCCTTGGGACCGGTTGTGCCAACAGGGTGTTGCCCGAAGGCCGGTTTTCCTGTTATTGATTACCTGTTCCCCTTTGCCCCCCGACAGCGCACACCCTCTTCACCCGACCGCGCCGAATGTTTCGTTGCGCCGATTATGATGGAGACGCCGCCATGGAGGAATTTTTCGACAAGGAAGCCAAAGAGGAAGTCAAGGGAGTCCTGGAAAAGCTGTTGAAGCCGGTCCGGGTTCTGTTTTTCAAGCAGAAGCTCGCATGCCCGTCCTGCCAGCAGCAGCAGGCCCTTCTCACGGAATTCGCGGACCTGTCCAAGGCTGTGCGTCTGGAGGTCCTGGATACGGAAACCCATGCGGACATGGCCAGGGAGTACGGCATTGACAAGGTGCCGGCAACGGTCGTGGAGGCTCGAGAGGATTACGGGATACGTTTCTATGGGTTGACGGCGGGGTACGAGTTCAGTTCCCTGATGGAGGCCGTTGTCCGGGTGTCCACGGGCCAGCACGGCCTCGAACAGGAGGTTCTCCAGCTGTTGTCCGCCATCGACGTGCCCGTGCATCTGGAGATCATGGTCACGGTCACCTGCCCGTACTGTCCCCGGATGGTGCACATCGCCCACCAGATGGCCATGGCCAACGAGAACATCCGGGCCGACATGGTGGAGTCCAGCGAATTTCCGCATCTCGTGCAGCGTTACGACGTCTCGGGCGTGCCGCGCACCGTCATCAACGGCATTCCCTCGTTCGAGGGGGCCGTGCCGGCCGAGGCCGCGGCGCTGGAGATCATCAAGGTGGCCAAGCCCAGGCTCTACGAAAAGATCGACGCACGAATGCGCGAGGAGCGTGGAGAGCGCAAGGCGCGGGACGCGGACCCGGGCAAGGAGTACGACGTGATGGTGATCGGGGCGGGGCCCGCCGCCATGAACGCGGTGATCTACGCCAAGCGCAAGAATCTCGAGGTCCTGCTGGTGGGGGACACGGTCGGGGGACAGGTCTCCTACACGGCGTCCGTGGAGAACTGGCTGGGCATACCGGAGATCGGTGGAAAGGACCTGTCCGAACAGTTTCGCCACCACGCCGAGCATTACGAGGTGGACGAGGCGCTGGGCGTAACGGTGGAGAAGATCACCCGGTCCGGGGACGTGTTCACGGCCGTTGCCGAGGACGGGAACGAGTACACGGGCAAAACCGTGGTCTACTGCGCGGGCAAGGAGTACCGCCGGCTGGGCGTGCCCGGCGAGGACAGGTTCATAGGCCACGGCATCGCGTTTTGCGCCACGTGCGACGCCCCGTTGTACAAGGACCGCAGGGTGGCGGTGGTGGGTGGGGGGAACTCCGCCTTCACGGCGGCGCGGGACCTCATGCACTGGGCCAGGGAGATCCACGTGATCAACATAATACCGGACTTCCAGGCCGACGCGGTGTTGCAGGAGCAGGTGGGCGAGGCCGGGAACGTGACCCTCCATCCAGGCACCACGGTGCAGCGGTTTCTGGGTACGCAAAAGCTGGGCGGCGTGCGGCTCGTGGGCGCGGAAGGCAAGCACATCACGGACCTGCCCGTGGACGGCGTGTTCCTCGAAATCGGGCTGTCTCCCAATTCCGGACCGGTAAAGGACCTGGTGGAGTTGAACGAAAATGGCGAGATCGTGACCAAGCGGGACCAGTCCACGTCCGTGCCCGGTTTCTTTGCGGCCGGCGACGTGTGCGACGAGCCGGAAAAGCAGATCATCGTGGCCGCGGCGGCGGGGGCGAAGGCCGCCCTGGCGGCCGACGCATACCTCAAGGACGGCAAGGTGCTTACCGAGTTCGACGCCAAGGGGAAGTAGAGTGAAGGAAGACATGGCGATCCAGGAGGATCGCCATGTCCGTCAATGGGAATCCCTTCCGGTCAACCGTTGATCTTCTTGAGCAGCCACGCCATGTTCTTGCCGAGGTCGCGCATGATGCCCACGCCCTCCTCGTCCTTTTCCACCTCGCCCGCCTCCCTGCCGATGGCCATGTTCCAGTAGCTGGAACCCACCACGATCATCGAGCTGATGAGGAAAAAGTAGTTGATGCTGGCGATGGTATGGTTGGCGCCGGCCCGGCGTACCGCCACCACTGGCGCTCCGGGCTTTCTTTCAAACATGTACCCGTTTTGCCGGGATACCATTCCGGCACGCTCGACAAGCCCCTTCATGTTGGCGGACATGTCCGAGAAGTACACGGGCGAACCCAGCAGGATGCCGTCGGCCTGGTCCATCTTCCCGATGTGCAGGTTCGCCGGGTCGTTGTCGAACACGCAACGCCGGTTCTTCTTCTCCCCGCACTTGCCGCAGCCTATGCAGCCGCCGACCTGCTTGCCGGCCAGAGACGCGATCTCCGTTTCGATGCCCTCGGTTTCCAGTTCCGCGCAGACCATGGAGAGCAGCCGTTTCGTGTTGCCCTCCCTGCGCGCGCTTCCGTTTACGGCGTACACCTTCATTTCGCCTCCTTCATCCGTTTTTTCCGGTTCCTGTCGATTTCGAGGGAGGTTTTCAGTCCCCTGGTCTTCAGCGAATAGAAGACCAGGCGTTTTTTGTCCATGGTGAAAAACTTCTTGGCGAAGCGGGCCATGGCGTTTTCACTCACGGTGAATCCCAGGCCCGGCGCCGTGGGCGCCTCAAGGACGCCCTTGTGGTGCATGAACGGTTCCTCCAGAATGCCGTCGCGGGCCTCGACCGTCCATCCCGGAGGCGCCAGAGGGTATTCCAGTTCCTTTTCCGCGGCGAATCCGCTGGCGATCATAAGTTGCAGGTTCACGGCGAATCCGATGCCGTTGGTCCACGTATGCGGGCTGTACAACAGGTTGTTCTCCCTGCACAGCCGGGCAACCTCGAAGGTCTGGGCGATGCCGCCGGTGAACACGGCGTCGGGCTGGTAGATGTCGTAGCACCCCATGCGGATCATCATGGCAAGCTCGGGAAGCCCCGAGCTGTGCAGTTCGCCTCCGCTGATGGGTACCCTGCTGTATTCCCGCAGGGCCACCAAATCGTCGTAGGCGTCCATGGGCAGCGGCTCCTCGATCCAGGCCAGGCCCGCGTCCGCGCAGGCGTCGGCGAATCGCTTGGCCCGGTCCAGGTCCCACAGGGGCGCGTCCGCGATGACAGTGACCCGCCATCCCTGATTGGCGTCCACGCCGATTTTCATCTCGCCACCCATTACCCTGGCCACTTCCTTGACGTGAGCGATGTCCTGGTTCTCGTCGTGGGAATGGACGCGGAGCTTGATGGCGGTGAACCCCTCGGAAAGGCGCTGTTCCGCCTCTTCGATACGGGCTTCCGGAGACTTCACCTGGCCCGTGGAGGCATAGAGTTTGACCGTGCAGGCCTCTCCGCCCAGCAATTCGTACACGGGCTTGCCGGCCTTCTTGCCCATGATGTCCCAGAAGGCGGGCTCGATCCACCAGTTGCGCCAGCCCAGGTAGGCGATTTCCCGGAGGCGTTGCTGGATCAGGTGGATGTCGTCCGCGCTTTCGCCGACGAGGTAGGGACCCAGCACGTCGCCGAGGCCCTCGCGCTCGCGACCCATGGCGGGCCCCGCGCTGTAGCCCTCGATTCCGTCGTCGGTCACGACCTTGATAAGGTCGAAGCGGTTTTCGGTCTGAGGAAAGCCGGGAATCCAGCTGGGATAGAAGTTCGCCGGCAGTGGAATGGCCACGTGGTACAGTTCCAGGCGTGCTATTTTGCTCATGACGTTGCTCCAGGTGAAGGTGCCGGCTTGGCGCCCGAGCCGGCGTGTGGGACTTTTCTATTATGCCGGATGAAGACTTGCACGAACAGGCGGGCCGCGCCGGGGACGAGGCCCTGCGCAACCGGCGGGAGTGGTCCCTTGGGAAGACAGGAGCCAGCGGCCATCATCGACCTGTGCTGCAAAACAGGACTATAGGAAAGGGTTGGGCAAGCGTCAACTCGAAATGCCGACTGTGGTGGCGGTCATTACAGGCTTCGCCCCCTGACTCCCGCCGCGGCGGCCAGACCGTCGGCCAGGGCCCATCCGACGATGGCCAGGCATTCCGGATCCAGGAGCCTTATGGCCGTGGCGTCGAACAGGAACACGCACCGGGCGGCAAAGCCTTCGTCCGCGCCATTGAACAGAAGCAGCACCGGCATGTGGGGCATTGCGGAGAATTCCCATGCCGCGTCGTAGTTCCAGTCTCCTTCAGCCAGACGGCCTCCCCTGGATTCGCAGGCCGCGGAAAAAGCCTCCACGTCGTTCGCGAAGTCACTGGCAATGGCGTTTTCCACGTTGTTGGAAAACGCCCCGGCAAACGGCGCGGCATCCCGGAAATCCTTGAACGTGACCCAACCCTCGCGTCCGGGAGGTTTGCCCGGCCATTCCAGCAGATACCGGCACAGGGCCACCTTGATCGCCTGCCGAGGTTCCCGTCCCCGGCCGTCGGCAATCCCGTTCGGACCCACCCGATAGGACCGGTTGAACAAGTGCAGGCGGACGCCCCCGCCGTCCGCTTCGATTCCGGCCTGGCGGGCCAGCGCGGCAAGGTCCAGTTGCCCGATCCTTTCCAGGTATCCGGCGTACGTCACCTCGTATACATGGGGAGTTTCCCGCATGCGGCAGTCCTTCGCGTGGAAGAAACGGCGTTGTCCCGCCGTTCGGACAAGGGTTCGCGGGGCGGGGCGCGCCCCTTCTCCTACCAGCCCGTTGAAAAACTCGAGATTTGCAGCCTGTTCAAAAACGATGAGATGC
>JBKHBM010000047.1:0-34293 GCA_046542385.1 Desulfatibacillaceae bacterium | reverse complement strand
CTGACGAGAAATGAAGCGCAACGCCGCAGATCGCGTTTTTCAACAGGCTGCTAACGGCCTTGTCTGGAGGGTCTGGATACATGCGGTGTCCCTGGGAACCGTCAACACGGCAGGGAACAGCCGGAGCCGAAGCCCCGGCCCTTATTCCAGGGACGCCAGGTAGGCGCGCAGGTTCCGTTTTCGGTTCTTGATACCTAGCTTGGAGCGCAGGCTGTCCCTGTGGAATTCCACTGCCCGCTTGCTGATGTCCAGGAGCTTCGAGATTTCCCTGCTGGTGGCCCCCATGCGAACGAGGTTGGCCACCTCGATCTCGCGTGGGGTAAGGTCGGAGTGTCGGCTGCTGATGCGGCGCATGAAGGGCGCGACCAGTTCCTCGAGGTTGGACCTGATCACGTTTATGTAGACTTTCTGGTCGGGTTGCAGTTCGGTCTGTCCCAGACGGCGGACGTAGGGAAGGACCAGGTCCTCCACGTTGGCCACGAGGCGTTGTTCAAAGCGCTTGGCCTCGTCCTTGCTCTGCTGGAGCAGCGACCTCAGGGCGTGGTTCACCTCTTCCAGCTGCCGGGATTTCATCTCCAGCTCCAGGTCCCGCTGCTGGACGACGCCCTGGACCCTTCTGCGCTCCAGGGCATTCACGAACATCTCCGCGGCGCATTCCACCAGTGTCACCACTTCGTCCTCCCAGACCCGGGGAGATTGCGTGGCGTCGAACGCCAGCAGGCCGGACGGCCCGCCGAACCGGGTGAGGGGTATGAGCATGAGGGAGCGCGCTCCCAGTTTCGCGCATATGGTGCGCTCCTGGGCCGCCTTGTCCGGCAGCCGGGCCACGTCCGGCACCACCGCGGTGGAGCCGTGGCGGATGCGGTCCATGAGCCAGACATAGTCGCGGGCCGGCAGGGAACCCAGGTCGGGCAGGGCGGGCGTGTCGTCGTGGCGGGTCCACACGTGCGCCGGCAGAATGTGTGTGGCGTCCTCGGACAGCAGGTAAATGTAGCTTCGTTCCGCGCCGGCGAAATCCCCTATGAGTTCCAGCGCTTCGCGGATGCTTTGTTCGATGTTGTCGATTTCCACGGAAATGAAGCGGGTGGAGACCGTCCGCAGGACCTCTTCCAGCGCCACCCTGCGCTTCAGGCGGTCCTCGGCGTTCTTGCGCTGGGTAATGTCCACGGCAACACACCTGGTGGTGGAAGCCGTGGGTCCGTCCATCTCCACGTCGGTATGCAGCACGATCCAGCGCTGCTGGCCGTCCCCCCTGGTGATCTGGTACTCGACGTCCTCGGGCACGGCGCGGCCCGAGGCTATGGCTTGCCAGCGCTCCTGATATTTCCTGAGGCTCTCCGGAGTGAGAATGTCCTGGGGCGTGAGGCTGGACAGAAGCTCCTGTTCGGAGTAGCCGAACAGCTCCTCGGCGCCTTCGTTGACGCTGAAAAACCGGCCGGACGCGAAATCGACCTGGAATATGGCGGCCGGCGCCTGCCGCACCAGGTCGCGATACCGTTTTTCGGCCCGCGACAGGCCGTCCTCGGCCCTGCGCAGTTCCGTGACGTCCTGGTACAGGGAAAGCAGGTGGGGTTTGCCGGACATGGTGATGGTGTCCGCACTGAAATGGCCGGTGCGTACATCGCCGGACTTCGCCCGCACCCGGACCTCGAGGTTGGCCGCCCGGCCATGCTGCTCCACCTGGCGAATCATGGCTTCCCGGTCCCCCGGATCCACCCAGATGCCCACTTCCCTGGTGGTGCTGCCGACCAGTTCCTCCCGCGAGTACCCAAGCTGTTCGCAGTAGGCATCGTTCACCTCCACGATGCGCCCTTCGTCGATGGTGGTTACGGCGATGCAGACGGGCGCGGTGTCCATGGCCCTGTCGAAACGTTCAATGGCTTCTTCCAGCCGCTCGTTCTGGCGGCTTACCTCTTTCTCCAGCTGCCGGCGCCTGTCCAGGAGCCGGTTTTCACGTTCCCTGGCTTCCGTCACGTCGCAAACCGTGGCCACGACAACGGATTTTCCATCCATGACAACGGCGGAGGGACGGGATTCGGTCCAGATGACGGAGCCGTCCTTCCGGAACACGCGAACCTCGTAGGAGGAGGGCAGGCCTTCCTGGCCCTGGTACCAGGCCCGGGCGTACCGATTTACCTGGTCCCGGTCGCCGGGATGAATCAAGGGGGCTATCTCCTGGCCGATGATCTCACCGGGGGAAGCGTAGCCCAGCAGGTCGGCCGCGGCCTGGTTGGCCCATGCGAAGCGGCCGTCGCTGTGCATGACCACCGGAACGGTCAGGTTTTCGGCGAGAATCCTGAACGCCGGGCCGTTTTCGCCTGGATCGACGGACATCGGATGTCCGCCGGTATCGGTTGAATTGTCGGACATCCGGGTACTCCCTTTGCCATTTGCCATTTCGATGCTCTCCCCCTGCTGCTTCCTGGTTGTTCGCGTCGGCATGCGATTGTTAGCGACCGCCGATGAGATCCCCGGCGCCTGTCGTCCCAAGTCGTCGCCGCGGTGACTCGCTCACGGTTCGAGTAACGGATGAGCGCCCGAAAACTCCGGCTGCCCTCCAGCGGGACCACTCCGGCGACCGGCAGGATAATGGTGAAATCGCTACCCGAACCGTCGACTTTGAATATAGTGGAAACATTCGCGCAGTCAAAGGATTTGGCGAAAACAACAGTCAAACAGCATTTTCGACCAGGTGCAGCCAGGTAGTATTTGAAAGGAATGCAATGAGGATTACCCGGTAGGTCCGTTGAAGGCCGTCTCGCCAAAGTAGAGGGCACGGCGGCGAAATCCGACAATCACGACGGCGGCGCCCGGGGAGCCGGACGCCGCCGATCCGGATTTCATCGCAATCAATTCAGGGATGACAGGTAAGCCCTGAGATTGCGTTTCTTGTTCTTCAGTCCCAGCTTCTTCCTGAGGCTGTCCCTGTGGAACTCCACCGCCCGCTTGCTGATGTCCAGCAGCTTGGCGATCTCCTTGCTGGTGGTACCCATGCGCACGAGGTTGGCGACCTCGACCTCCCTGGGCGTGAGGTTGGCGTGCTTGCTGCCGATGCGGCGCATGAACGGCGACATGAGCTCCTCGAGGTTTTCCTCGATGACCTTGAGGTAGACCTGCTGATCCATGTTCAGGTCCGTCTCACGCAGCCGATTCACGTAAGGGAGCACCAGGTCCTCTACATTGGCCACCAGGCGGTGCTCGATGTTCTTCGCGTCCTCCTTGCTCTGGTTGAGCAGGGTTCGAAGGGCGCGGTTGACCTCCTCCAGCTGGCGGGACTTGACTTCCAGTTCCATGTCCCGTTGCTGAAGGGTGGCCTCGTTGCGCCTGCGTTCCAGGGCGTTGACGAAAACCTCGGCCGCCGTCTCCACCAGGGTGATGACCTCGTCGCTCCACTGCCTGGGCTGGTCCACCGTGTCAAAGGTCAACAGCCCGGTGGGGCCGCCGAACTGGGCCAGGGGAATCATGATGACGGAGCGGACGCCCAGCTTCCCGCACAGTTCGCGCTCCCGGACGTCGTCCTCGCCCAGGGCTTCGCTGTCCCGGATCCGGATGGTCTCGACCTGCTTCATGCGCTCCAGCAGCCACGCGAACGACCTGGCGTTCAGGGAGCCCAGATCAGGGTGCGGCCTGTTCATCCCTTCCTCGTACCACTGGTGGGCCGGGAGTATGTGCGAGGTGTCCTCGCTGAGCAGGTAGATGCAGGCGCGCTGGGCGCCGGCAAAGCGGCTGATGGCGGAAAGGCCGTTCAGGATGCCACCCTCGATTTTTTCAAGGGGCAGGCTGATGAAGTTGGAGGAGATGGAAGTGAGAACCCCTTCCAGGGCCACCCTGCGGTTCAGGGCCTCCTCGGCCATCTTGCGTTCGGTGATGTCCGAGGCCACGGAGCGAAAGCGCACGGGCTTTCCGTCTTCGTAAACCACGCTGGTGTTTACGACAACCCAGACGTCGGAGCCGTCGCGGGCCACCAGCTGGTACTCGGTGGCGGACTCGACATCCTCGTCGGCGGCCATGGCGCGCATGCGTTGCTCGAGGCGCTCCCTGCTTTCCGGGGCGAACAGATCCTGGGGCTTCATGCCCAGAAGCTCCTCCTGGGTGTATCCCGAGTACTGGCAGACCACCTCGTTGACCCGGATGAGCCTGCCGGAGGCCAGGTCCACCTCGATGATCGCGGCCGGAGCATTCCGCACGATTTCCTGGTACAGGGCGTCCTTTTTGTCACGCTCCTCGCGGAGTGTCTGCTCGGCTATCTTCCGGTTGGTCACGTCCAGCAGGCTTCCGGCGACAGCCGGCCTGCCCCGGTACTCCGCGTATTCCACGTGAACTTCCACCCACAGGATGGTGCCGTCTCTGCGGACCAGACGGAATTCGTACGTGGAGGGGGCTTCCCTTCCCTCCTGCCTGGCCGCCGCCCGCTCCGCCACCACGTTCCGGTCGTCGGGGTGGACGAACTCGATGAAGTCGGCTCCGAGCAGCTCCTGTTCGGAGTAATCCAGAAAACGGCGGATCTGTTCGTTTACGAGGACTATCTTTCCGTCCTGGTGCAGGTACATGCCGGCCCGGGAATTCTCGGCAAGACGGCCAAAAATACGATCACGCTCCTGTTCGTCGGACCGGGAAGCCTCCCGCGCCTCCAGTTCCCGGATTCGCGCAAGGGCGTCCTCGTAAGACATTCTGTCAAGCATGTAAACCTCCGTTGATGCGGGGCGCGCGCACCATGTGCGCGGCCCTCAGGCACGGCGCGTGCCGCGCCATGAATAATGTGACGATGCCATGCCTTTGAGGCATGGGGGGCCGTCAAGGGATCGGGTCCGGAAAGGCCGGGTTTTTCGGGTGTCCGCCCGGAGACTGGCCCTGGTCGGTCGCTGCTCGTTTTGCACCGGGAAACCATGCGAATTGGAGGTGTCAAGGCCTCGAAATCCCGCCCGATTAAGTTTGCTACAGATTATATACCAATTTGCATTTATGTCAACCGCGGGCAAAGCACGCATCAGGGTATTCATGGTATTTTTCAGGTGTTGTTTGTGAGATGGATCATACCCGGGAGGTGATAAAGCGTAAGTACCATCGTGCGAAAGGTTGTCGGCCGGTCGGCCGGTCCGCCAGGGGCCGCTCACGGAGGCGGGCCTCATTGCCGGACACCACGGGAAAAGGAGGCGGCCCCGTCTTTCACCGGGTCGTGCCTCCATCCCGGTTGCGCCGCGCCGTCTCATCATGTATACAGGTATTCACGATCCATTGATGACCCCTGTATCCGGGACCAGGGTTTCGTGTAATCCATGGCAAGGGCGCCATGGATGCGTCACCATGCATATCCCGGTATATCCGTTTTCCCCCATCGATTCTCCGGAGGATCCATGGCTGCCGAGGCAACTACGGTGGAAGCCCCTTTCGACGTCGCCGCCCTGCTCGCGAAGTTCAATTCCAGGGAAACTCATGCCACGGGCACCGTGGTGATCCACCACGGCAAGGTCAAGCGTCCGGGCAAGCAGGTTCCGGAATTCACGGACGTGCTGCTGGAGCCCCTGGTTCCCGACCCGGGGGCGGCGCTTCTGGAAGTGGCCCGTCAGGTGGAGTTGGAGCACGGCCTGCACCAGATAATGATCGTCCACCGGATCGGCGTGACAGGGTCGGGGGACGACGTTCTGTGGGTCGCCGTGTCGGCGGCCACCCGCGGGAAATCGTTCGCGGGCTGCGCCGCGGCGGTGGACCTGGTGAAGGAGGAACATGTAATCCGCCTGGTGGAAAGGGCCTGAGACCGGGGCCGGGCGGCGGATGGATGCGAAGCCGAGGCGACACCCCCAGACTTTAAGGAGCGAGGATTTCGACATGCCTGACAAAGTGACCGTTACCACGCTGGCAAAGATGAAGGCGGAGGGGACCAGAATCACGGAACTGACCGCCTATGACTATCCTTTTGCCCGGATGGTGGACCAATCCGGGATCGACATCATCCTCGTCGGGGATTCCCTGGGCAACGTGGTCCAGGGAGAGGCCAATTCCCTGCCGGTGACCATGGACCAGATGGTGTACCACACGCGGATAGTGGCCCGGGGCGTGGAACGCGCCATGGTCGTCGGGGACATGCCATTCATGTCCTATCAGGTCAGCCGGTCCCAGGCCGTGGAGAACGCGGGTCGATTCATCAAGGAGTCCGGTGCGTCCGCGGTCAAGCTGGAGGGCGGGGCCACGGTGACAGAGACCATTCGCGCCATATCGGAGGCCGGCATCCCGGTACAGGCCCACATCGGCCTGACGCCCCAGTCCGTGCATCAGATGGGGGGGTTCAAGGTCCAGCGGCAGGAGGACCGGCTTTTGTCCGACGCCGAGAAGGTGCAGGAGGCCGGGGCGTTTTCCGTGGTGCTGGAAGGCATTCCCGCGGCCATCGCGAAGAAGATCACGTCCCGGTTGACCATCCCGACCATCGGCATCGGCGCGGGCGTCGCCTGTGACGGCCAGGTCCTGGTGCTGCATGATCTGCTGGGGTTGAACGAGGGCCATGTCCCCAAGTTCGTGAAAAAGTACGCCGACCTGGCCGGGGAGGCCCGCAAGGCGTTGGCGGAATACGTGCGCGAGGTGAGGGAGAGCCGGTTCCCGGACGAGGACCACAGCTACAAGTAAGGGGGGTCAGCATGGACAAGCCTTCATTCGCCGTGGTGGGCTGCGGCAAGGTGGGGTCGACCCTGGCCGGCATACTGGCCGGGAAGGGGTGGCGGGTCGCCGGTCTCGCCTCCGCCACCAAGGATTCGGCGCGAAACGCGGCGCGGATCGCCGGGGCGGAGCGCTACGGTACCGATGCGAAGGAGCTGGTGGCGGGCGCGGACGTGGTCTTCATCACCACCCCGGACGACGCCATAGCCCGGGTGGCCGAGCAGCTTGCCGGGCAGGGAGCCTTTGCGGCGGGCGCGGTGGTGCTGCATTGCAGCGGGTCGCTGCCGTCGGAAATCATGTCCCCGGCCCGCGACGCGGGCGCGGCCATCGGTTCGGCGCATCCCCTGCAGAGCGTGGCCCGGATTTACGAGAAGGAGAATCCCATCGCCGGGGCCTACGTGGCCGTGGAAGGGGACCCGAAGGCCGTCGAGACGGGCAGGGCCGTTGCCGCGGCTCTCTCGGCGAACTTCGCCGAGATCCGGGCGGAAGCCAAGACCCTGTACCACGCCGCTGCCGTGGTGGCATCCAACTACCTGGTGACCCTGTTGTCCATGTCCACCCGGTTCAACGAACTGGCCGGAATGTCACAGGCCGATTCCATAAAGGCGTTGATGCCTCTCATTCAGGGCACGCTCAACAATATTCAGCGCCAGGGCATACCTGACGCCCTCACGGGACCGGTGGCCCGCGGCGACGCGTCCACCGTACGGTCCCACGTGGCCGAAATCGGCGAAAAGGCGCCCGACTTCCTTACCCTGTACCAGGTGCTCGGACGCCATACCGTGGACCTGGCCCGGGCCAAGGGTGGCATTGACGAGGATGGCGTGAAACGGCTCGAGGCGGCACTGGAAGGATAGCCGACGAACCGGCGCCGGCCGGAGGCGTTTACGAATTCGGGCGATTTACCAGTCCCGACCGCAGTGGGTGTGACCAGCGCATGAAAAAGATGATACGGCGATTGATGGGAGACCAGGGATACCTGGACACGTTCGGTTACGTCTCGGATCTCTACCAGAGCCTGTTTTTGCAGATCCGGGAGGAGGGGACCCACCTGGTCCACCATTTCGTTGCCGAGGGCGACACCGTGTTCGACGTGGGAGCCAACATAGGACGCTTCACCTCCCTGGCGGCGAAACTCGTGGGAAAACAGGGCCGGGTGCACAGCTTCGAGCCCCTGGCCTATCCCAGGGGCGTCTGCGCCCGCGCCGTCCGTCTGAAGGGCCTGTCCCAGGTCACGGTGGTGGACGCGGCCCTGTCCGACCGGGAAGGCGCGGCTGAAATCATCATCCCGCTGCGGGACGGATGGAAGCCCAAGACCGCGCTGGCGCACCTGGGCGACTGGAATGACGGCCCCGGCCCCAGCAGAAGCGAGCAGGTCATTCTCCAGACCATGGATTCCTATTGCGAGAAAAACGGCGTAAAGCGCCTTGGTTTCGTGAAGTGCGACGTGGAAGGCGCAGAGATGGCGGTCTTCGCCGGAGGCGCGAAAACCCTGGAGCGGTTCAAGCCCACCTTGTACTGCGAGGTGGATCCCGGGTTGTGCGAACGCCATGGAACGGAATTCACCGGGGTGTTCCGCCTGCTGGGCGACATGGGCTACCGGGCCTGGCTGCCGGACGACCGGGACGCGTTCTTCGTGGTGGATCCCGCCGCCCTCGACGAAAAAAAGAGGGAATACTTTTTCGTGCACGAGGAAAGGCGCGCAGGATTTCCGTGCCTCGACGGGCAGCCGGACTGACCGGGACGTTGGCCCCGGCTGGTTCACGCGGGCCGCCGAACGAAAACCAGGCATCTTGCGCCGGTCTCGCCCGGGAGGACGTACCGGAGTCTTTTGACGGGAGGATCGAACGGAAAGGGAGGGGTTTCCTCCAGCCGGGCGATCTCCTCCTCCGACCTGGCCCCCTTGAAGGCCAGAAGGAATCCTCCCGGGACCAGCAGAGGGGCCGCCATCTCCCACAGGGGGCCCAGTTCCGCCAGGGCACGCGCCGTGACCACGTCGAACCCGCCGCCCTTTTCCCGGCACACTTCCTCGATCCTCAGATTGGCCACCCGGACGTTGGACAAACCGAGGGACGCCCTGGCAAAGCCGAGGAAACCCGCCTTTTTCCGCACCGATTCAACCAGGAGGAACCGGACGTCGGGCCGGGCAACGGCCAGGGGGATGCCCGGAAATCCCGCACCCGTGCCGATATCGGCGACAAGCGCGCCCCGCGGCAGGTGCGCGGCCGCGGCCAGGGAGTCCGCGTAATGCAGCCGCGCCATCTCCCCGGGATCGGTGATGGCGGTGAGATTGTGGGTTCGGTTCCATACCAGAAGGTCCCGCATGTGCCGGGCAAGAAGCGCCACCTGTCGCGGATCGAGGCCGACCCCCGACCCGGCGGCCGAGGAGGAAATCGCCTCGTGGAACTCTTCCGGCTTCATTTCCCGTCTTTCTTCAACCGGGCGATCACCGCGCCCCATCCTCCGGCCTGTGGCGGCGCCTCGTGCGCCTCGGCCACCCGGGGGTTCTTCGCGAGGTTGGCGAACACGGTCTTTCGCATGGCCCCCGTACCCTTGCCGCAGACGATCCTCACCTCATGAATGCCGGCGGCCGCGCACTCCTCGATGTAGTCGCGCAAAAGCCCGGGCACCTCTCTGGGAGAAAAGGTATGGAGATCCAGGGTCCCGTCTATGGGTATGCGAACAGGTTCGTCGTCCATGTCCGTGCTCCGGGAGTCATGCGGAAGGAGGTTCGTCGGCGACACCCTGGATGTTTTTCCTGACAAACTCCGGCAGGCCAAAGGCCGCGCGGTGGATCATCGGATTGTAGTAACGGGTTTCGAACCCCCCCGCGCGCGCCGCGTCCTCCCGGAAATCCCGGATCGGGCACAGGCCCCGGGAGGCGAAGGTCAGACTCCACAGGCCGCCGGGGTAGGAGAGATTCGAGATGTTGTACAGGTGCAGCCGGGGAAAATGGGTGCGCTGGTTCTCCAGCATGCGGCGCTGCACCATGCCGTCGAAATAGGGGGACTCGGCCTGGGCCACCAGTATTCCGTCGTCTGTAAGCACCCGCGCCACGTCGGCGTAGAAGCCTTCGGAGAACAGCACCGTGGCCGGGCCGACCGGGTCCGTGGAATCCACGATCACCACGTCGAATCGCTCCTCCGTGGTACGCGTGAACTCCACTCCATCGGCGATACGCAGGTCCAGGCGGGGATCGTCCCACGGCCCCATGCCCGGCAGGTGCTCCCTGGAAGCCTCCACCACCATCTCGTCGATTTCCACCATCACGCAACGGGACACGGATTCGTGGCGCAGAACCTCCCTCGCCGTGCCGCCGTCCCCACCGCCGATCACCAACACGCTGGCTGGCTTCGGGTGCACGAACAGGGGCACGTGGGCTATCATCTCGTGATACACGAACTCGTCACCCTCGGTCAGCATCACCGCGCCGTCGCAAAGCAGCATGCGACCGAACCCCGCCGTCCGCACCACGTCCACCCGCTGGTACGGGCTGCGGCGGGAAAACAGGGTTTCCACCACCTTGAACTGCAGGCCGAAGGTCCCGTGGTAGACCTCGCGCACCCAGAGGTCCATGCCTGTGTCGGTCGAATTGTCGTTTTCGTTGTCCATGGCCTCCCTGTCTCCCCGGGCGGGCACTCCTTCAGATGGTCAGGTTCGCGTGGGTCACCGCGTAGCCGCAATCGAACTCATAGGTGCTGCGCTCGGTAGTGTGATAACCCTCCGGCACTCCGGGAAACCGGGGCTGGACCCCATGCGCCGGCAGGCTCGTGGTGAGAACGATGGTCAGGGTGGAAGGCCGGAATATGGAAAGAAGCTGGTCCAGGAGCGGCCCGTAATCGGACTCCACCACGTTGGTTTCAAAACTGGCGTAGGACCCGCACGCCTGGGGCGTCACGTGTATGGTGTGGTAGCTCGCCCCCTCTACCGCGTTCACGGACAGGCCGCACGGGGAGAACAGGAACGAATCCCGTTCCATGTCCGGGTAGATCCTGTCGATTCCCGAAAGCGCCAGAGCGCCTTCCGCGGTGGACGCGGCGCTTTCGTCGAAAAGTCCCAGGGCCTCAGGAGCAAGGCCGTGCATGAGGACTTCAAGGGTCGCGTCCTCATCGGGCGGGGCCTGGGCGTGGGAGGAGTAGAACACGTGTACGTGGTCCCGGTTGGCCGGTCCCAGGCGATAGCTCTTTCCCTGGAAAAAGGTCTCCAGGTAGGCCACGTCCTGTTCGAAATCCGACTGCTGGTCCGTGGGATACATGAGGTTCTTGCGCTCATAGAACACAAAACCGACCTCCTCCCTGTCGACGAAGGCCAGGATCTCGGGCAGCGCGTGGATCAGGGTGGTCCTGCCGCAGGTGATCATCAGTATGCGGTCGTCCCACACGAACAGGCTGGACTCGGACAGCAGCCAGGCATCCATGTCGGGCGTGGACTTTTTGCTGAGGATGGTGGCCCTGCTGGCCCGTACGACCCTGTCCCACCGGGCCGGGTCATCGCCCCGCAGGTCCGGCCTCGGGGCAGTGAGGATGATTTCCAGCTTCTTCTCGGGTCCTTCAAAACGCAATGCGTCGTCGGTCACCACCAAAAGTCCTCCCCGGTCCGTTCATGGCGTTGATCGCCGGTTCCATGGATCATGTAATACATGGAGAAGGGACCGTCAAACAATCCCTGGTCGCGGGAAAGGGGGCATGAGGAGAAAACAGGGACGGCGCGGTGACATTCCGCCATGCCGGTTCGGGTGGCCCCGGCACGTGCCCGGCAGGGGGGGCGCCGGCTTCCCGCAAGCCGGCATTCATCCCGCCCTTTGCACGGCGTAGTACCGGCATCTTCCAGTGCAGGCGGGCAGCTTGAGCATGCACAGGTCGTAATAGAGATGGAGGCAACCCACCGCGTCGTCTTCGCCGCCCGGGCGCTTGTTCTCGCAGGCCGGATAATGGACCAGCCGGGTGAACCTCCTGCGCCAGATACGGGCCGCGGTGTCCAGCCTGATTTCGAACTGGTCCACCTGCTCGAGGTACGTGTCGAAGGCGTGCTCCCACTCGGCCACCACCACGCAACGCCACTCGTCATGAAAACGCGGGTCCAGGGTCGCCTGGTACAGGCACCTCCTGCGGCAGTAATGCATGCAGCGCGCGGCTGGCAGACAGGTGATTTCTGCGGACATGTGCTTTTGCCTTGTCGTCCCCGTTGTCGGAATGTTTGCGAAAGGACCACGGAAAGATTAATTTTACAGTTGGCCATGGATAACGGTCAAGGGAGAGAGGTGATATTTTTCACACTGGAATCACGGATTCACACGGAGGGTCGGCATGAACACGACAAGGGTCAGGGACATCATGGTTCCGCTGACGGAGTACGCCACGGTGGATGGAGACGCCACCCTGTATGAAGTGGTGGTGCTGCTCGAACATTATCCCGCCTCCATGGGCCCGACCGGTGCAGCCGGCAATGAAGGCGCCCGGCAGGAGGCTGTCCCCGGGCGCCTGAACCGGGCCGTCCTGGTTACCGGCGGCGACGGCGGTATCGTGGGCAGGATCACCCGGCTTGACGTATTGCGGGCCCTGGAACCCGGATACGGGAGAATCCTGGACGAGGTCCACATTTGGGCTGAAGACGGCTTTTCCAGGGAGATTCTGATGCGCGCGATGCAGGATTATGGCGTGTGGGACCGGCCGCTGGACGACATATGCGGCAAGGCGGCTTACAAAAGGGCGTCGGAAATCATGTATCCGCTCTCCGAAAAGGAGCTCGTGGACGGAGAGGCGACCCTGGGCCAGGCCATACTCCAGCTCATCATCGGCCGCCGGCAGTCGCTTCTCGTGAAACGAAACCGGGAAATCGTGGGTGTGTTGCGGTTGTCGGATGTATTTTCGAAGATCACCGGGCGGATCAAGGCCTGCGCGGTGTGAACCCGGCCGGCGGCGGGACGTTGTCAGGAGTCGTGGGTCATTCCCTTGATCTTCTCGATGTCCTCGTTTTTGCCCATGACAACGAGGCGTTGCCAGTCATTCAGCTTTTCGTCCGGTGAGACCATTATGCTCACCTCGTCCTTGTAGGTGTCCTTCACCGCGATCACCTGGATGCCGTATTTCCGCCTCAGGTCCAGTTCGGCGATGGACTTGCCCAGGAACTCCCTGGGGGATTTGACCTCCATGACCGCGAAGTCCTCGGTCACGGGCAGGTAGTCGAGGACGTTGGGGGATATGATGCCCCTGGCCAGCTTCACGGCCGCCTCCCGTTCCGGGTAAACGATCCGGCTGGCGCCGATCCGGGACAGGACCTTGCCGTGGTCCTCGCCCGCCGCCTTCACGGTGATGTTGTCCACCCCCAGTTCCTTGAGGTGCATGGTGGCCAGCACGCTTGCCGCGAGGTTTTCCCCCAGGCTGACCACGGTGTAGTCCAGTTCGCCGAAACCAAGGTCCGCGAGGACTTCCTTGACCGTGCAGTCGGCGACCACGGCCTTGGTGGAAAACTGCTGGGCATGTTGCACCAGGTCCCTGTTCCTGTCCAGGGCGAGGACGTCGAAACCGTTCTGGTACAGTTCCCGGGCCACGTGCATCCCAAAATGTCCCAGTCCGACGACTCCGATCCGCATGATTCCTCCTGTGGATGACCCCGGGACCGCCAACAGGCGACGACCCGGATCTCCTTTTCCGGAATCCGCCCTTACGGCGGCGTGTGGAAAACGATCAGATGCCGGCCGCGCGAGGGCCGACGGGCAGGGCCGCTTCAGCCGGCGGCACCGGCTTCAAGGTCCAGCATGCGGCGTTTCAGGTCCAGCCCCCCGCCGAATCCGCCCAACCCGCCGTCAGCGCGAACCACCCGGTGGCAGGGAACGAACACGGGAAAACGGTTTCGCGCCATGCAGGCTCCGACGAAACGCGCGGCGCCGGGCCTGCCGGCGGCGGCGGCGATCTCCCCGTAGGACCGGGTTTGTCCGTACGGTATGGCCACCACGGCTTCGAGCACTCTCGTTTGCAGTTCCGAGAGGCCGCCGAGGTCCAGGCAGTCGGGAACCGGGACCGGCAGGCCGTCGAAGTACCGCCTTAGCGCACGCGCCGTTTCCGCCGCCCCGGCCGGCGGGTCCGCGTCTTCAGGGAGGGCCATGGCCCGTTCGGGCTGGTCCTCCGGCGAGATCCTCGGCAGAAGCACTTCCCTGATCACGAAGGGCTCGGGATCATACAGCAACGCCGCCACGCCGAAGGGAGTGTCCACCATGAGCCTTCGCGTTCCGTCCGTGTATACAACGTGCTTCTCCACCTCGAATCTCCCTGACCAGATCATGGCACCGGGGCGCCGCCCCACGGGCCCTACCAGCCTGTTCAAAAACGCGATCTGCGGCGTTGCGCTTCATTTCTCGTCAGTGCGGCGCACCATAAGTACGCCTTATTCCTCGAAATTCGTGCGCCTTGCATCTCATCGTTTTTGAACAGGCTGCAAATTCCGAGTTTTTCAACGGGTTGCTACATACCATCATCACGGCGGTCGGGAAAAGCGGGAAGATTGCCCTCCTCGTCGAAAACCGGCGTCGCGAACCCGCTTTCCAAAGTGAAAGCCGGGTCTTCCCGCACTTCCGTTTCCAGGGCTTTTGAAACCAGCATCAGCGACAACCTCGCCGTGTTGAGTATCCGAACCATCCGCGCGTCCGCGCCGGATTCGCACCCGCAGGTTGCTATACACGCGGCAAGGCATTTTCTATCCGAATCAAAATGCATGGGTACGGCGGCCTTTTCCAGGCTGGCGGCCACCAAAGCGTTCACGAAAGTCCTGTCCTCGTCCATGGCCCGCGCCACCCTGGAGTGGCACACGTCGGCAAGGCCGATTCCGTTGGCGTTTCCGCCGGAACCGGGAGACAGGCTTCTCACGAATATGCGGCGCGGCGCGGGTTGTATGTCAAAGTCCCCCACCACGTCCCGGTGCCGTCCCGTGACCTTGGAATCCATGCCGATGCCGCTGATGTCCTTTCCGATCTCGTCCACCACCAGCACGTCCAGATCGCGGAAGGGTATCCGGGGCGACATGGCTTCGGCCTCGCGCAGCAGTTCGCGGTCCGTTGCCGCCACCCTGTCCGGCGGCGCGGCGCGGACCATGGAAAGCCTGCCCGTGCCGTCCTCCACCAGCGCCAGGCCGAACAGCAGGCCGCAATGCTTCGCCGCCACCAGCCCCGCCTCCTCCAGGATGCCGAACCCGTGGCGCACTGCCGCGCGGTGGTACTCCCTGGCGCCCTCGGCCTTGCCCAGACCGATGGCCAGCATCTTGCACAAACCACTCTCCACGGGCGCGTTGAACTTGGTGTGGTGCTTGACCCGGTTGATTACCACCACGTGGTCCGCGGCCAGCGCCGTGGCGGCGGCGAATACCGGAGTCCCGTTGTCCAGCCGACCGATCTTTCCGGCGCCCATGTCAGCCCGAACAGGTACGTCCGGACACGCGGCGAGCACACCAAGACCCTCCAGCACCGCCGTCTGACCTTCGGGCGTGGCCCCGCCGTGGCTTCCCATGGCAGGGACGATGAACGGCGAAAGACCCAGGCCGGCCAGGCAGTCCACACAGGCGCGCACAACTTGGGGCAATTGGTCGATGTTGCGGCTGCCCACGCACACGGCCGCGGTCCCGCCGGGTCGGATCATGCCGGAAAGGTCCAGTTCGCCCAACCGCGCCAGGACCTCGCCACGCGGATCAGGCAGGGGCCGGGAGACGAGGTTTTGGCGCACCAGTGCCATGGCCGGAAAATCGACGTCAAACAGGTTCATGCCGGTTTGCGCTTTCCCATAAAGGAAATGGAGGGTGGGAACCGTGCGGGGGAGACAAAAGAAAGGGGGCCCCGGCGTGGATTGCCGGCCGGGGCCCCCCATGGTACGAATCGCCTAGTTTTCCTCGATGGTGATGGCGCCCTGCTCACAAACCTCGACGCAGCTCTCGCAGCCAAGGCATTCCTCGGCGTTGGCGGGATTGGCTTTGCCGTCTTCCATCTCGAAAACGTCCGTGGGGCATACTTCGACGCATTCTTCGCAGCCGATGCACTTTTCGGTATCCACGATGGGGTTGAAACTCATTCTAAAGGCCTCCTTTCTTGTTGTTACTTATCTACCGGCGGCTTCCTGGCTCGCGCGGAGTTCCATCCAGTTTGTAACCAAATGGTGGGTTATACCAATCAATCGGGCGAGTCAAGCCCGATATACCCGGTTGCCGAAAAAAGCGAAACGCGCCCCGGATGCCGGAAATGGGGCGCGTCCCTTGACCGTCGCGGATGGGCGCGTTTGAAACCCGTATCAACAAAGGGGGAATTCTTACTCCCGAACAAGACGCACCAGACAGCACAAAGTGTTCGGCACCTTCGTGCCGTCCGCCGGGACCGGGGGGTCCGTCACGCAGGCCGACAGCACCCGGGCGGGCGGATTGTCCGGGAACAGGTACACGGTGAGGCTGGCCGTGACTCCGGCCTTGTCCACGTGTTCGAAGCTGGTGATGTCCTCCATCGCGTCCAGCGCCCCCTCCCCTTCGTTGAGCAGCCGGTCCAGGCACGCGGTGAAGCTCTTCCTCCACATCCGGTACGCGGAGGTTCCCCTGGCGCTTACCCTGACCGGGCCGGTCTCCATCGCGTGGATGCCTCCGGGGTTCCTTTCCAGCAAAACGTCCAGCGCTTCCTGACGGGTACACGCCAGTATCGGCGGAAGCTCCGGGTCCCGCAGCGCGCATCGCGCCCAGGCGGCGACCCGCTGTTCCGGCATGTTGGCGTTCTCCGCCACCGTGGTCTCCGGGCCGGGAATGGGCACGGCGTTTTCGTCGGGGTCGCCCAGTTCGCGGAACATCTCCGCCTCCCTGGCGCGGACCTTTGCCATGCGGGAATCCACCTCGTGCCGGGCCTCGTCCATGCGCTGGGCTACGTGCAAAAACACGGCCGCGGCCATGTCCGCCGCCTTCCTGTCCTCCGGCTTCTTCATGCCCGCCGCCTCCCGGATGTCCTGGCGGACGTGCAGCGGCGAGGTCTCGTCGAAAAAGGGGACCGCGGCCATGTGTTTGAGGCTGCCCAGGTCCAGGCCCCTGGACATCTCCTCGAAGGTTTTCAACCGGGACAGGACGTTGCGCAATAGGTCCAGGTCCAGCCGCTCTTCCAGGGGCGTGCGGACGCTCACGCCATGGGCCTCGGAAACGCGGATGACCTCTCCGGGCAGATCCAGGCGCGATGGGGCGTACACCACGGACCCGCCGAACAGCGCCTCCATGGACATGGCCGTCATCCCGGTTACGAATGTGAACGGAAAGCATGCCGGAGCAAGACTCATCGCCCTCACCTCCCAATGTTGTTTCCGCCTTTTGAAAGGAGCCGCCGTACGCCGCCTCCCGTTGCCGTCAACCGACCCTGCCGTCGCGAACCTCCACGCCCATCTCCAGCAATTGGTCGCGGATGGCGTCCGCCCTTGCGAAATCCTTTTCCGCCCTGGCCTTTTCCCGCTCCTCGACCAGCATGCGCACCTCGGGGTTTTCCGCACCCGCTGAAAAATCGAATACTCCCAGCACCTCGTCGAACTTTTGCAGCACCTCCAGGATGCGTCCGGCGCCGTCCCTGTCGATCCGCCCTTCGGCCATGAGGCGATTGATCCGCTTTATTCCCGAGAACACCTCGGCCATGGCCGCGGTTACATTGAGGTCGTCGTCCATGCCCTGGACAAACCCCTGGCGCAGGTCGTACAGCAACTGGTCCAGGTCCGTGTACGGCTCTCCCTGCCGGTGACCGGCCAGGGCCCGGGTGAACCGGTCCAGGCGCCGCAACCCGGCGCGGGCGTTTTCAAGGGTGGTCTCGTCCAGGTCCAGGGGCTTTCTGTAATGCCTCCACAAAAGGAAGAAGCGTATCTCCCTGCCCGAGCAGCCCCGGTCCATGAGATCGCCCACGGTGACCCGGGCGCCGCCGGCTCCCATCTTTCCGCCCTCGGCGTACACCCTGTCGCACTGCAGCCAGTACCTGGCCAGGGACTTGCCGGTCAGGGCCCGGGCTATGGCCTGTTCGTTCTCATGGTGGGGAAAGACCAGGTCGCGCGAACCCACGTGCACGTCGAAATCCTCTCCCAGGTACTTCATGGCCAGGGCCACGCCCTGCAGGTGCCAGCTGGGCAGCACGTTGCCCCAGTCGCTCTTCACGTAGATTCCGCGCTTGAGCTCCGCCAGGCGGGACCGCTTGAAAAGGGTGAAGTCCCTGGGGTTCTCCTTTTCGTACTCGTCCAGGTCCACGGTGGCGCCCAGACGGATCTTTTCCGGGTCCATGCCCGACATCTCGCCATAGGTGTCCACCCGGGAAATGTCGAAATACAGGGAGCGCAGCTTCTCATAGGCCACGCCCTTTTCCGCCAGCTTCCTGCCCAGGCGCACCATGTCGTCCAGGTGCCGGCTGGTCCTGGGATAATGGTCCGCCTTGCGGATGCCCAGAGTTTCGAAGTCGGCCATGATGCCCTTTACCACCTCGTCGGTGAAGTCCTCCACGGACATTCCCGCCTCGGCCGAGCCGTCGATGGTGTTTTCATCGAGGTCGGTCATGTTCACCACGTGCTCCACGTCGTAGCCGCGGTGGCCGAGGTACCGGCATAACAGGTCGGAGAACACGTGGCGGCGGCACTCGCCCAGGTCCATGGGCTCGTGGGCCGTGGGACCGCAGGTGAACACTCCCACCTTCTGGGGCGCCTTGGAGACGAAGGGCTGCTTTTCCCGGCCCAGGGCATTGTACACGGAAAGCTCGATCTTTTCCCGCACCGCGAAAAGGGCCGTGGACAGATATCTCTCGCCGCTGTCGGGCAGAATCACCACGATGGTGCCGGACTCCAGGTCGCGGGCCTCGTCCAGGGCGATGGCCATGGCGGCGCCGGAACTCATGCCCACGAAAAGGCCTTCCTCGCGGGCCAGGCGCCGGGCCATGTCATAGGCCACCTCGTCATCGATGTTGATCTTCTCGTCCAGGCGCCTTTTCTCGAAGATGCCCGGGACGTAGGCCTCCTTCATGTTCTTGAGGCCCTGTATCTTGTGGCCGAGGTAGGGCTCCACGCCCACCACGCGGATGTCCCGGTTGAACTCCTTGAGGCCGCGGGACAGCCCCATGAGGGTGCCGGAAGTGCCCAGGGTGGCCACGAGGTGCGTGACCTCGCCGTTGGTCTGTTCCCATATTTCCCGCGCCGTGCCGCTGTAATGCGCCTTCCAGTTTGCCTCGTTGTTGAACTGGTCGGTCATGAAGTAGGTGTCCGGGTGCTCGCGGGCAACGCGGTACACCTCCTCGATGGCGCCGTCCGTGCCCAGGTGGCCGGGGGTGAGCATGATCTGGGCGCCGCGGGCCTTCAGTATCTTCTGCCGCTCCTGGCTCACGGCCTCGGACATGGCCAGCACCAGCTTGTACCCCTTGATGGAACAGACCAGGGCCAGGCCGATTCCGGTGTTGCCGCTGGTGGCCTCGATCACCGTCTTGTCGGGCGTCAGTTCGCCCGTGCGTTCGCCCTCCTCGATCATGGACAGGGCCACCCTGTCCTTGATGGAGCCGCCGGGGTTGAAGTACTCCAGCTTGGCGAGAATCCGCACGCGCGGATTGGGGGCCAGCCGCCGTATCTCCACGACGGGTGTGTTTCCTATGAGTTCCAGTATGGTGTGAGCCATCTTCCCCTGCCATGTTCATGCGCCGCCACGGCTGGGCCGGGGCGCTGTCTGCCTTTGGAAAATGTCCGGCGCGCGCCGGACGGACGGGTAGCCGGGTCCGATCAGGAAATCGCGTGCGTCCCCGGGCAGGGACATCGTCCGGGAAGGCGAAAACGAGCCGCCGGCCCTGCTCCGTGGAGCGTGTTCATGGGCCCGGCTCCTTGTGTCCGTCGGCGGGGTTCTTGTAGAAGAAGCGTGAAAACGGCTTGTTGAAGGCGGTCCAGGAGCCCCCGGTGTCGTCGGCCTCCATGAAGGTCCTGGCGCCCCACAGTTTGGCGTCCATGTCGTCCACCATGTACAGCAGCAGGGCCTCGAGCGTCCTGGGCACCTCGGGCGAGCCGTTTTCCCGACTGCCGTGGTGGCTGGCTATCATGTGCCGGAGCAGCATGGCGTCCTGTTCGGGAAAATCCGGCACCCGTTTGATGCGCTCGTTCAGCATGTCCAGGCCCATGACGATGTGGCCCAGCAGGCGGCCCTTTTCCGAGAGGTCGATCCGGGTCTCATAGACGAATTCCTCCATCTTGCCGATGTCGTGGAGGATGGCGCCGGCCACCAGCATGTCCCGATCCAGGACCCTGCCCTGGAGGTTGTAGAACATGGCCGCGCTGGCCGCCAGGGTGGCCACGGAGAACGTGTGCTCCACCAGACCGCCGAGGTAGGCGTGGTGCATCATCTTGGCCCCTGGAGCGCGGCGCAGCCTGTCCACGAATTCCGCGTCGTCGAAGAACACGCCGAACAGGTCCACGAGATGGGACGACTTGAGGCCCAGGGCCATGCGCCGCACCTCGGACAGGGTCTTGTCCGGATCCCTCTCCGAAGTTGGCAAAAAGTCGGCGGGGTCCACCTTTTCCGCTGCCACACGGGCCACGTCCCGCACCTTCAGCTGCACCGAGCCCCGGTACTCCTGGGCCGTGGCGGACACGTACACGAAATCGCCCGGGGAGAACTCCCGGGAAAGCCGCTCCACGTCGTCCCAGGCCACCGCCGACACCCGGCCGGTCTTGTCCGAGAACACCATGTGCAGGTACGGCGCGCCGTCCGCCTTCTTGCGGACGTTTTTTTCGGCGGCCACGAACACCTCTTCCACGTTGTCGTTGGCGCGTATGTCGGCTACCGTGGTCTTCATGGCCTCCGCCGGCTCAGATCTCGCCGATGCCCCAGGACTCCAGGTCCTTCATCAGCGCGTACTCGGTCACGTCGCAATGCGCGGGCGTCACGGAAATGTATCCCTCGCGCAGGGCCACGCCGTCCTCGTCCGGCGCTTCGCCGAACAACTGGGTCTCGCTGCCCTGCCAGTAGTACGCGAGGTTCCGGGGGTCGCGCCGCTTGTGGAATGCCTCTTCCAGGCGGGCTCCGCCCTGCCTGCATATCTTCACGCCCCGGATTTCCTCCCTGGGAACGTCCGGCACGTTCACGTTCAAAAAGGTGCCCCGGGGAAGCCCCCTGGACTGGACGATCCCGGCCAGCCGGGCCACGTAATCGGCGGCCGCGTCGTACCGGGTGGCCTCGGGGGAGCACACGGAGACGGCGATGGCCGGCAGCCCCAGCAGGGCGGCTTCCCGCGCCGCGGAAACGGTACCCGAATAATTGAGGTTGATGCCCACGTTGGGGCCGGGGTTGATGCCCGAGACCACCAGGTCGGGCTTTTCGCCCAGCAGTTCGAACACGGCCAGCTTCACGCAGTCCGCCGGCGTACCGGTCACTGAGTGGCCCCGGTACCCATTGCCCAGGCTCACCTCGAACACGCGCAGGGGCATGTGCAGGGTGATGGCGTGGGCTATGGCGCTTCGCTCCCGGTCCGGCGCCACCACCCGCACCTCGTGCTCCGCAGCCAGCCTCTCCTGCAGGATACCCAGGCCCGGCGCGTGGATTCCGTCGTCGTTGGTAACCAGAATTCTCATGCGCTTTTGCGTGTCCCCGGTGAATTTCCGGCCGAACCGGCCGATGCGTCAGGGTTTCGCGTGGTATATCCATACACCAAGTCGGCGCTTTGGTGAAGGGGATTCTCCGGTGTTCAAGTCCATGCACTCCTTGACTTTTCCCCGCCACAGGTCGTAAACCGGGTTTTGTCCGGCCACATTTCGCCGCCAATGAAACGGATGCCCATGATTACACGTCTCCCGCGAACGTCGATCGCCCTGGCCATGATGCTGGCCTTGTTCTTTCTCACGTCCCCGTCCTTTACCGGCGCGGACGAGCCCCCCCTGGCCGGGCTTGCCGACCGGCCGGGCGAGCCATGGAGGGTGCGGGCCGATTCCCTGGCTTACGACGAGGATGCCGGAACCTACACTGCGCGGGGCAACGCCCTGGTCTGGCAGGGCGAACGCAGTGTTACCGCGGAGTTCATCGAGTACGACGCCAAAAAGCAGACCATCACGGCCCGGGGCAACGTGACGGTCCGGGCCGGGGAGGACGGCATGTCCGGGGACCGGGCTTTCGTGGACCTGGCGTCCGGGACGGGCCTGGTTCTGGACGGCACCCTGTTCGTGGAGGAAAACCACTTCATCATCTCCGGCTCCCGCATCGAAAAGAGCGGAGAGGCCACCTACTCGGCCGAGGACGCCACGGTCACCACCTGCGTGGGCGACCCGCCGGACTGGGAGATCGGCGCGTCAAAAGTCAACGTCACCGTGGACGGATACGGCACCGCGACCAGCGTCGTCTTCCGGGCCCGCGGCATACCTCTCTTGTACGTGCCGTGGGTCGGTTTTCCCGCCAAGGTAACCCGCCAGAGCGGGCTGCTCGCCCCCAGCGTTGGCCAGTCCGGCAGAAAGGGCTTTTTCTGGGCCCAACCCCTGTACTGGGCCTTCTCCGATTCCGCCGACGCCACGTTCTTCGCCCATGCCATGGTGGAGCGGGGCCTGCGCGCCGGCGCCGAGGCCCGGTACGTGCTGGCTCCCGGCACCAGAGGCACGTTCATGTACGAGTACCTTCACGACCGGCGCGTGGACGACGGCGTCGGCGACAACACCCTGGAATGGGGCTACACCCACGACGACCTTCTGCGGAGAAACGACGACCGTTACTGGTTCCGGGCCAAGACCGACTGGAACCTTCCCTCAGGATGGAGGGCGTTCGCGGACGCGGACTTGGTGTCCGACCAGGACTACCTGTACGATTTCCGTACCGACTACATGGGGTACGAGGATTCCGACGACCAGTTTGAAAACACCTTTTCCCGGGATCTGGACGAGTACGACGAAACCGTGCGGGAGAACCGGCTGCACGTGAACAAGGCGTGGCGGCGCACCTCCTTCAACGGCGACGTGGCGTGGTACGACGACGTGGTGGCCCGTCGGCTGGACCTGTACGACGACACGGTGCAGAGCCTGCCCCGACTCTCCGTGCACGGAGCGCGACAAGGGTTGTTCGGCTCGCCCGTGCTCGCCGGATACGACACCCGGGCCGCGTACTTCTACCGGGACGACGGCGTGCGGGGCAGCCGCCTGGACCTCCATCCCCGGCTGTACGCGCCCGTTTGGCTGGGCCCCTGGCTCCACGTGGAGCCCTCGGCCGGCGTGCGGCAAACCCTGTGGGCCGTGGACACCTACCAGGACGGGCCGGCCGACGACGACAGGCATTTTTCCCGGACCCTGTACGACCTGAGCCTCGACGTTTCCACCGAGCTGGTGCGCGGCTACACCACGGACACGGGCGCACTCCGCCATACCATCGTGCCCTGGGCGCGCTACCGGTACCTGCCGGACAGGGACCAGGAAGAATTGCCCGTGTTCGACGACCTGGACAGGATCGGGGAGGCCAGCCTCCTTTCCTACGGCCTTGCCACCAGCCTGTACGCCACCGGGGGCCGGGAAGGGGCATGGCGCGCCCTCTGGTTCGAGATCGAACACTCCTACGACCTGATCGAGGCCTCCGGGGACGATCCGGCAAAGTTCGATTCGCCAGATGGCACGGAACCCTTCGGCCCGGTGCGGGCTTGGCTGGAATTCGCCCCCCTGCGCAACCTGGCATTCACCGGAGAGGCCCGTTACGACGTGTACGGAAACGAGTTCGAGCAGGGCGCGGCAGGCCTCTCCCTGACGGACCCGAACGGCCTCACCGCCCGCGTGGCCTACCGGATGGTTGCGGACACCAGCGAATCCGTGCGCGTTTCCGGCAGCATGGAGCTCAGGGACGACGTTTCCGTGTACGGCTACCACGAACAGGACCTGTTCTCCGGCGACATGGTGGAATCCGGGGTGGGAGCGGTGTACACCAGCCAGTGCTGGAGCATCGACGTGGGATATCAGGACGAACCCGGAGACTGGCGCGTGGCCGCCCGTATCACCCTCCACGGACTGGGCGAAATAGGCACGTCCGGCGGATTCTGATCCTGACCTGAACGGAAACCCGGCCGGCGCGCCGGACACTCATCCGGAAAGGACCCGATGTCAGTAATCCCGATTGCCAGGTTGGCGCGGATGTCACCACCCAAGCAGCTCGTATTGAGCTTCGCCACCCTCATTCTCGTGGGCACCGCGCTTCTGTCCCTTCCGGCGATGACTCCGGGGCCGGGACGCCTGCCTCTGCCGGACGCCCTGTTCACCGCCACTTCGGCGGTATGCGTCACCGGCCTCATCGTGGTGGACACGGCCACCGCGTTCACCGTGCCAGGCCAGGTCGTGATCCTGGTGCTGCTCCAACTCGGGGGGCTCGGCATCATGACCTTTTCCGTGTTCGTGCTGATGATCCTGGGACGACGCATCTCCATGGGGCAGGACAACCTCATGGAGGAGGTGTTCACACAGGGCCCCTTCCGTGACAAGCGCACCCTGGTGTTTTACATCCTGGTGTTCACCCTGGTGGCCGAGCTTGTCGGCGCCCTGGTCTTCTTCTCCGTCTGGGGCCGGGAATACCAGTTGGGCCACGCGGTATTCCTTTCCGTGTTCCACGCGATCTCCGCCTTCTGCAACGCCGGCTTCTCCCTGTTCTCCAACAGCCTGACGGATTACGCCGCCAACCCGGTGGTGGTGCTGAACACGGCGGTCCTCATCATCCTGGGAGGCCTGGGATTTTTCGCCACCTTCGAGATCGCGCACATGGCAGCGCGAAAGGCGGGACTGGCAAAGGCGCCCAGGCGCAACCTCAGCCTGCACACCCGCCTGGTCCTGGCGTCGTCGACCCTTTTGCTGCTCTTTGGCGCGGTGTTCTTCCTTTTCGTGGAATACAACCACGCCATGGCCGAATTTTCGATACCGGTGAAGCTGATGACCGCGTTTTTTCAGAGCGTGACCGCCAGGACGGCGGGGTTCAACACCGTGGACTTCGGCCACATATCAAACGCCGTTGCCCTGGTGTTCATTCTGTTGATGTTCATCGGAGCGTCCCCGGGCTCCTGCGGCGGCGGAATCAAGACGACGACACTGGCCGTGATGGTGGCAACCATCCGGCACTATCTCATGGGCCACTACCGTGCCAACCTCTTTGCCAGGTCCATTCCCCGCAACGTGACGGCCCGGGCCATGGGAATCACGATCGGATCGGCAGCCGTGATCACGGTGTCCCTGGTGGCCCTTCTGTTGACCCAGCTGGGCGACGCGCCCCACGACGAAAGCCGGGGCATGTTCCTGGAACTGTTTTTCGAGGCGGTCTCCGCGTACGGAACGGTGGGCCTGTCCATGGGCGCCACCGAATACCTGAATACCGGCGGCAAGGCCATAGTGATCATGCTCATGTTCGTGGGCAGGCTGGGCCCGCTCACCGTGGCGTTGTCCTTTGTTCCGCGGAAGAAAAAGGCGGCATTCGAGTACAGCGAGGAAAACGTGATGATCGGTTAGCCCGGATTATTCGTGCCTGAATCCGTGACGAAAATGTTGAAGAAATCGTATGGAGACCCGTCTGGCGGGCATTTCCATGGTTTTGTCCGCAAATATTGTTTCACCCAGTGGGTGAAAGGATTTTTCGCCCAACGGGGCGGATTCAGGTCGTGGAAAACTCCGCCAACCGTAATACGTCGGATGATTCGGAATGCTTGGCAGCGGGTTGAAAGACCCGGATGTTACAGCCTGGTCGAAAACGCGATCCATGGCGTTGCATCGCCTCTCCCGTCGATGCGGCGCACCGGTTACAGGCCACCCTGCCGGGGGTCCGCGCCCATTATATCCCACGGTTTTCAAAACAGGGGCCGGCGGCCCTTTTCCCCCGTGCCCCGCGCCTGAATCCGTTAGCGTTCCCGGGTAGCGCGAATGCAGGAGGAAGGCCCCCCGGAGATCGGATCCCGACCAGTCCGGGGGGCGACGCAAATTCCGGTGGGCTCACAGCGGAATGCCGGACCACCATATTTCTATCCCTGTGGCGCGTTTTCCTTGCGCTCCAGGGTCTGACGCAACTGGGCGATCTCCAGGCCCAGGCTCACGCACTGTTTTCCGTCCATGCACAGGTCCGCGTCCTGAGGCTCCAGGTGGTGCTGCAGGTGCTCGTCGCCCCGCTTCAGGTCCACGATCCAGCAGTTCTTCTCGTCGCTCCACTCCACCTGGACGTCGATTCCGCATTCCCCGATCTCCGGGTACACCTGTTCGATCTTGCTGCACAGTTCCTTGCTGTCCATGATGAGTCTCCTTTCGTCGCTCGCGCCTGTCGTTTCCTCGTTCGAGTTCGTCCGCGAATGCCCCTACCGTACCGGCGGCGTGAACGGCATCTTCAACAAGTCCCGGACGCCAAGCCTGTCGTGGTCGCGGTATGCTCCCATTCCGATCCGTATCCGATCCTGGTTCACATTCCGTACCAAAGTGCCCATCGTCCTGTCCCAGACCGAGAAAATCACGCCGTAGTTGGAGTCCCGCTCCTTGATGACCACGGAGTGGTGAATCCGGTGCATGGACGGTGGCACGAAGAGAATCCACCAGAATTTTTCGAACCATTCCGGCGCCTTGAGGCTGCTGTGATGAAACTGGGTGGTCAGCACCACAAGCCCCTCGAACAGGATTATGCCCCAGGGGTTCGCGCCGATGGCGTAGGCCACGCCCATCTTCAGGGGCACGGACGCGGCCAGTTCGCCGATGTGGAACCTTGTCGCGGTGGACACGTCCATGTTCATGTCCGCGTGGTGCACCCTGTGGAATCTCCACAACAGGGGTACCAGGTGGTTGAGCAGGTGCCAGACCCACAGGAACAGGTCCATCAGTATTATGGTGGCCGCGATCCGGAACCACGCGGGCAGTTCCCATGCATGCAGCAGGCCCAGTTCGTTGGCGGTGGCGTGGATGGCCACGGCGAAGACGAGGCCGCGCAGCGCCAGCGCCAGCACGACGTTGTTCACGCCGGTGAGCAGAAGATTGCGAACCCAGCGCCTTTTCTTGGAAACGGAAGGTGTCCTGTAGGGGTTGACCAGTTCCGCGGCAAGAAAGAATGCCAGCCCTGCGATGAATGCCGCCAGCCGTATGGCCTGAGCCTGTTCCAGTGTCATGTCCGTACGCGGGGTACAAGGTCCGGGGGTTGCCGGTGGGAAATCTTACCCGTGATTGTAAGCATGCAGAGCCGGATTTGCAACCCCGGGGTTTAAGTCTGGTTTTGACTTTTGGGTGCGCAGCCATTATTTTGGGTTACGCTGTCCGCGCACCCGCGGACCCGGCAACCCCCGTTCGAGGAACCCATGGCGCAAAAGCGCGCTCCCGGAAAAAGGGAAAAGGCGTCGTCCATAGCCGTTCTGGCCGTGCTGGCTGTGATAGCGGCCGGCGTCCTGCTCAAGCAGTCCTTTTACGATCCCGAGCCCTACCGGCCTCCGGGCCCCACGGGAGAACCGGCCAGGGCATCGTCCGCGGCCCCCACGGGGCCTGCGCCCCTTCTGTGCGCGCCCCAGGGCGCCTCCGCCCTGGGCGAGGCCGAGGTGTTTTCGGCGGACAATCTTTCCGACAAGATCAACGGCAAGGCTGAGTTGTACCTTTCCGCGGGATTCCGGTCCCTCGCTGCCCGGCGATTCTCCCTTCCGGGCACGGACGGAGCGTGGGTCGAGGTCTTTTTGTACGACATGGGCGACCCCTACGGCGCGTTTGCCGTGTACAGCGCGCAGAAACGCGGCGGCAGCGCGTCCCTGGACGTTCCCGGTCGCGGCTACCTCACGGAGAACGGGTACTGCCTGGCCCGGGGCGGGCATTACGTGGAGGCCGTGGCCTCGGCAGCGGGACCCGACGTGATGGAGACCATGGCCCGTGCCGCGTCCGCGTGCGCGGAAAACCTTCCCGGAGGCGCGAAGCTGGCGGAACTGTCCGCGTTTCCGGAAAAGGGCCTGGACGAGGACGAAATCACCCTGCTGGCTTCCGACGCCTTCGGCTTTTCCGAACTGTCCAACGTGTTCCTTGCCCGGTACGAACGCGACGGCACCGAAGTGTACGCGTTCGTGTCACGGCGTGACACTCCGGACGCCGCGCGGAGGCTGGCCGAATCCTACCATTCGTTTTTGCTGGCCAACGGGGCGGACGACGTGGCCCTGGAGGAGATGGAGGACGCACGCGCCGCCGATCTGTTCGGCATCCTGGAAATCATGTTCACGCGGGGCCCGTGGCTTGCCGGCGTGCATCAGGCCGAGGACAGGGAGGCGGCGGTGGCCGTGGCCCGGGACCTTGCCCAAAGCCTGGAACAGGAGCAGCCATGATACCCAGACTGCCCGAAGACCCGCAAACGCGCAGGGAGTTTCTGCGGCGACTTTTTCGCACCACCGTGGGCTCGGCCGCCGCGCTTTCCCTGGGCGCGTGGCTGTACGACCCCTCGCTGCCGCCCATTGCCGGAGCTGACCACGAACTGGTGCGCCTGCCGGACTTCTCCCTTGGCGGCGCGGCGCGGATGTCCGTGGTTCGCGGTGGAGACCGCGCCGGGGCCGCTCGTGCCGCCGTGAAGGCGCTGGGCGGGATGGAGGCCTTCGTCCAACCCGGGGAACGGGTGGTGCTGAAGGTCAACGCCGCGTTCGCCAGTCCGCCCATGGTGGGCGCCACCACCCACCCGGACATGGTGGCCGCGGTGGCCCGGATGTGCGCGGAAGCCGGCGCGGCCGAGGTGATCGTCACGGACAACCCCATCAATGACCCGGGCTCCTGCTTCGCTCTCACCGGCATAGAGGAGGCGGCCAAAAACGCCGGGGCCCGCGTGGTGCCGCCGCGGGCCGACCTGTTCGCCCCCACTTCCCTGGACAAGGGCAACCTGATCGTGGACTGGCCCCTTCTGCACGGCCCGCTGGCCGGCGCGGACCGGCTCATCGGCCTGGCACCGGTCAAGAACCACCACAGAAGCGGCGCGTCCATGAGCATGAAGAACTGGTACGGCCTTCTGGGCGGCGTCCGGAACGTGTTCCACCAGGACATCCACGGCATCATAGCGGAACTGGCGCTGCTGGTGCGGCCCACGCTGGTGATCCTGGACGGCACCATGTCCATGATGGACAACGGACCCACCGGAGGCTCCCTGGCCGACCTCAAGCCCACGAACACGGTGGTTGCGTCCACGGACCACGTGGCCGCGGACGCGTTTGCGTGCCGTCTGCTGGACATGAGCCCGGGCGACCTGCCCCACATCGCCATGGCGGAGCAAATGGGCGCGGGCGCGGCCGACATACCCGACGTGCGGGAGGTGCGCCTGACATGAGCATACTCGCGGCGCGGCGCATAAGCCAGGTGTTCTTTCTGGCCCTGTTTCTCTGGTTCTGCCTGGCCACGGAACCCGGGGAGCAGTGGTACCGGCTTCGCGGCTGGCCGGTGAACTGGTTTCTGCAACTGGACCCGCTTGCCGCCCTGGCCACCATGCTGGCCACCGGGGTCCTGTTCGCGGGCATGACCTGGGCCCTTGTCACCATCGTCCTGTCCCTGGTCCTCGGCAGATTCTTCTGCGGCTGGGTCTGCCCCTTCGGCACCATGCACCACGGCGTGAGTTACGTGTCCATGCGGGGCAGGACCGTGCTGCAGAACGTGGAGCGGAACAAGCCGTCCGGATGGCAGGGGGCCAAGTACGCCATCCTGGGTTTTTTCGTGGGCGCGGCGGCCGCGGGTTTCCTGGCCCGGCCCGTGGACGACGGGGCCCGACTCGCCGCGGGGGCCGTGTTCCTCACGTTCCTCGTCATGGCCATGGCGCAGCCGCCCCGGCGGGCAGGCTCCTGGAAGGTGTTCGCCATGGGCGCCATCGCCGCGTGGGTCGTCTTCCTGATGGGCAATCCACTGGCCGGGGGAAGCATGCTTGCCGGCCTGCTGGACCCCATTGCCCTGGCCCACAGGGGGGTGAACCTTGTGCTGTTGCCTGTCGCGGACGGAGCCAGGAAGGTGGTTTCCACGGCGGACCGCGGTTACGTGGGGGCATGGGCGGTGGGCGTGCTGTTTTTGGGAGCCCTTGCCGCCAACATGTGGCGGCCCCGTTTCTACTGCAGGTACGTGTGCCCCCTGGGCGCGCTGTTCGGCCTGATCGGAGGCCGGAGCCTTCTGCGCATCGGCAAACGCCAGGAAACGTGCCGGGGCTGCCTGGCATGCGAGGCGGCGTGCCACGGCGCGTGCCGGCCCACCGGAGCCATTCGGACTCCCGAGTGCGTGATGTGCATGAACTGCCTTGCCGGATGCGCGGACGGTGTCATCGGCTACGGCACCCGGCCCTCGGCCATGGGCGAGGAACCCATGCCCGACTTCGGCAGGCGGGGATTCATCGTGGCCGCGGCGGCGGGCGCCGCGGCCATTCCGGCGATGCGGCTTTCCGCGTACACCGGGACCAGGCCGGACGCCCGACTGGTCCGCCCCCCGGGTTCCGTGGCGGAGCCGGATTTTCTGGCCCGGTGCCTTCGCTGCGGCCAGTGCATGCGGGTGTGCCCCACGAACGTGATCCATCCGGCGGGCCTGGGCAGTGGTGTGGAGGCCCTGTGGACTCCGGTGCTGGATTTTCGCGCCGGGATCAGCGGATGCCGGCACAACTGCGTGCTGTGCGGCCACGTCTGCCCCACCGCCGCCATCCGTCCGCTCACCATGGAACAGAGAATGGGCGCGGGCCGGTACGCGGACCAGGGACCGGTACGCTGCGGCACCGCCTTCATCGACCGGGGCCGCTGCCTGCCCTGGGCCATGGACCGGCCCTGCATCGTGTGCCAGGAAAACTGCCCGGTGAGCCCCAAGGCCATCTACACCCGCATCGAATTCCGTACCGTGCGGGGCGGCGAACTGGAGGCGGTGCCGGAAGGATCGGACCGGGTCCGCCTCACCGGCGCCGCGCCCCCCGACCCGGCATGGACCGGAGGCGACCACTTCTGCGTGCCGATAGGCAAAAACGCCGCGCCCAGGCGCATCACCGGCATACAGGGGAACACGCTGCGGCTTACCAGGAACGACCCGTGGCCCCGGGACCTCGTGTTCTCCCGAATCGCCGTGCGGGTCCGGCTGCTTCTGCCCTTCGTGGACCCGGCAAAATGCATCGGCTGCGGCGTGTGCGAAAACGTGTGCCCGGTGCACACCAAACGTGCGATCCGGGTGTCCCCGGAAAACGCCACCCGGTCCCCGAAGCACCGGCTTCTGGCCGGCAGGTCCGGCGGGGCCGCGCCCAGGTAGGCCAAACCGCGGCCGGGCACGCGGATTGGACCGGTATTTGCCTGTTCCACGGGGCATGATGCCATGCACCTCCCCCAAACAATCCGTACCCTGACCAGGAGGCAACCCATGTCCGACAACAACAAGGGACTCACCCGCCGGGGTTTTCTGGCCGGCGCCGCCGCTGCCGGGGCGGGCGCGCTGCTGGATCCGCGAAACTCCGGCGCGGCCATAACACGGCTTGCGAAAAACGACGCCGCCATGCAGGTGCCGACACGGCCCTTCGGCAAAACCGGTGTGAACGTGTCCACCCTGTCCATGGGCGGCATGTACGACATCCCGTCCAACCAGCTCATGCTGCGCCAGGCCCTGCGCTGGGGCGTCACCTACTGGGACACGGCCCACTCCTACGGCGGAGGCCGCAGCGAGGAAGGGATCGGCAAGTACTTCGACAAGTACCCGGAGGCCCGGAAGGACGTCTTCCTGGTGACCAAGGGCCGGGGATGGAGCCCCGGTGACCTGGCCCGTTCCCTGGACGAAAGCCTGGACCGCCTCAAGACCGACTACGTGGACCTGTTCTTCATCCACGGCATAAGCTCGCCGGGCGACATGGACCGGGAGGTGAAATCCTTTGCCGACAAGGCCAAGGCCGCCGGCAAAATCCGGTTCATCGGCTTTTCCACGCACCGGAACATGGCCGAATGCCTGCTTGGCGCGCCCGCGCTGGGGTTCGTGGACGGCGTCATGTTCACCTACAACTTCCGGCTGGTGCACGAGGACGACATGCGCCGCGCCGTGGACTCCTGCCACGAAGCCGGCATCGGCCTCACGGCCATGAAGACCCAGGGCGGAGGACCGGTGCGCGCGAACTCGGAACGGGAACTGGAGCTGGCCGGGAAATTCCTGGAACGGGGATTCACGGACAAGCAGGCCAGGCTCAAGGCCGTGTGGGAGGACCGGCGCATCGCGGCGATATGCTCGCAGATGCCCAACCTCACCATCATGGCGGCCAACGTGGCCGCGGCCATGGACAGGACCAGCCTCAGCTCCGCGGAAAAGGAACTCTTCCGCCGGTATGCCGAGGAAACGGCCCACGCCTACTGCGCCGGCTGCGCCAGCGTGTGCGAGGGCGCGGTGCCGGGTTCGCCGCCGGTGGCCGACGTCATGCGCCATCTCATGTACCACTCGGAATACGGGGACCCGGACCGGGCCAGACAGGAATTCGCCGATCTGCCCGAGGCGGCGCGCCGGCTCCTGGCGAACAGCGACTACACCGAGGCGCAACGGCGATGTCCCAGGAACCTGCCCATAGCGCAACTGGTGCGCCGGGCCTTCGACATTCTGGGATGACGGGAGTGACGAGGCCCAGGCCACGCCAACGGCTCCGCAACCGTGCACAGCCCCCGAAGATCGTCGATTCGCCGATCCGAACACGATGGAAACTCCCCCGAGACAGGAGGCGGACATGGACGTGAAACAGGCTCTGGAAACACGCCGCGCAGTGAACTTCTTCGACCCGGACAAACCCGTGTCCGAAGACACCGTTCGGCAACTCGTGGAAATGGCGGCGCTAACCCCGTCCAGCTTCAACCTGCAACCCTGGAACCTCATCATCCTGACGGACCCGGACACGAAGGCCGAACTGCGCAAACACGCCTGGGACCAGCCCAAGGTGACGGACGCGCCCGTGGTGTTCATCGTGCTGGCGGACCGTGACGGATGGCGGGAGGACCATCCCACCGTGCAAAAGACCTTCGAGGCGTTGAAGGAGGTGGGGCAGATGTCCGACGAGCAGCGGGACTGGTTTCTAAGCGCGTGCAGGGACCTGTACGGCCGCAGCGATGAAGCCGCCCAGGCCTTCGCCTGCAAGAACACGGGCTTTTTCGCCATGTCCCTCATGATCGCGGCGCGCCAGCTGGGCCTGCACACCCACCCCATGGACGGGTTCGACCACGAGGCGGTGCGAAAGGCCTTCGACATCCCGGAAAACTACTGGATACCGCTGCTTCTGGCCGTGGGGCATTTCGACGAGGGCAGGAAACTGTACCCGCCCAAGTGGCGCAAGGGCTTTGACGAGATCGTGCTGCGAAGGGAATGACCCGGGACGCCCCACTCCCGCGTCTCCCGTGACAAAGGGAGCCTGAATCCGTGAGCGGCCTCAGGTGGTACAGAGGCAAGGAAGAAACCCGCCGGCAGTACCCGCGTCAGTCGGCCGACACATTCCGGGGCCCGCGGGTGACGGCCGCGGGAACGCCTCGCCACCATCGGCATCACGGATTCAGGAGAACACTATTGGCCGTTCTTGAAAACCTGACTTTCAGCAAAATCTCCGACCCAGGGCAATTTATACATTTCACCCTGGAACGCCTTGAACATTAGCAGAACCCAAAGCACTACTCCCGCCAGAAATATTACTGTAGACAATAACCCGATAACCGGAATCCATCCCACCACCAGGCTCAGTACAAACAGGCCGAGGAAAACCACCAAGGATTGCATTGCATGAAATCTTACAAACAGGTTCTCCTTTTCCAACAGCAGGAACACAATTCCTGTCAACCATCCCAGCACATAGCACAGCAATGCTTCAATGTTTTCATCAATGCCAAGTATCGTCTTGTTTTTTTCCATTTTCAAACTCCTTTCGCCAGCATGGCCCTGCAATCATTGATGACGCGTCGATTGTATTTCTCCCCGATTTTTATCAGCCTGTTGAAAAACCGCCTCCCGAAGCGCCTATCAGCCTGTTCAAAAACGATGAGATGCAAGGCGCGCGAATTTCGAGGAACAAGGCGTACTTACGGTACGCCGCATCGACGGGAAATGAAGCGCAACGCCGCAGATCGCGTTTTTCAACAGGCTGGTAGACCACCGCCGCCACGATCGCCCCGGTTTCCAGGTCCAGTGCATGCTCGGCCTTGTGACCCATGCGGGTGCGGCCGTCCTTCATCTTCATGACGCGCGCGTCCGGGTCCGTTTTTGTCGAACAATGCGTTGAGGCGGTCGCAGAACGGATTTTTCGGCGTACCGGCCAGTTGTTGGGCCGGAACCCAGAGTGGCATCCGCCTGGCTTTGGCCTTGCGACCCATGGACATGAGGGGCTCCGTGGTGTAGGGTGAAAATGTTGTGAACATCTGATGGGGATCTTGCCATGGCACGCGCGAGAAGTCAAGCAAAATTTTGCAATAAATGAGGCAATTTCAGCATGTTATGCCAAGATATCGTCCCCCGTGCGCCACGCGTCTCCGGCGCCTCGGTAGTCAGCTCCCAGGAGGGGATCGATGGCCCGGGAGTGTTTCAACAGGCTGTTATGTTGCCAACTTTGAAAATGAAAGCACAGGTTTGCAAAGCATCGAAGAATTCATTGGAGCAGGCCCGGATGTTTTTTTAAGTGTAAGTTATCAGCCCGTTGAAAAACCAGGGATTTACAGCCTGTTCAAAAACGATGAGATGCAAGGCGCGCGAATTTTTAGGAATAAGGCGTACTTATGGT
>JBKHBM010000046.1:0-34352 GCA_046542385.1 Desulfatibacillaceae bacterium | reverse complement strand
CGGTGTTGCGCTTCATTTCTCGTCGATGCAGCGTACCGTAAGTACGCCAACCTCCTCGAAATTCGCGCGCCTTGCATCTCATCGTTTTTTAACAGGCTGCAAATTCCGGGTTTTTCAACGGGCTGATATGTCTCGCATATGTCGTGCCGCATGGGGTGGCGAAATCGTGATCCCGCCCTTGGCGGCGTTTCCTCCGCGTGGCGGAGGGAGTAGGATTCGAACCCACGGAGCTTGCGCTCAACGGTTTTCAAGACCGCCGCCTTCGACCACTCGGCCATCCCTCCAAAGGCGAGGGGGATATATAGCACCTGTTTTTTTGGAGGTCAACCGCCGAACCCGGATTATCCAGGGCCATGTGTCAATGGACACCAGATTTACGATCGGGTCATACGCATACGAACGGTTTTTCGGCTCCACCGGTTGCGTGGTGTCGTCCGGGTTCGCGCCAAGATACCGGTCCTCGCCCACCAGTTCCCCACGGCTGTTGTAGGACCAGCGCCAGTGCATGGCCTGGGCGTGCGCCGCGCCCGTGTCCACCCGGTCCGTGCGATGGCCGATCGTCGTATCGGTAGTCGTACCGGCTTACCACGGTCGCGCCCCGGGCATTGGCCACGGAGGCAAACGTCCACCAACAGGCAGGATCGTAAAAACAAAGGTCCCCTAAGATCGTAAATCTGGCGTCCATTGACACCTGGAGGAATGGGCCAAGAGGTAGATGGGGGGTGCCGGCCGCTGGCCGGACGGGGCGGAACCGGAGGGGCATTTTTTGACGAAGCCAGGGAGGATAAAGGCGCCCAGGTAATGAGATGCGGCAAAATCAATCGTCACCCCGGCGAAAGCCGGGGTCCAGGTGTATGATAAATAATTGAAATTAAGGCGATATAATGCATTGACAAGGTATTGTGCCGTCTCCCGGCCCGCACCGACCCAAAAGTCACTCCATGGGCGTGTCCGGCGACACCTCCCGTATCTCGCCGTCCTGCATGATGATGATGCCGATCCCGGCGGCCCGGGCCTGCTCCCGCGCCCTCAGCGCCGCCCGCTTCATGGCCGCTTCCGAACCCACGACGTCAGGGTCGCGTTTCCTGTCCTGTTTCGGCCCGGATTTCTTGTGTTCCGTCATGACTTCCCGCCTTCCGCCATCAATGCGGGCACCAGCCCGGAATTGTCGTACAAAACCCACTCATCGACCAGGGGCTTGTACAGGTTCTCGAAGTGTTCCCAACCCACGGCAAAACGCCTGCGAATGGTCTTTTCGGGCACGGCGTGACCGCCGGCCCGGACCCGTTGCCGGACCCTCTCGATCGCCAGTTCGGGCGAGGGCAGCCGGAGATAGAACAATTTTACCAGATATCCTGTTTTTTGCCACTCTGGAATGAGCCGGGCGTAGTTCTTTCCCGCCAGCGTGGTCTCGAATCCGAAGCTCTCGCCATTGCGTGCGTGCTCCCGGATTTGTGAAGGCATGAGCCGGCCCGCCTTGAGAGCCGCCCTTTCCGGCGCGAACGGCGACAGACCCGCCGCGATGAGATCGGCGTTGAGGAAGTTGGGGCAGTGCGCCTCCCCGGGCAAAAACTCCCCGGCAAAGGTCGTCTTCCCGGCTCCATTGGGACCGGCAATTATGATGACTCTTTTGGATGCGGTGGTTGTCAACTGAGTTTATCCAATTGTGGTTCGTGGTGGTTATTTCCTTGGTTTTGAGGTTTTGGAAGTCCTACCCTCATTCATTTTCTTGGCTTTTGCCGGCATTTCATAAATATGCTCTAATAAATGTTCAACGATTTCGATGGCTGTATTGACATTCTCAGGAGATGACGGAGTATGCAGATTACCATGCTGCTACCTCATCCCAGGCTCCCACAAATAGTAAAACCCGCCGGGAAGGCGTGGTCCCAGGTCGGGCAGGCCGATGTCCACCAGGGCGGGGCGTCTGCCCGGAGCCGAGAGGTTGGGCGCGCGGTACAGGTTGTCCTCCTCGTAGTGCCGGCGGCGATACATCACCACCTCGGCGTCCTCGGGCAGGTCGGCAAGCTCTTTGGCCTTGTCCAGGCCGTCGTCGAGATACCCCACCTGGTCCACCAGGCCCAGTTGCAGGGCTTCCTCGGCCAGGAATATCCGCGCCGTGGCGATGGTGGCGAACCCCTCGTCATCCAGCGAGCGATGCTGATGCACCAGGCTCATGAACCGGTCCGCAAGCCGGTCCGCCGTGGCCTGGAATATTTCCCGCTCCTGTTTCGTGGGCTCGCGGAAGGGCGAGCCCATGTCCTTGAGTTCCCCGGACTTTGACACCTCCGCGGCGACCCCTATCTTGTCCATGAGGCCGTGAACCCTGGGCCGTATGAGGATCACGCCCACCGACCCGGTGACGGAGGTTGGATGCGCCACGATATGGTTGGCGGGCAGGCTGACGTAGTAACCGCCGGAAGCGGCGACGTCCATGAACACGGCCACCACACTGGCGCTGGTCTTTTCCTTGAACCGGATGATCCTGTCGTACAGGATGTCGCTTGCCGTGGCCGAGCCGCCGGGCGAGTTCACCTTGAGCACCACGGCCTTGATCTCCTCGTCCTGTTCGGCCTTGTCCAGGCGCGCCACGACCTCCTCCACCACGCTGGGCCTGTCGCGCATGAGCCCCTCGTCGGGCTGGGTGCCGATGAAGCCGTGGACGTCGATGACCACCACCTTGCCGTCCACGTCCTCGTCGCCTTCGATCCTGCTTTCCACGAGTTTCGCCGCGGGATCGGGAAACAGGGTGATTCGCGGGAAGAAGCAGCCGGGTGTGAGCAGCAAAAGAGCAGCGGCGGCAACAAACCATTTTACGCGCATGGGCTTGTCCTGTATTGGAGGAGTAACGCGGTGCCCAAGGCACCTGATGAATGATTTCCGGGAAGTATAGGCGGGGTGTTTGTTCATGTCAAACAGTAAGAATCAGGTCGTAAAACGCCGGCTGGGCACGGGTCCCAGGCGTTATTCATTTTTCGCTCCGGCGCCGGGCGGCGCGGCGCACGTGCTGGCTTCTGAACTGGTCGGCCTGGGGATCGAAGACGCCGTGGACCGGGGCGCGGGCGTGGATTTTTCCGGCACCCTGGAGCATGGTTACAGGGCGCTTTTGTGGTCCCGGGTGGCGACCCGGGTACTGGCCGTGATCGCCACGTTCCAGGCCAGGGACACGGACGAGTTGTACGAGGGCGCGATGGACGTGGAGTGGGAGCTCCACCTGTCCGAGGACACCACTTTTTCCGTGGACGCCAACCTGGGCAAGACCGCGATCACGCATTCCAAGTACGCGGCGTTGCGGGTGAAGGACGCGGTGGCGGACCGGTTCCGCCGGCTGTACGGCAAGCGGCCGTCCGTGGACGTCAAGAATCCCGGCATAAGGCTCAACGTGCACGTGCACAAGGACCTGGCCACCCTGTACGTGGACCTGGCGGGCGAGGCCCTGCATCGCCGGGGGTATCGCGACGCCACCCATGCGGCCCCGCTCAAGGAGAACCTGGCCGCGGCCGTGCTGCTGTTGGCCGGTTGGCCGGAAATCGCCCGAACGGGCGCGCCGCTCGTGGACCCCATGTGCGGCTTGGGCACCTTCCTGGTGGAGGGCGGGCTCATGGCCGCCAACGTAGCGCCCGGGCTGTTGCGCGGCCACTATGGATCGCCGGAATGGATGCTGCACGAAAAACGGGTGTGGATGCAGCTCGTGGACGAGGCGGACCTTGCCGCCGAGGACGGCCTGGACAACATGCCGCCGCTGCTTGGCGCGGACGCCGATCCCGCCGCTGTCGAGGCGGCCCGCATCTGTCTGAGGAAAGCCGGGCTCACCCAGGCGGCACGGCTGGAATGCGCCACTGTCGAGGATGCCGGGCGCATGGCGGCGAACGATGCCGCGCCGGGTCTCGTGGTGTGCAATCCGCCCTATGGCGAACGGCTGGGCGAGGTGCGCGAACTTGCCGAGCTTTACAGCGCCCTGGGAAAACTGTTTCGCCGCCAATACCCGGGCTGGCGGGCTTCCATGCTTGCCCCGAACCCGGACCTGGGCAGGCAGACGGGGCTCTCCGCGCACAAGACCCACATGTTGTACAACGGCCCCCTCAAGTGTCTGCTGCTGCACTTTGACATAAGAGAACAGCAGCCGGACAGCGTGGAGGATGACCGGGAGCACGAGGTCGAGGAGGAAAAGGCCGGGATGTTCGCCAATCGCCTGGGCAAGAACCTCAAGTCCCTGGGCAAGTGGGCGCGCAAGAACGACGTGTGCTGCTTTCGCGCCTACGACGCGGACATGCCCGAGTACAACGTCAGCGTGGACGTGTTCACGGGGGAAAGCGGCGGGCGCTGGGCCCACGTGCGGGAGTATCCTCCTCCCGTGAACATGGATCCCCTGGCCACGGGATCGCGGCTGGTGGCTTCGCTGGGTGCTTTGCCAGGGGTCCTGGACATACCCCGGGAAAACGTGTTCCTCAAGGAGAAGCTGGGCGGCCCCGGCACAATGGCGGAGACCCCCGAAGCCACCGGACGATTCCATGCCGTGGTGGAGGGTGGATGCCGGTATCTCGTGAATTTCACTGACTATCTGGACACCGGTCTGCCCCTGCATCTCCGGGAGGTGCGCGCCCGCATCCGGGAACTGGCCAAAGGCAGGGATGTCCTGTGCCTGTGGGGAGCCAACGGCACGCCGGCCGTGTCCGCGGCCGGAGGCTCCGCCCGCTCGACCATGGTGGTTGAGCCGTCGCCGCGGCACGCAAAATGGGCGGAACGAAATTTCGAGGCCAACCGCATGCGCGGGAAATTCCACCGCATAGTCCGGGAAGATCCGCTGGAGTGGCTGGACAAGGCGGAACACGACGGTTCCGGCCGGTTCGGCCTGGTCGTCGTCCATGCGCCCACCTTTTTCCGGGGCAGCGGCCAGAAGGCGTCCGGCCTGGCCGCCGACCATGCCCGACTGGCCGTGCGTGCATCCGCGCTGCTTGCGGAAAACGGTATTCTGCTTTATATAACTACTTACGGTCGCCCGATTCTGGACGCCGCTCTTCTGGAGGGGCTGGATGCCAGGGACGTGACGGACCAGACCATACCCCGCGACTTCGCCCGTACCCCCGGGGTCCATCAATGCCTGGAAATCCGGCGTCGATAGGGCCGGAAACCCGCCGACCACCCCATGTGGCGCGATTCCAGCCGCCGGTCCGGGCGACCACCATCCCCAACCAGCCAAGGAGGCACGCGCATGCCAATCGACGTCAACGTGACCATCGGCGGTGAAGCCGGCCAGGGCATCCAGACGGTAGGGCACCTGGTGGCAAAAACCTGCCACAAGGCCGGTTTGCGCCTTTTCGCCATCAACGACTACGAGTCCAGAATCCGGGGCGGACACAGCTTTTTCCAGTGCCGCATCCGCGACGTGGACGTGCGTTCGCCCCGCACGGGCGTCGACCTTCTGGTAGCCATGGACGACAACACGCGAAGCATCCACGAATCCCGGGTTGCGGATGACGGCGTCATCATCGTGGACGGCGACGGCGAGCCCGAGGGCAAGGTGTTTCCCGTGGCGGTAAACGACCTTGCCAAGGAAGCCGGGGGAAAAATCTACTCCAACACGGTGGCCGCCGGAGCCTGCCTCGCCATGATGGGCGCGGACCTTGACCTGGTCCAGGAGGTGGTTGCGGCGGAAATGGGCAAAAAGGGCCAGGAAGTGGTGGACAAGAACCGGGAAGCCGCCCGCCTGGGATTCGAGGCCGTGCAGAACGCGAAGTTTCCCAAGGCGTTCCAATGGGAAAAGACGTCCCGGGATGGCGTACTGATCGACGGCGCGCAGGCACTGGCTCTGGGTGCGCTGGCTGGAGACTGCCGCTTCGCCGCTTTCTACCCCATGTCGCCGGCGACCGGCATCATGGTCCACCTGTCGGCCACCACCATGCAGGCGCCCGTGCACGTGGAACAGGTGGAGGACGAGATCGCTGCCATCAACATGGTCACCGGCGCGTCCTTTGCCGGAGTCCGGGCCGTTACCGCGACGTCGGGCGGCGGGTTTTCCCTCATGACCGAGGGTCTTGGTCTTGCAGCCATCACGGAGACGCCGGTGGTCATCATCAATGCCCAGCGTCCGGGGCCGGCCACGGGTCTGCCCACGAGAACGGGGCAGGGCGATCTCCTGTTCGTGATCAACGCGACCCAGGACGAGTTCCCGAGATTCGTGTTTGCCCCGGATTCCCCGGAAGCCGGGTTCGCCACCATGATCCGGGCCCTGGACCTGGCTGACAAGTACCAGGTGCCGGCCATCGTGCTGGCCGACCACTTCTACGTGGATTCGCTGTGCAGCACGGACCAGGCCCTGGAACCTCCCGATTCCGTCAAGCGGTACATAACATCCAGCGACGATTCCGATTACGAGCGGTACGCGGTGACCGATTCCGGAGTCTCGCCCCGGGCACTGCCCGGCAGGGGGGCGGCCCTTGTCGGCTCCACGGGCAACGAACACACCCCGGACGGCCACATCACCGAGAACCGGGACGTGAAGGTCAAAATGACCGACAAGCGCAATGCCAAGATCCCGGCCATGGTCCAGGAAATGAATCCGCCCGAGGCCTACCATGGCGACGCGGAAAATCTCCTTGTATGCTGGGGCTCCACCTGGGGACCCGTCAGGGAGGGCGTGGACGCCATGCGCGACCAGGGCATGGACGTGGGCGCCGTGCACTTCATCGACCTGTGGCCCTTCCCGGCCGACGCCGTGGAAGAGGTCCTGGGCGGCAGGAATCTCTATTTCGTGGAGCAGAACAGCACGGGCCAGCTGGCCCGGCTGGTCCGCCAGGAGACAGGACTCAAGGCCGCCGGAGTCGTCCTGAAGTACGACGGCAGGCCCTTTGCCGTGGAGGACGTGATCGAACGCGCGAAAAAGGCCATGGAGGGTTGATATGGTACAGGTCGATGATTTTCACAACGACTTCGAGATAAAATGGTGCCCGGGCTGCGGCAACTTCAAGATCCTGGAGGCCATGAAGAAGGCGTTCGCCAACCAGGGTCTGGAGCCCAGGGACGTCTTCCTGGTTTCGGGCATCGGCCAGGCGGCAAAGACGCCGCATTTCCTCAAATGCAACTACTTCCACACCCTGCACGGACGCGCACTGCCCGTGGCCACAGGCGCCAAGATCGCCAACCACGAGTTGAACATCGTGGTGAACACGGGCGACGGCGACTGCTACGGCGAGGGCGGCAACCATTTCATGCACGCCATACGCCGCAACATCGACCTCACCGTGCTGGCACACGACAACAAGGTGTACGGCCTCACAAAGGGCCAGGCCTCGCCCACCAGCGACAAGGGCATGGTGACCAAGGTGCAGCGGCACGGCGTGGTGGACGAACCGTTCAGCCCCCTCATGGTGGCGCTGGCGCTCAACGCCAGTTTCGTGGCGCGGGCCTTCACCGGCTGGACCGACCATCTCGCCGGACTGATCGAGCAGGCCATGTCCCACAAGGGATTCGCCCTGATCGACATCATGCAGCCGTGCCCCTCGTTCAACAAGGTGAACACCCACGGCTGGTACGACAAGCGGGTGTATGACCTCGCGGAGACGAGCCATTCCGTGTCCGACCACGAGCAAGCCATGCGCTTCGCCCAGGAATGGGGGGACAGGATTCCGGTCGGCGTGTTCTACAAAAAGGAGAAGCTCACGGCCACGGACCACATCACCGCTCTGGAAAGCGGGCCACTGGTGGATCGCCAGTACGATCCCCAGATCGTCCGCTCGCTCATAAACGGACTGCTGCGATAGCCACGACTGGATGCGCCCATGGAATTTCGTGAGGAACGGGACACGATGGGGCCCGTGCGGGTTCCGGACACAGCGTATTATGGTCCGCAGACACAGCGGGCCAGGGACAACTTTTCGATAAGCGGGCAGGGCTTTCCCCCCGCGTTCATCTCGACGCTGGGCATGCTGAAAAAGCACATGGCCCGGGTGAACGCGGACCTGGGGCTTCTGCCGCGGGACATTGCCGAGGCCGTGGCCCGGGCCGCCAAGGAGGTCCAGTACGGCAAGCTGGACGATCAGTTCATCGTGGACCTGTTCCAGACAGGTTCGGGCACGTCCACGCACATGAACGCCAACGAGGTGATCGCGGGCAGGGCCAACGAGCTTCTCACCGGGGAGCGGGGCGGCAAGGATCCGGTGCATCCCAACGACCACGTGAACCTGGGCCAGTCCAGCAATGACGTGATCCCCACGGCGCTGCACATGTCCGCCTCCCTGCGAATCGAGCGCCATCTGCTGCCGGCGCTGAGGACGTTGCATACGAGCCTCGCGGACAAAGGCGAGGAAGTGGCCCACGTGCTGAAGGTGGGGCGCACCCACCTGAACGACGCCGTGCCCATGCGGCTGGGCCAGGAATTTTCCGGCTGGGCGCGCCAGATGGAACTGGGGATCGAACGCATACACGACGGCTGCGCCCGCCTGCGTGAGGTTGCGCTGGGCGGCACCGCCATAGGTACCGGGTTGAACGCCCATCCGGCCGCCGCGAAAGAGGTTGTCTCCAGAATTTCCGAGGAGACCAACGTCGAGTTCTCCGTGGCGAAAAACCGCTTCGAAGCGCAGGGGTGCCAGGACGCGGCCGTGGAAGCCAGCGGGGCCATACGCACGGTGGCGGTCAGCCTGGGCAAGATCGCCAATGACGTCCGTCTGCTGGCCTCGGGACCCCGCTGCGGAATCGGCGAACTGGTCCTGCCGAGCCTGCAACCCGGCTCCTCGTTCATGCCCGGCAAGGTCAACCCCGTCATCTGCGAGGTGGCGGTGCAGACCATGGCCCAGGTCATGGGAAACGACGCAGCCATCGCCGTGTCCGGGCAGGGCGGTTACCTCCAGTTGCTCACCATGCTGCCGGTGATAACGAAAAACCTCCTGGAGTCCGTGGAAATACTGGGCTCTGCGGCCCTTGCCATGGCGGAGAAATGTGTGGATCGCCTCACTGCGGACGAGAAGCACTGCCGCGCCCTGGTGGAGGAAAGCCTGGCCCTGGTCACCTTCCTGGCCCCGAAAATCGGATACGACAAGGCAGCGGCCGTGGCCAAGGAGGCACAGGCCAGTGGACGCACCGTGCATGACCTGGTGATGGAAAAGGGACTGCTCACCCAAAACGAGTGGGATGCATTGTTACAGGACATTTGACAGCCGGGACACAGGTCATGCCTCCTGTTGTCTTGAGGAGGCCTGCCCGGATCATCCCGTACAGGAGACGACATGGAAGGTCTGGACATCGTCGCGAAACTCATGGCCATCTCGGCGCGGACCGCGCCCAAGAGCAAGGGCGAGGACTTCGTGCAAACCCGGGTGCTGGAAGGTCATGTTCTTCAGAAACTGGCCGCCGCCATGGACGAGTACGGCAGGCGTTCCGGCAAGAGGGACTTCGACCGCGACGCCAGGGGCATAGGGCACTGCGGCGCCGTGCTGCTGGTGGGGATAAAGGATGCCAAACCCGTGGGCCTCAACTGCGGGGCCTGCGGCTTTGAAGAGTGCAAGAAACTCGTGGAGCAGCAGAAGACCGGCGGGGAATTCAAGGGGCCGTGGTGCGCCTTCCGGCTGCTGGACATGGGCATCGCCCTGGGCAGCGCGGTAAAGACCGCAAGCATGCACAACGTGGACAACCGCATCATGTACCGGGTCGGCATGATCGTCCGGCGCATGGGCCTCGTGGAGTGGGACGTGGTCATGGGCATCCCCCTGTCCGCCTCCGGCAAGAACATCTTTTTCGACAGGTAGACGCGGATGAACAACCTATTCGTGTTCCGCCCAAAGGGCGGAAGCGCGCACACGCTGAGCGCAATTGCGTGGACGGTGCTTTCGGGATGCGCCCTGGTCCTCTTCCTGTGCGTGATGGCGACAGCCGCCGCTCCCGAGGATGCCCGGTACTCCTTCGAGTTCAGGAACACCACGGTCTCCCGGGCCCTGGAACGAATCTCCAGGGAAACGGGCGTCGAAATCATCACCAACAAGGCCATCAACGAGAGGATCGACCACCAGTTCTACAGGAATCGCACCCTGGAGCGGATCATCCAGGCCCTGGTGAGGGACGTGGAATGCGCCATCGTCTGGGGGTCGAGGAAACGGCACCTCTATTCCGTGGGCATCTTCGTGTTCGCAAAGGGGGCGTCCTCGGTGCCCCAGAATTTCGCGGAGCGCGTGTACGAAAGCCGCGCGGGCGACATACCGCCGGACGAGCCGGAACCCGTGTACGAGGAGGCGGCGCAGCCCGACCCGGAATCCGAGCCGGAAGCCGGGGCTCCGGACTCGGCCGGTGAAGCGGAAGGAGGGGACGAGACGCAGCCTGACCAGGGATGACGACCGGCGGTGCCCGCGTGCGTCCCGGGACAATCAGGCGGATGTTCGGATTTAGGGACACCGGCGCGCGAAGTTCGAGGAGGTTGGCGTACACCTGAATCCGCCCCGGAGGGCGAAAAATCCTTTCACCCAACGGGTGAAACGAAGATTTGTTCAAGAACCCGCAAAAAAGCCCGAATTATGGGGTTCTTGAAAGTATTTTCAATAATTTCGTCACGGATTCAGGGTACAACCAGTACGTCGCATCGACGGAAAATGAAGTGCGTGCTGCGCAGGTCACGTTTTTCACCGGGGTGACAGGGCGGCCCGGGCAACGCGGTTTCCCTGTCAACCCGGCTTGAATATTGCACATCTCGCTGCTTTGCTCCTCGCCCCCGAAGGCCGGGGCCGAACAGGGAAAAACTCCACCAGAGGGACGACATGGCCGATACCGAGGCAAAGACCAAAAAACAGAAAAAACATGTGGCAATCAAAAAGGAATGGTGCAAGGGCTGCGGCATCTGCATAGCCTTCTGCCCAAAGAAGGTCCTCGAATTCGACAAAAGCGGCGTGGCCACCGTGGCGCGGCCCGAGGACTGCATACAGTGCGGAATGTGCGAATTGCGCTGTCCCGACCTGGCAATGGAACTCGTACCGGACGAGGATCAGGATGGAGAGTAACCGACTCAAGTTCGTACAGGGCAACGAGGCGTGCGTCGAGGGCGCGCTGTACGCCGGGCTGGGTTTTTTCGCCGGTTATCCCATAACGCCGTCCACGGAGATCGCGGAGCAGCTTTCCTCACGGCTTCCCGCCACGGGCGGCAAGTTCATCCAGATGGAGGACGAGATAGCCTCCATGTGCGCCATCATCGGCGCGTCCCTGACGGGTCTCAAGGTGATGACGGCGACGTCGGGCCCCGGTTTCTCCCTCATGCAGGAGGCGCTGGGTTACGCCATCATGGCGGAGATCCCCTGCGTCATCGTCAACGTGATGCGCGGCGGACCCTCCACGGGCCTTCCCACCTCCCCCAGCCAGGGGGACGTGATGCAGGCGCGTTGGGGCACCCATGGCGACCACAGCATCATCGCGCTCACGGCGTCCAATCACCAGGACGTGTTCGAAATGACCGTGGAGGCCTTCAACCTCGCGGAAACCTACCGGACTCCGGTGGTGCTGCTTTTCGACGAGGTGGTGGGCCACATGCGCGAACCTTTGCGCATACCCGAGCCGGACGAAATTCCCCTGGTGGAGCGGCTGAAGACCACGGTAAGGGGCGGAACCGACTACCATCCCTACCTGCCCCGGGAGGACGGCAGGCTTCCCATGTCCGACTTCGGCGGCGTCCACCGCTACAATGTGACGGGCCTGGTCCACGACATGTGGGGCTTTCCCTCCACCCAGCCAAAGATCGCCGAGGGCCTGCTCCGGCACCTGGTGGAGAAGATCGAGACGCGAAGCCACTACATCGTCCGCTACAAGGAACACTTCATGGAGGACGACCCGGAAATCATCCTCATATCCTACGGTTCGGCGGCGCGTTCCGCCCTGCATGTGGTGAACAACCGAAGGAACCGGGGCATCTCCATGGGACTCCTGGAACTGCAGACCCTGTGGCCGTTCCCGTACGAGGTGTTGCGTAAAAAATGCGCCAACGCCCGGTACGTCATAGTGGTGGAACTCAACATGGGCCAGGTGGTGTACGAGGTGAAGCGCGCGGTGGAGCGCCCGGACCGGGTCTTCCTGGCCAATCGGTACGACGGCACCTTCATAACGCCCACGGACATCCGCGACATGCTCCGGGTCATCCAGGGAAAGGGGGTCTGACATGGCAGTCAGGAACTACATTCGGGAACGGTTTTTCCCCCACATCTGGTGCCCGGGCTGCGGCCACGGTACGGTGTTGAACAATCTGATTCGCACGGTGGAGGGGCTGGGACTTTCCCGCAATGAGGTGGTGATGGTGTCGGGCATCGGCTGCTCGTCCCGCATCTCCGGATACATGGACTTCCACACCCTGCACACCATCCACGGCAGGGCCCTGGCCTTTGCCACCGGTGTCAAGATGGCCTGGCCCGATCTCCAGGTGTTCGTGCCCATGGGCGACGGCGACGCGCTGGCCATCGGCGGCAATCATTTCATCCACGCGGCGCGCAGAAACATCGACATGTGCGCCATCGTGATGAACAACCGGATTTACGGGATGACGGGCGGACAGTACTCGCCCCTTTCCGGTTTCGGCAAGAAGGCCACCACCGCGCCCATGGGCGTGATCGACCAGATGTTCGACGTGGTGGAGCTGTCCAGGGCGGCGGGCGCCAGCTTCGTGGCCCGGACGACCACCTACCACGTCAGGGAGATGCAGAATATCCTGGCGGAGGCCATCACCCACAACGGATTCGCGGTGGTGGAGATATTGTCCCAGTGCCCCACGTACTTCGGCCGGAAGAACCGGCTGGGCGGCGCCGTGACCATGATGGAATGGTACAAGGACAACACGTGCAAAATCGGCTCGAAAAAGAAGGAGGAAAACCCCGATCTCATCGAGCGCGGCATCTTCGTCAAGGAGGACCGGCCCGAGTACACGGACGAGTACCAGAAGATCATCGACCGGGCCATGGGAGCCCTTTGAAAAACTCGAAACTCGCAGCCTGTTAAAATACGATGAGATGCAAGGCGGGCGAATTCCGGGGAGTAAGGCGTACTCAGGTACGTCGCACCGACGAGAAATGAAGCGCAACGCCGAAGATCGCGTTTTTCAACAGGCTGATGGGAGGGAGCAAATGAGTCGAGTTCGCATCGTGTTTTCCGGCTCGGGGGGGCAGGGCGTGATCACGGCCTCCATCATCCTGGCGGAGGCCGCCGTGTTGCACGACGGCCTCAACGCGGTCCAGTCACAGAGCTACGGTCCCGAGGCGCGGGGTGGCCATTCCAGGTCGGACGTCATCATAAGCCGGGATGAGATCCGGTTCCCCAAGGTGACCCAGCCCAACATTCTCATCTGCCTTACCCAGGACGCGTACAACAAGTTCTACCCCACCTTGCGGCCGGGCGGGTTGCTGATCGTGGACAACCATTACGTGACCGTGGCGTCGACCACGGATACCAAGGCGGTGCGCCTGGACCTGTACGACGGCGTAATGGAGCGGTTCAACAACCCCATCGTGCTCAACATCTGCACCTTGGGCGCGCTGGTCTCACTGGTGCCCGTGGTTCGCGGCGAATCCGTGCGCAGGGTTGTGGAATCCAGGGTGCCGGCGGACTTCGTGCAAATGAACAACCAGGCCTTCGACCTCGGCAAAGAGCTTGCCCGACCCCACGGCGTCCAGTGGGAGGTTGCATGGTGACGGACCCGCTAAAACGGGCATATGACAGGGTTCACGTAAGCATTCCGTACCGGATGCTGGTTGCCGACTATCTGCCCCGGGTCCTGGAAAGGGGCATGCACGTGGAGCTCGGCATGGACTCACTGTCCCTGGACGCGTTCGATTCGGAACACATGCGCCGGACAGCGGAGGAGTTTCACGCGAGGGGCCGGCGCCTGAGCATCCATGCGCCGTTTCTGGACCTCTCCCCGGGCTCGCTGGACGACTGGGTGCTGGACGTGACCAAACGCCGCTATGAACAGCTCCTGGAACGGGTGGGGCTGTTCCGGCCCGTGACGGTGGTGCTGCACACGGGTTGGGACAGGCTGCGCTACGCCTTTTTCGAGGAACTGTGGTTTGAGCGGGCGGCCGGCACCGTGGACTGGTTCGCCCGGAGGCTGGCGGAAGAGTGCGACGCGGTGTTGACGGTCGAGAACGTGTTCGAGCGCACGCCCTCCATGATCCGCAGGCTGTTCGACGAACTGGCGAACGACAGGGTCGGATTCTGTTTTGACACGGGCCACATGAACGCCTTTTCCACGACGACCCTGGGCGACTGGCTCTCCGAGCTGGGGCCCGATCTGCGTGAAATCCACGTGCACGACAATACCGGAGCCGCGGACGAGCATCTTGCCGTTGGCCGCGGAGATGTTGACTGGCCCCGCCTTTTCGAGTACCTACACGACAACGCCATGGAACCGGTGATCACGTGCGAGGCCCACACCCCGGAAGGCGTGCGGGAGAGCATGGAGTTTCTGGCTCCCTGGCTGTGATCGTTTGTCCTCGAACCCGAAAACCATACCGCCGCAAACCGGCCCTGCCGGACCTGTACTGTCGCGGCGAAGTGCTCGACGGAGGCCACGGAACATGATTAGGGACACGCCGGAGGAGAGTGTCAAAGGGGACCTTCCCACACCCCGGACCCGGCTCGTTTTCATACTCTGCCCGAATTTCCACGGCGCCACGCTGTTTTCCGCGCTGCTCAACAACCACTCCGGCATAACCGCCCTGGGCGACACCATTCCCACCCGTTCCTATGACGTGGTCTGCACGTGCGGCGAACCCGTGAGCCGGTGCGGCTTCTGGCGTGGAGCCTACGAGGCGGCCCGGCTGGAACGGTACGAGAACGAGATGTTCTGGATGCCCCGGTTTCCCAGGCTGCTCAAAACCGGTTCCCACAGCGGCCATCCCGCCAACAAGATCGCCAACACCCTGCTGCTGACCCTGTCCCTGCTGCTGCCGGGGAACCTGTGGAAGGTCCGCCAGGCGGCGGCCCGCGAGTTTTACGAGAACTACGTGGACTTCGTGGACTATGTGGGAAAGGCCAACGGCACTCCGGTGTTCCTGGAGGGCCGCAAGCAGGTGTTCTTGCCGTTTTTCATCAAATCCTTCTCCCGCGGCAGGGTGGACGTAAAGGTAATCCACGTGATCCGCAATCCCGTGTCCTTTGCCGTGTCCACGGTAGAACGCAGCAAGATTCCGGGAGGGTACAAAAAGACCTTTCTGACCTGGGCCAGAGAGCATCTCAAGATAGCGGCGTACACCCGGCTGTTCCTGCCGCGGAAGAACAGGCTGCTCGTGCGTTTCGAGGACCTTTTTGAAAACCCCGAAAGGGAACTGGCCCGGATCCAGGAATTCATGGGCCTGCCCCCGGAAAACGTGCAGAGGCCGGTGGCCCAATCGGACGCTTTCCATCTCATAGGCCATTCCACGCGAAACAGCTTCGACGGCAGGGTGCGTAAAAAGAAGATGAGCACGGGAAAAATGGAAGACGCGGACTTCGCCCTGTTGTCGAAAGCGGCGAGGCTGGCCGGCTACCGCATTTGGAAGGACGGGGAAGGACGAGCCGGGCTGGCAACCGGGAGCCGGTGAACCGGGACGCAATCACCAGTCGAATTCGCGGTCCAGCAGTTCAAACAGCCGCCTGTTGCGGGGAGCGTAGTATTCGTCCAGGTAGCGGCGGACCTCGTCGTTCACCCTTTGCCTGGTCATGCCCACGTTCCGGGCCGAGTAATCCAGGGAACCGGCGGGGGGTTCAACCCCGAGGAAGCGGCACACCTCGCCGACGGTGGCGGCGGGATCGGTGAAAAGCCGTTCGCTTTGCAGCACGAGCGTCTGTTTCCGATCGAAGTATTCCAGGTAGCGCTCGATCTGCTCCGCGTAATGTCCCCGTTGTTTGTACGAGAAGGACTGGTGCGCACGGCTGGTGTAGGACGGGTCAGCGACCATGCGTTCCCACTCGCCGGCGATGCGCTCCTCCTCGGCTTCCAGGGCCTGCATGATCGGCAGGGGTTCCCGGCCCTTGCGATGTTCGTGGAAGTAATGGGAGACGGCCCGCTGTGTGGGGTCGCGCAACAGGAGGATGAGCCTGGCCGAGGGCAACAGGCCGTGCAGGCGCCCGGGCACGTGGGGGTGAACCATGTAATACGGGGAGGCCTCGCCCACTGCGATTCGCCGCGCGGCCAGTGCCAGGGGAAAACGGGCCCGATACCAGTTCACACCCTTTTCATGGTTCAGGTCGAAGAAATGCACTTCCTTGTCAAAGCTCATTCCGACCTGTTCATGCTGGGCAAGGTAGTAGTGCAGTGAGGACGTGCCCGCTTTCTGGGCGCCGATGATGACGAAGTCCGGCAGGGACCGCAAAGGGGCCGTGAGGCGCCTTTGGAATTGTCGAGCCCTCAGGACTCCGGTTTTCACGGGTTCGGGCAGTACGCGTCCCTTGGTTGTCATGGCTGATGCACTTCCTTGAGTTCCGGGGATCGGGAGCGAACCTGGCTTGCGGACGCCGTCCCGTTGGGGCAGGGTATTACCAGAAAATCCGGACAGGCGGAAGAACGTTTTCGATGTCGCGCGCAATCTGAACAGCCCGTTAAAAAACTCGAGATTTGCAGCCTGCTCAAAAACGATGAGATGCAAGGCGCGCGAATTTCAAGGAATAAGGCGTACTTATGGTACGCCGCACTGACGAGAAATGAAGTGCAACGCCGCAGATCGCGTTTTTCAACAGGCTGTGAAAAGGCCGGGAGGAACCCATGGAAGTTGTCGACGGGTACAGGAAGGCGGAACTGGTGGAGCTGCACGACGCGGCCGTTGCCGTGCATCCGGAGGAATACTCCGACGCCCTTGCCGGATGGCGGGAGTTCGTCGAGGAAGTGGAGCACTTCGTGATCGACGGCCACTCCATCGCGGCTCTTGCCGAGGCGCTGGGCTGGAAGACCCATCCCGTGGTGGGAATCAACACGGAGACCGGCCAGGACGAGGCCACCACGATCGCCAACATGGAGTTGCCGCTGATTCGTCGGCGCAGGGAGTCCATCGGCGACGCTCAGACCTCGATTGCCTACGAGGAATCCAACATAATCAAGCAGTTGTGGGCAAGGGTCGAGGCGGCCAACCTGTTGTCCCTGAGGCTCGTGATCGAACGGGAGGAGGGTGGAAAGCCGGACCTGTACGTTCAGGAGGTGACCTATTCGGGGAGATTCACGGTATGGTGGGAGTCCGGTACCGGGAGCCTGCTGGAGGACACGGAGGAGGACGAAGAGGCTGACGACTCCGGCGCGGGGGACGATGAGGCCTGAAGGCAGCCGGTGTTGCGGGACCCGTGTTCGTGATTATTCTGTAGTATGCAGGTAGGAATACTCCCCTGATGCGGAAAGGAGCAGCACCATGGCCGAGAAGACCTTCACCATCCCGAAAATCAGTTGCGGGCATTGCGTAATGGCCGTGAAGAACGAACTGAGCGACCTGGACGGAGTGCGGTCCGTGGAGGGTACCCCCGATACCAGGAAGGTTACCGTGGTCTGGGACAATCCGGCCACCGAAGAGGACATCCGCCGGGCGCTGGCTGAAATCGACTATCCCGCGGAGTAGTCCATGTCCGAGATGCGGGTGGACATACCGGTCCAGGGGATGACGTGCGCCAATTGCGCCATGAACATCGAGCGCACGCTCAAGCGCAAGGTGGACGGTGTGCGGGACGCGGCGGTGAACTTCGCTTCGGAGCGGGCCCAGGTCGTGTACGACGACAAGGAGGCCGGCATCGGCGACGTGGTCGCGGGCATCGAGAAGGCGGGTTTCACAGTGCCCACGAACTCCGTGGATTTCGCGGTGACCGGGATGACGTGCGCCAACTGCGCCAACAACATCGAACGCGCGTTGTCCAAAAAGGTGCCTGGCGTGCTGGAAGCCAACGTGAACTTCGCCTCTGAGCGGGCCAGCGTCAGGTACATCCCGGGAGTCGTCACCATCGAGGACATGGTGGCGGCCGTGGAAAAGGCGGGTTACGGCGTCATTCCGCCGGCGGAAGGCGAGGAGGACGCGCAGGACGCGGAGTCCCGGGCCCGTGAGGCGGAAATCCGTGACCAGACCAGGAAGTTCCTCTTCGGCGTCGTCTTTGCCCTGCCGCTGTTCGTCCTGAGCATGGGCCGGGATTTCGGGTTGACCCCGGCATGGACACACCAGCCGTGGGTGAACTGGTTGTTCTTCGCCCTGGCCACTCCAGTGCAGTTTTACACGGGCTGGGACTACTACACGGGCGCGTTCAAGAGCCTGCGCAACAGGACGGCCAACATGGACGTCCTGGTGGCGATGGGGTCGTCCGTGGCCTACTTCTATTCCCTTGGCGTCATGCTTTTCCCCGTGCTCGGGGACCACGTGTACTTCGAGACCTCCGCGGTCATCATAACCCTCATCAAGCTGGGCAAGATGCTGGAGGCCCGCACCAAGGGCCGCACGGGCGGCGCTATCCGCAAGCTCATGGGCCTGCGCCCCAAGACGGCCACCGTGCTCCGCGAGGGCAGGGAAGTCGAGGTGCCCGTCGCCCAGGTGCAGGTGGGCGATACACTGGTCATCCGGCCCGGACAGACCGTGCCGGTGGACGGCGTCGTGACCAGCGGCGAGTCCGCGGTGGACGAATCCATGCTCACGGGCGAGCCTATTCCCGTGGACAAGCATCCCGGCGACAAGGTCGCCGGAGGCACCATCAACCAGCACGGCCGCATCGTCTTCGAGGCGCGGAAGGTGGGCAAGGACACGGCTCTTGCCCAGATCATCCGCATGGTGCAGGAGGCCCAGGGATCCAAGGCTCCGATCCAGGCCCTGGCGGACAAGGTCGCCGCGGTGTTCGTGCCCATTGTGATAGGCATAGCGGTGGTCACTTTCGGGATCTGGCTCCTGGCGGGGGCCGGGTTCGTTCCGGCGATGATCCGACTCGTTGCCGTACTGGTCATCGCCTGCCCCTGCGCACTTGGTCTTGCCACGCCAACCGCCATTATGGCGGGAACGGGGCGCGGCGCCGAGCACGGGATCCTGTACCGGAACGGAGAGGCGCTGGAAAACGCGGCCGGACTGGACGTGGTGGTGCTGGACAAGACGGGCACGTTGACCCAGGGCAAGCCGTCGGTTACCGATATCCTGCCCGAAACCGGCGGCATGGACGAAAACACCCTGCTGGAACTGGCCGCCACCGTGGAGCGCGGTTCCGAGCATCCGCTGGGGCGGGCCATCGTCGCCGAGGCGGAGAGCCGGGACCTGGCACTGGCCGAACCCGAGGGCTTCAAGGCGTACGGAGGCCACGGTGTGGAGGCCCGGATCGACGGACGGAAGGTCGTGGTGGGCAAGCCCCTGTGGCTGGTGGATGAGGGCATCGACCTGTCCGCCACCCAGGGAGACATAGACCGTCTGCAGGGACAGGGACGCACGGTGATGGGTGTTGCCCGGGATGGAGCCCTGCTCGGCCTTGTCGCGGTTGCCGATACTATCAAGCCTGAGACGCCGGGCGCCATCAAGGCCATGGCCGAGCTCGGGTTGTCCGTGGCCATGCTTACGGGGGACAACGAGAAGACGGCGCGGGCGATTGCATCGGAGCTGGGCATTGACAAGGTGATCGCCGAGGTTCTCCCCGAGGACAAGGCCGCGAAGGTCAAGGAACTGCAAGGGGAGGGCAGGATCGTGGCCATGGTGGGCGACGGCATCAACGACGCCCCGGCCCTTACGCAGGCAGACGTTGGCATGGCCATCGGCACGGGCACCGACGTGGCCATCGAGTCCGGGGACGTGATCCTCGCCTCCGGCAGCCTCAACGGAGTGCCCCGTGCCGTAAAACTGGCGCGCGCCACCCGGCGCACCATACGCCAGAACCTGTTCTGGGCCTTCTGCTACAACGTGGCGCTCATTCCCGTGGCCGCCGGCGTGCTGGCCCCATTCGAATCCGTGCCCAACATCCTGAGGCATCTGCATCCGATACTGGCCGCGCTGGCCATGGCCATCAGCAGCATCACCGTGGTCACCAACAGCCTCCGGCTGTACCGCGCCAAGTCGGAATAGGGCGGTCCGCCTCAATTGCCCTTGTCCCCTGCCTGAAAGCAACAGGGGCGCCCGGGAAAAATCCCGGACGCCCCGTCTTCATCTCAGGCCATGCGGACCGGTCGGTCCGCGGCGTTCACTTTTTGCAGTCCTCGGCATATTCGGGACAGGCCTCCTTCATGTTTGCCTCGAACTTCTCCATGCACTCGCCGCATTCCAGGTGCACGTTGTCCAGTCCGCCATACCGTTTTTCGATCTCCTCCGGGGAGAGGTGGTTCACGAAACTGCAACCGCACTGGGGGCACTTTGCCTGCAACCGGTATTTCCTTTTGGACATGGATCGGTTCCTTTCCACCGCCGGGGCGGCCGGGGGCATTTCCCTAGTGATGTCCGTGTTCGTCGTCGTGGTGGCCGCCGCCCTTGCCGCGGTCCGTGTCGTACAGGGACTTGACAACGACATATGTGAGGCCCAGTCCGATGATGCCCAGGGCGTAGTACAGGCCGCCCATGAACACGTAATGCGACATGTCCCATTGCCATTCGAAGATAAACGGAAACATTGGCAAACTCCTTTATCGGTACACCCCGGTTATTTGTGATCCACCGGGTTCAGCTCGGGTTCCTGGGGAAACACCGGCAGGTACCGGTAGGACAGGGAAATCAGAATGGCGCCGTAGGCCACCGGCAACAGCGTGGTGGCCACCTCCTGCCAGCTGGGATAGTACAGGACCCACTGGTCAAAGGGCATCACCGGCACGGCCATGACCTGAAGGACCATGACCCACCGGTTCACGGATACGCCGATGCATGCCAGAATCACGGCCACGAGCATCCAGAAACGATTTTCGCGGGTGCGGCGGAACACCAGCAGCAGGGCAGGCACAATACCGCCCAACACCAGTTCCAGCACCACGATCCACAATCCGTAAAATCCGTTGTTGGTGTAGAAATCCATGAAGGTGAAGCCCATCTCCGGAGCCGTGTTGATGGCCCAGTACACCGTGTCCCATATCTTGGCTATCATGTACGTGAGGATCATCCAGCCTGAAATCTTGGCAAGAAGATGGTACACGTCGTTCCTGACCAGCCGCTTGCCCGTAATGAACTCGGCCAGCCTCGTCAACAGAATGGTGAAGGTGGGACCGTAGGCCGCCGCGGACCATGTGAACAGGAAGAAGGTGTAGGGCCAGATGAAGATGTGGTCGCGGAAGGCGAAGGGCCTGCCGTAAAGTACGCCGGCCACGCCGCCCAGGGAGCCCTGATGGAAGAAGGACAGAAAAGCGCCCGTAGCCGCGAAGATGGCCATGACCTCGTGAAAGTTGTGCGAGAGGTTGTGGAACAACGGAACACGGTCCAGCTGTTTGTTCTCCAGAACCAGGGGCACGTATTCGATGGTCAGCACCAGAAAGTAGGCCGACAGGCAGAAGGCGACCTCGGTGAGCATGGAATGGACGTTGGCGTGCCAGAAGATGAACCAGCCGCGCAGGGGCTGTCCAACGTCGAGACCCAGGATCAGCAGCGCCGAACTGTAGCATATGAAGCCGATGAGGACGGCGTAGTTGATGATGTACTGGATCTTGTCCTTGCCAACCACGTATCGCAGGAACCCGGAGAAAAAGGCGCCGCCTCCGAGAGCGATGACCGCGAGGTCCGCCCATATCCACAGGGCGAATCCGTAGTAGTCGTTCATGTTGGTCTGGTTCAGCGCCTTGATCCAGCACAGCGCGGCGGCGTAGCCACCCCACAGCGCCAGAAGGATCCAGGGACCCAGCCAAAGGACGAACTGCCAGAACGGGGCGCGTTCCCTGTTCGGAGGCTGCAGAGCCTTGTCGATCCTATTGATGATATCCGGAGTAAGCGACTCGCCCATGCGGGACACGCTTTGCGGAATGAGCATAGTGCGGTCCATGTTTTGGAACTCCTTGCCGGTCGTTTATGTCCTGGCCGCGGTTTCCCGCGCCGGGCCTAGTGCACGATGGGTGTCTTGGCCTTGGCTTCCTGCTTGATCCTGTTGTCGGCGGCGCGTTCGACCCAGTCCTTGGAAGACACGTAGTAAACCTTTGGTTTGGTCCCGAGTGTCCGGTTCAGGATTCGGAAGGCCTTTTCCTTGTATTCCTCGTGGATCAGCTTGTACACCTTGTGCTCCGGGTTCAACAGGTCGCCGAAGGTGATGGCCCCCGCCGGGCAGGCCTGGGTGCAGGCCGTCTGGTACTCCTCCTCGTCCAGCCTTTCCCGCCCCTCATAGTACATCCGGTCCTTGGCGCGCTGAAAGCGGTGGTAGCAGAAGCTGCACTTCTCCACGACGCCACGCATCCGGCAGGACACGTCAGGGGACAGGTACTTTTCCATACCGTCCGGCCACTTGGGGTCCCACCAGTTGAAGTACCGGACATGGTAGGGGCACGCGGCCATGCAGTACCGGCAGCCGAAGCAGCGGGTGTATATCTGGCTAACGATTCCGGTGATCTGGCTGTAATCCGTGGCCGTCGCCGGGCAGACGGAAACGCAAGGGGAGAAACCGTGTCCCACAATGCCCTCGCAGTGCATGCATGGACGGGGGAGATAGCAGATGTCGTTGTCCGGAAAGGGTTTTCCGTTATTCAGCTGGTAGACGCGCATCCAGGTTATGCTGCGCAGCTTGTCCGACTCGTCGTACCTGACCGGCACGTTGTTTTCGGCCATGCACGCCACCATGCAGGCACCGCACCCGGTGCACTTGTCCAGGTTGATGACCATGCCGAACTTGTACTCGTAGGGAACCTCGACGTTGTTTCCTGCACTCATGACGAACCTTCCTTCCCTGTTAGGCCAGCGTCAGCCTGGCTCTCACGCCCCAGGCGACGTCCTTTCCGGTGACGGGGTCTTCCACCGGGCCGAGCAGGCTGTTGTAGTTGATTCCCTTGCCAGCGAGGAACTTGTTGCTGACGTCGTGCCCCAGGCCCTTGGGGACGCCCACCAGACCCGGCATGATTCCCTCGTAGTAGAATATGCGTACGCGGACCGTCGCGGCCGGTGTCGAGAGCACGGCGTCCTTGCGGTCCTTGAGGCCGTATTTTCTGCCGGTTTCCGGGTTGATTTCCACCAGCAGCATGTCGTCCTTGAGAACCTCGTCGGGCACGGTCTTGATCATGAACGGGGTGTCTCCCATGTCCGCGTAGGACGTGCGGAACGTTTCCACCGGCACGGCCAGCAGGGGGAGGTCCTTTTCCCCGCCTTCGGCCTTCACCTCCTGCCACGTGGGCGGCACGGCAAGTCCGCGGCGCCTTGCCGGGGCGGAGACGACCGGGCAGAACTCGAAGTTACGGGACTTGGTGACAAAGGCGCGGTCCCACGCGTCGGGCCGGAATTCCCCGTCCTCCCAGTAACCGTCTTCGTCCAGGGCGTCCCATTTTTCGCCCATGGCCTCCTTGAGGCATGCTTCGTAGTCATCCCAGGGAAAGGAGGCGGCAATCGTGCCGTCCAGGGCCCTGGCGATCTCGATGATGGTGTCGCCGACGTTTTTGCCTTCGTGGTACGGGCTCCACGCGATGGGCCTGGCCAGTCCGGTATGTGGCCTGGGGTATCCCGGGGGCGTCGGCACGTCCTGGAGCTTTTCCATATAGGTGAGATCGGGAAGCACGAGGTCCGCGTAGGTGGCCGTGTCGTCCAGGTAGGGAGAGAAGCTCACGATCAGCCCCACGTTGTCCAGGGCCTTTTTGACCTTTTCCGGCTGTTTCAGGCTGTACAGTGGATTGACGCCGTAAACCAGAAGCGCCTCCAGTTTCCCGTCAGCCAAGTTGTCGAAAACCCTGTGCAGAAGGTTTTCGGCAAGAGGCTGCGCCGGGGACACGGTTCCGTCCAGGGGCCTTTGGGCCAGTCCCATCTGGCTGAAGCGGTCCTTGTGTACCGCGGGCCAGTTTGCCGCCGCGTTTTCGGCGGGCACGGCGATTACGCCACCGGGCTTGTTGATGTTACCGACCAGGGCGTTTAGCGCGTGCACGGCCATGTAATCCTGCAGGGTCTGCGGATCGTCGCCGTGCCCCTTGCCTGCTATGGCCATGGGGCGTTCCGCCTTGGCGAAGTCCCTGGCCAGCCTGCGGATGGTCCTGGCGTCCACTCCGGTGACCTCCGCCATCTTTTCGGGCCCGTAATCCTCGAGCACGAGGCGGCGGAACCCCCTCTGGTGGGTCCCTTTCGGGTCGATCCATGTGTCGAAGCCGTACGCGTGCCAGCGGGCGAACCGTCTGTCATACAGGTTTTCCCGGATGAGCACGTTGGCGATGGCCAACGCCAGGGCGCCCTCGGTGCCGGGTTTGTTGGCGATCCACTGGCCGGCCTTGCAGGCCGTGTTGGACAGGCGGGGCTCTATCTGGACCAGTCGAAATGTGCCGGTGGCGGGGTCTTCCACCCACTTGCTGTGGGCCTGAAACACGTTGACCGGCGAACCCCAGCCGTCCAGGAGGCCGCAGCCGAAGCTCAGCACGAAATCGGCGTTCGCCAGGTCGAAGCCGGCCCGGGCGTCCACCCCGTGCATGGCCTTGAGCGTCATGGCCCACATGTCCCAGGACGTCGTCTTCGAATAAAGGTTCGGCGAGCCGTAGGCCTGCATGAATCTGGAAAAAAGCGCGGGGACCGTGCCCTGGTCGCTGCCCAGGGCGCAGGCCACCATGTGGGAAGACTCTTCCTTGCGTATGTTGGCGAGTTTTTTCACCACGTCCTGTATGGCCTGCTCCCAGGAAATCTCCTGCCAGCGGCCCTCGCCGCGCTGTCCCGCCCTTTTCAGCGGAGTTTTGACCCGCTGGGGGCCGAACAGGAGCTGGAGGCCCGAAGATCCCAGCAGGCAGACGCCGCCGTTGTTGACGGGGTGCCCTTCCAGGCCCTCGATCTTGTGGGGGCGATCGTCGGCCTTGCGCACCTTGACACCGCAACCTCCGGGGCACAGGGTACAGGTGGTGTTCTCAAAGGAGATCGCACCCTTTGGGGGAACCGGCGTCCAGGGCCAGTTCTGGGTCCAGATCGACAAATCGTCGGTCATCTTCCAGGGTATCGGGGTGAAGTTGGTGCCCACTGCACCGCCTACGGCAAGCGCCGTCGCACCGGCCCCGGCTTTTATGAAGGTCCTGCGGTCGACTTTCATGGATATTCCCTCTTGTGGCTTGTGAGAAACGGCAAAAGCGCGACTCTACTTGTGACAGATGAAACAGGGCTCCCGCATTTCCTGGAGCAACGGCTTGGCCTCCTTGTGGCAGTTGGCGCAGTCGTCCATCTTCATGCTGTCCCAGGTGTTTTCCTTCCTGCCGGCAATGTCCCTGCCCCAGATGTCGATGCTGTAACCCGTGAGCCGATTCTCCTTGTACACCGGCATGGTTTTGGAGGTGCCGATGGAGCCATGGCAGGTCTTGCACCTCATGCCGCCCACATCCTCGCTGGTGTGAGGGATGTGGGAGAAGAACACGCAGTCGGGCTGGCGGGAATAGACGAGCCACGGCACTTGTTTGTCCTTTGCGAGGTATTCCTCGACGAAGGTCTTTTCGGCGAGGTATTGCGACATCTTGAAATCGTAGTCTTCGTCGCCTTCTTCGGGCATGTAGGAGAGGGGGCCGTCCGTCGTGTGGCAGTCATAGCATTTGTCAAGGGGGGGGACACCCTGGTAGGTGCCGTCTTCCCGATAATAGTGGCATGCCGTGCAGTCATAGTCGGATTCAGCCAGGACCTCCAGCAGTTCGGCTTCGTCGTAAATGCCCGTGACCTCCTTGAGATGCAGCAGGTGGTTAAAATCCACGGGCTGCATCTGCTCCGAATACAGGAGCTTGGGAAATACGAGCCACCCCACTATAAGGCCTGCGTAGATCCCGACCCCGGCCCAGAACAGAACAAGGGCGAGCATGCTCCCCTTTCCCTTTTCCGGTGCACCTTTTTTACCGTTGTCCAATCCGCTCATGGAAACTCCGCCTGGTGATGGTTTAAACAGGTGTGATGCGCGTACGGGCCTCGATTTGCTGCGTAAAGGCGCAGCACTGCGCTGGAATCCTCCCGAAACGTCGAGGTTCTACCCGTCACGCCCTGTTTTGTCAAGGCCAAACCAAACCGAGCCCTGCCGGAAAGGCGGAGTCTGTATTTAATCTATGTGGCGTAGGAGTGCAGTCCGCTCAGCAGGTAGTTCACGCCGAACCACGTGAACAGGATCGCGGCGAAGCCGACAATGGACAAAACCGCCGTCCTTCTGCCCGCCCAGCCCCGCATGAGCCGGAAATGGATGAGGGTGGCGTATATCAGCCATGTAATGAGAGACCATGTTTCCTTGGGATCCCACGACCAGTAGCGCCCCCAGGCCGAGTTGGCCCAGACCGCGCCGGTGATGATGCCCACCGACAGGAAGAGGAAGCCGAACATGATGTTCTGGTAGGAGAGTTCGTCGAGAATCCGGGCCTTGGGCAGCAGGGAGCGTACTCTTCCTTCTCCGCCGTCCCGGCCCGAGGCCTTGACCAGGTAGAGGAGGCTTATGCCGAAAGCCACGGCAAATGCCGCGTATCCCAGGAAGCAGGTTATTACATGGGCCGTGAGCCAGTTGCTCTGCAACGCGGGAATGAGGGGTGCTATGGTGTCATCCACGTTCGAGGACAGCGAGGCGTAGGCCAGGGACAGGAAGGCCAGGGGAGTGGTGACGCCGCCCAGGCTGCGCATCCTGTATCGCGCCTGGATCACCAGCTGCAGCAGGACCACGGTCCACGAAAACAGGACCAGCGAGTCGAACATGTTCGCAAAGGGTGGTTGGCCGAAGCCCATTTCATAGGACTCGTACCACCTCATGCCGATGCCCCAGGTGTTGGCGATGAAGCCGGCAATGCTCATCACCATGCCGATGGTGGCGGCGCCGTTTTTCCTGAACGCCCAGTAAGCCCAGAAAAACACTGCCGCGGCGCAGTAGGCGAACGTCGTGAATGACAGTATGTAGGAACTGGTCATGCCTTGTCTTTTCCCCTCGAAACTCCGTGCCGCGTCCGCGCGGCAGGGCTGTTAATTCAATGTGCCGTCCTCCGGAACGCTCTCCATGTCTCCGTCCGTGGCGTCGGAAAGCCGCCTGGCCAGGTCCGCCAGTTGCCGGGTGTACGTTATCCGGTTCTTGGTGGTGCGTCCCGCGACCAGCACCTCGGTCCCCTTTTTGCCCTGCACTGCCTCCACATAGGTTGTGCGGTTGGGCATGAAAAAGGTCACCACGCAACCCCCTATGAGGAACAGGAACCCCGCGTATACCAGCCAGACGCCGGGGTCGCTGGTGACTTGCAGCCCGGTGTAGTGTCCCTGGGCGTAGTCCTCCACGTTGAACACGAAATGTCCGCCGCGGCGCTTGTCGAAGTCCGGCATGCGCAGAGGCAGCAGAACGCCCCGGGGCTCTCCCTCGGCCGGGTACACGTGGAGGATGAAGGCGGGGCCGATGTTCATGTCCCGGATCACGAAATGGTCCTGGAACTGCGTCACGGCGAATGTACCGGCTCCCTCGGGCATTTCCACGGTTTCACCGATACCGGCGGTGATCTCGTGGACGATCCCGGTTTTCGGGTTCTTCAGGGCCAGGGTGACCTCTTCCGGCGGAGTCTGGCCATAGCTGGACTGGAATATGTTTATCCCCCGGTACCTCAGCGGTGAGTTCACCCGGATGTCGCGCGTAAAGGCGGGCTCGCCGTTTTCGATGATGGTGAGGGTGGAACGAAACTCCTTGGGCCGTCGCGATTCGACCTTGTGTTCGCCCGGCTCGTAAAACGCCACGTGGAAGTCTTCGCACCGAACGGAAAAGGGCAGGTCCCTGGTCTCCTGCTGGCCGCGCAGATGCACGGCGGACACCGTTTCGCCCTCAGGTACGTTCACATAGGCGGAAAATCCGAATATGGAGCCCACGAGGCCGCCCACGAGGATGAGCAGAAAGCCGGTGTGTACGATGTAGGGACCCAGGCGCGTCCACCTGCCCTGGTCCGAGAATATGGTGAAACCCTGTTCCGTCTTCTCCACTACGGGCCTGCCCAGACGGGACTTCCCGAACAGGGCCACGATACCGGCTTCCGCTTCCTCGGCGGACATGCGGCTCCTGTAGGAGAATTTGGTGTCGGCGCGTTCAAAAAGGGCCCTGTTGAATTTCGTGGGCTTTTTCTTCACCACCCTCCACGTGGAGGGCAGGCGCTGGAACGAGCATACGAGAAGGTTCACCGCCACAAGGGCCAGGATTACCTGGAACCACCAGCTGCGATACATGTCGAAGAAGTCCAGGAACGAGAACAGGCGGTACAAAAACTCCCCGTACTCCTCGAAGTAGAACCTCTGAGACTGGTTTTGCGGAATGAGGGTGCCGATAACCGAGGTCGCGGCCAGAATCAGGAGCAGGGCGACGGTGAGGCGAACCGACGCGAAAAACTTGACGAACTGGCCTCCCAAACTGTCGGATTTTGTCATGGCAGGCGGTATTCCTTTGCCAAATCATCATTATTACGCGGCTCCAGCCCGGAGTCGCCTCGCGAAAAGATTCAGGACAGGGAAGGGGCGGGGAATCCATACCGTCGTCCTCCGGTATCCCGAAGGCAGAAGCTAAGTCCGGCTCCACCCTTGTCAACTCGGTATCGTGTATTATATTTGCCTTTACAATTCAACGGCTGATGTTATCCTACTCAAATAACAAGCATATTTTTCATGTCGATTCCCATGGACACCGGTGGCGCAAGGCTTTCCGGAGAGGGACTCGGCACGGTGAAACCCACAGCCAATTTTGGAGTGAGTGCATGATCGAAGCCAAAGGTCTCACCAGGTGGTTCGGCCAGAACAAGGTGGTCGACAACGTGAGCTTCACCGTGGAAAAGGGCGAGATTCTGGGATTTCTCGGACCCAACGCCGCGGGCAAGTCCACGACGATGCGCATGATCACGGGCTACCTTGCGCCAAGCTCGGGCAAGGCCTTCATCGGGGGGCACGACACGTCTCTGGATGCCCTCGCAGCCCGCCGCCTTCTGGGGTATCTTCCTGAAAACGCCCCGGTGTACGCGGACATGACGGTCACCGGCTTTCTCGGGTTTATCGCCGAAATACGGGGGTTCGCGGGAAAGGGCAAAAAGCAGGTGATCGAGCGAACCATCGAGAAGTGTTTTCTCACGGAAGTCCGCGATCAGGCGGTCTCCACGCTGTCCAAGGGGTTCAAGCAGCGTGTCTGCTTTGCCCAGAGCATCCTGCACGATCCTCCCTACCTCATCATGGACGAGCCCACGGATGGGCTGGACCCCAACCAGAAGCACGAGGTGCGCACCATGATCCGGGAAATGGGCAGGGAAAAGGCCATCATCCTGTCCACCCACATACTGGAGGAGGTGGACGCGGCCTGCACCCGGGCCATCGTCATCTCCAGGGGCCGAATCGTGGCGGACGACACCCCGGATCGGCTGAGGAGAAAATCCGTCCTTCACGGAGCAGTGTGCGTGACCCTCCAGTGCGAACCCGGGGCGGCCGTTGAAAAGGAAGTGTCCGGCATTCCCGGCGTAGCCAGGGTCGAGGTGATTGAGCGCACGGAAGGCGGGGTGAAGATTCGCGCCTATCCGGAAGCCGGGGCAGCGGCCCTCCCGGACAAGCTCATCCGCCACCTGACCCAAGGCGATTACATGTTGGAGTCCCTGACCGTCGAGGCGGGACGGCTGGACGAGGTCTTCAGGAACATCACCAGCGAAGGGGACCGGTCCGCGGCGTAGAAGCCTTTTCTGAAACCGGCTTTTTCGGGCCGGGCGGAAAGTGGGGGTCATGGGGCGACCACGGTCCGCGACGGGGCGCCGGGGAGCTTTGGCGCCGCCTTCCGCACAGCCCGAGGCACACGAGGGAGCAGCACATGGACGTACAAACCGGCATTCGCAACTCCAAGGCCATTTTCAAGCGCGAGCTGGCCGGATACTTCGGCTCGGCGATCGCCTACGTGTTCATCGTCATTTTCCTTCTTCTATGCGGCTTTTTCACATTTTCCATAAGCAATTTCTATGAGGCGAGGCAGGCGGACCTGGCCCCGTTTTTCCAGTGGCATCCGTGGATATATCTTTTTCTGGTGCCGGCCGTTGCCATGAGGCTGTGGGCCGACGAGAAGAAAACCGGGACCCTGGAGCTCATGCTCACCCTGCCGATAACCATGACCCAGGCCATCGTGGGCAAGTTCCTGGCCGCCTGGGTATTCATAACCATCGCCATCCTGCTCACCTTTCCCATGGTCATCACCGTGCTGTACCTGGGCGATCCGGACCTGGGCGCGGTGCTCTCCGGGTACGTTGGCAGCATCCTGGTCGGCGGGGCCTACCTTTCCGTGGGCAGCATGACGTCCGCCTCCACCCGGAACCAGGTCATCAGTTTTGTCATCAGCGTGGTGATCTGCCTGTTCCTGGTTCTCGCGGGCTGGCCTCCGGTCACCAACTACTTTGCCGGCTGGGCTCCCATCTGGCTGGTGGAGATCATAAGCGGGTTTTCGGTGATGCCGCATTTCGCCTCGATGCAGCGGGGGGTGATGGACCTTCGTGATTTCGTCTACTATTTTTCACTCATCTTTTTCGCCCTGTTCGCAACAGGGGTGATTCTTCAGTCCCGTCGCGGCACCTGATGGAGGGAACCATGGCAGAAGGCAAAGGAAAAGGATTGGAACGGAGCCTGGTGTCCACCACTGGCCTGGTGGTCCTGTTGGTCGCCCTCGTTTTCGTCAACGTGATCCTGTCCTACGCGAACGTCCGGTGGGACGTGACCGAGGACAAGGTGTACTCGCTGTCCGACGGAACCAGGGCAATCCTGCGGAACCTGGAGGAGCCGGTCACTCTGAGGCTGTTCTACAACTCGAGCAAAAAGAACATCCCGTTTCCCCTGAAGAACTACCATCGCCGGGTCGTGGATTACCTGCGGGAGTACGAGCACGCCAGTGACGGCATGGTCATCCTGGAGCAGGTGGACCCCAAGCCGGACACGGACGAGGAGGAATGGGCGCTCAAATACGGGCTGGACCGCGTGAGCGTCCAGGGCGGGGAGACCATGTTCTTCGGCCTGGTGGCGGTGTCCACGGACATGGAGGAGTCCATATCCTTTCTGGACCCGTCGCGTGAGCAGTTTCTGGAGTACGAGTTGAGCCGGGCCATACTGGGCGTGCAGACGCCTTACAAGAAGGTGGTGGGCATCATGTCCACGCTTCCGGTTTTTGGCGGCCCCGGCGGACGGATGGCCATGATGCAGCAGCAGCAACAGCAGCAGGAAGAGGAACCGTGGTACTTTGTCACGGAACTGAAGCAACTTTATGATGTCCGCAAGATCGACAACAACGCCGGTGAAATCGGTGAGGACGTGGACCTGCTCATGATCGTCCAGCCGGCCAATCTGGGACCCGGGGCGGCGAAGGCCGTCGACGCCTACATACGAAACGGCGGCAAGGTCGTCATCTTCCAGGACCCGGACAGTGTCTGGAGCAACCAGACCCAACAGAACCGGATGCGCCCCCAGAAACCGACCAGCCTGAATGAACTGTACGAGGCTTGGGGAATCCGCATGGACGTGTCCCGGGGAGTGGCCGACCTTGAACAGGCCACCATGCTGCAGACCCAGAACATGCGCGAGGAGGAAAACGCCATGTGGGTCTCCGTGCAGGCGGACCGGCTGAATTCCGACGACATGATAACCGGCGAGCTCGAGTCCATGCTGATGCCGGTGGCCGGGGCCATTGAGAAGAAGGAGGGATTCGCGGCGGACCTGGAATGGACCCCGCTCATCCGGAGCAGCAGGCAGGCCGCCCTTACCGACACGTTTCGCGCAAACATCGGCGCCAACGCGATCCGGGCCGAGCTGGAGCCCGGAGACGAACCCCTGACAATGGGAGCGCGCATTCAGGGCAGATTTCCCTCCGCCTTTCCCGGGGAAGACGGGGCGGAAACCGGGGCAAAACCGGCCACCGTGGTGATCGTGGGCGATACGGACCTGTTGTACGACAGCTACTACATGCGGAAGATTCGGGGTACCAGCGGGATTCTGCCCCTGATGTTCAACGACAACCTGAATTTCGTGCTGAACACCACCGAGTTGCTCACCGGCTCCGCGGAACTGATCAGCATCCGTTCCCGTGGAAAGTTCGGCCGGCCCTTCACCCGTGTCCAGGAGCTCGCCAGCCAGGCCCAGGAGAAGTGGCTGGACAAGGAACAGGAGCTCATGGAGAAGCTGGAGGAAACAAGGCAGAAACTGAGCAGGCTGGAGCAGGCCAAGTCCTCGGATCAGCAGCTCATCATGTCCCCGGAACAGCGGGGGGAGCTCGAAAGATACCGGGATGAACGAGCCCGCATCAACAAGGAGCTCAAGGAGGTGCGCCGCAAGCTCCGGGCGGACATCGAGGACCTGGGCACGAAGATCAAATTTCTGAACATCCTGCTCATGCCGCTTCTCGTGTCTCTCGCCGGCGTGGGTTACGGTCTGTACAGGTACACGAAAAGCAGGAGGGGATAGCCAGTCATGCGGCCGAAATACTTTGCAATCCTGTTGGCGGTGGCGGTGGTCCTGGCGCTTGCCACGTTCTGGATAACCCGGCACCAGGCGCCCCGGCAGCCCGAAATCGGCATTGGAACCACCCTGTTCCCCGACATCGACATCAATGCCCTGGACAGGCTGCACGTCCAGAGCCCTGAAGGCACGGTCGACGTATACCGGGAAAGGGGCGAGTGGCGGGTGAAACAGCGGTGGGGCTACCAGGCCGACTTCGACAAGATCGCCGAATTCGGCAAAAAGGTGGTGGACCTGTCCATCGGACGCGCCTTTGTTCCCTCGGACAAGTCCCTGGGCCGGTTGAAGATGCACTGGCCCGGATCGGACGCCCCGGCCGCCGAAACCGGAACCGAGGTTCTTCTGGAAACCGGTGAAAACGAGCCAATCGTGCATTTTCTGCTGGGCAGGCAGCGCACCACCGGAGACATGGACGCGCCCGACGGGCACTACCTGAGCCCCCGTGGGGATGACACTGTCTACGTTGTGGGCGCGCATTTCGCCAGGGAGATCGAGCAGCCGTCCTATTGGCTGTACGCCACCCTGCTCAAGATAGAGGGCAAAAGCGTCGAGTACGTGGCATCCATGAAACGGGAGAACGGCGAGTGGACGACGGTGTTCGCGTTCATGCGTCCGGAAGAGGGAAAGGCCTTTGACCGGGTGGAGTTTCCGGAAGACGAGAAGGTGAGCTGGTCCGGCGTGGACCGCGTTGCCGGCGCCCTCAGCCTGCTGGAGTTGGACGACGTGAAACCGGTGTCCGACGACGACCCGGGGCCGACCGAACGGTACATCGAATACCGTCTGTTCGACGGCCGTATATACAGGGTGTACAAGGGCGATCCGGACCAGGAAGGCAAATGCCGCATTCGCCTGGAGGCGGATTACGAGGATCCGCCCGCCATCGAGCAGGACGTCGACACCGCCGGTTCGGAGGCTGACGCGGTGACACCCGCCGGGGAAGGCGGGGATTCGACAAGTGTGGCGGATGGGGACCCGGTGGCCATGGCAGCGAAAATCGAGGCCTGGAACAGGCGCTTCTCCCCCTGGATCTATACCATCGCCAAGTGGCGGTGCGACGCCCTGTACACCGAGGTGGCCGACGTTGCGCAAAAGCCGGCCCAGAACGACAACCAGGCCCCCGGGGCCGTTCGTCCGGAGGCCTTTGGAATGCAGCCGGGCGGCGGAATGACGGGAGGCGGCACACGCCCCTGAGAGGGAGGTATCCGATGGCAGCGTTGACGGAAGAGATGAAGGAAGTCTTCAGAAAGATGGGGACCTTCGTATTCGCCACCAGCGACAGGGACGGCAATCCCAACGCCGTGCCGGTGAACGCGGTGAAGGTCCTGGACGACGAGACCATCGTCGTGTCGGACCAGTTTTTCAACAAGACGCTCGAAAACCTCCAGGCCAATCCCAGGATCGCCATGTCCTTCTGGAAAGGCGTCAAGGGGTGGCAGATCAAGGGGGACGCCCGTCTGGTCACCGAGGGGCCGGTCTACGAGGAGACGGCGGCCTGGATCGATGACATAGCCAAACAGGTGGACAAGCCTCTCAAGTCCAAGGGCGCCGTTGTCATCAAGATCACCGAGATCTACTCGGTGACACCGGGTCCGGGAGCGGGAGACCGGGTGGCGTGACCATCACCGTGCCTGGCCCCCCCGCCGGGCGTCATGCGTGAGATCGGGAGGGCGCTGGGTTCGTGACGCCGGACCGGCGCGGACATTCCGAAACCGGTGTTCGGGACCCCGTTCCGGGCGTCCACGAGTTGAATAACAGCCTGTTGAAAAACGCGATCCGCGGCGTTGCGCTTCATTTCCCGTCGATGCGGCGTACCACAAGTACGCCTTATTACTAGGAATTCGCGCGCCTTGCATCTCATCGTTTTTGAACAGGCTG
>JBKHBM010000170.1:0-7868 GCA_046542385.1 Desulfatibacillaceae bacterium | reverse complement strand
CCGCATGAGGCCGCCCCGGAGGGCGAAACATCCTTTCACCCACCGGGTGAAACGAAGATTTGTTCAGGAACCCGCAAAAAAGCCCGACTTATCAGCCCGTTGAAAAACTCGGAATTTGCAGCCTGTTAAAAAACGATGAGATGCAAAGCGCGCGAATTTCCAGGAGTAAGGCGTACTTACGGTACGCTGCATCGACGAGAAATGAAGCGCAACACCGCAGATCGCGTTTTTCAACAGGCTGATATGGCGTTTTTCTGTGGTGCCCTTCGTGGATGTGCAGCAGACCGTCGGTGGATCGATGATAATGAATGTAGACGGGGACTCCCACACCTCTGATCCGGAGCAGACGCCCATGGCCTACACATACGGTCTGGACATCTGGCTGCGCCCCTTCGCCAATGCCCCCAACTGGAAAATATCCCTGGGTACCGCTCTCCAGCAGGTCGAGGCGAATTCGGACGACGGATCGGACACGGACAATACCATGATCATGCTGGGCTTCGTGTACGAATGGGGTTCCACTTACAGCGACGTCGTATTCGGGCCGGTCACCCAGTAGGAAGCCTGGCGCTCCGGGGTGGCAGCCGCCCCTTTGTATGAACCGACTCCCTCTCTCCTCGTCCCGCCCCATGAACCTGGGGCGGGACGCCTTTTTCACGGCACCGCGCCGACTCCGTTTCGAAATGCCATGTTTTATTCCTGAAACACTCTGTCTTCGAATCGCTTCGGGGCCTTGACTGTTCCCGGGAAAATTGAGGCAACTGACCCACGTCACACCACGGGAGTACTCGTGGAATCAATATCGGGAATTCCACACCCCGAAAAACCATTGCTCTTGCCTCTAACCGGGTGTACATTGTCAGGTCACGCCCGCAATGTAACAACTGTTTACATCCCGGCCGTCAAAGGCCGCGTGGGAGAGGTATCGCATGCAGGACAGGGAGGCCACCAGCAACCGTGCGGGAAAAGCGGAAAACGCGCCCCGAGTGCGTGCCGGGACCGATGCGGGCGTAGGCATCACCGTGATCACCACGCACATCAACGCGGATTTCGACGCCTTTGCCTCCCTGCTGGCCGCCCAGAAGCTGTATCCCGACGCCCTGGTCGTCTTTCCCGGCTCCCAGGAAAGCAGCCTCCGCAATTTCTTCATCGAGTCCATGGTGTACCTGTTCAACATCGTGAACATCAACGAAGTGGACCTGGACGCGGTGACCCGACTGGTGATCGTGGACACCCGCCAGCCGTCGCGGATCGGCAGGATGGCCGAGGTCCTGGACAAGCCGGGCCTTGAAATCCACGTGTACGATCACCATCCCGACTCCGACGGCGACATCCAGGGCGACGTGGAGAGGATCCGGCCCACCGGCGCGTCCATCACCATCCTGCTGGACGAGCTGCGGGAAAAGGGGGTGACGGTGACCGCGGACGAGGCCACGGTGATGATGCTGGGCATCTACGAGGATACGGGGTCGTTCTCCTTTGCCTCCACCACGCCGGACGAGTTCGAGGCCGCGGGGTACCTGCTCACCCGGGGGGCGAACCTGAACATGGTGTCCAGCCTGATCTCCCGGGAAATGAGCCCCATGCAGGTGGGCATCCTGAACGACCTGATCCAGTCCATGGTGGTGCATCGCATCCACGGCATCGAGGTGGCCGTAGCCACCCTCACCACGGACGAGTACATCAACGACTTCGCGTTTCTCGTGCACAAGCTCATGAGGATGGAGAACATGGACGCGCTGTTCGCGCTGGCGCGCATGGGCAACCGCGTGCACATGATAGGCCGCAGCAGGATCGCCGAGGTGGACGTGGGCCGCGTGGCCACCGCTTTCGGCGGCGGCGGACACCCCGCCGCGGCGGCCGCCACCATCCGGGAGGAAGCCCTGCCCCAGGTCAAGGAAAAGGTCGTCTCCCTGCTGCACAAGTACGTCAAGCCCAGGCGCCGGGCCAGGGACATCATGTCCACCCCCGCCATCCGAACGCCACCCGCCACCACCATACGAAAGGCCGGGGGCCTGCTCACCCAGTACAACATAAACGCCCTCCTCGTAACGCAGGAACTCGACGGGTGCGAGCAACTGCTGGGCATCATCAACCGCCAGGTTATCGAAAAGGCCCTGCACCATCACCTGGACGACGTGGAGGTGCGGGAGTACATGAGCAGCGAGCCGGTAGCCGTGGGTCCCGAGGCGTCCCTTTCCGAAATCCAGGACAAGATCATCAACCACAAGCAGCGACTTCTGCCGGTGGTCGACGACTGCGAGATCCTGGGCGTCATCACCCGCACGGACCTGCTCAACATCCTGGTCTCCAAGTCCAGCCGCATGCCCGAACCGCTGGAGGGCAGCGGCGAGAGACCATCCCGTGGCCACACCCGCAAGGTCACAAAGGTGATGTCGGACCGGCTGCCCGACCACATAATGGACATGCTGCGCCTGCTCGGCGACAAGGCCGGCGAGATGGAGGTGGACGCCTACGTGGTCGGCGGGTTCGTGCGCGATCTCATGCTGATGCGATCCAACGAGGACCTGGACGTGGTGATCGAGGGCGACGGCGTGGCCTACGCCAAGCGCCTGGCCAAAGAGGTCGGAGGCAGGGCCCACTGTCACGACAAGTTCCGCACCGCCGTGGTGGTGTTCCCGGACGGATACAAGGTGGACGTGGCCACGGCGCGTTTCGAGTACTACCACGCCCCGGCGTCCCTGCCCGTGGTGGAGACCAGTTCCCTCAAGCTGGACCTGTACCGTCGGGACTTCACCATCAACACCCTGGTGATCCAGTTGAACGGCGAAAACTTCGGCACCCTCATCGATTTTTTCGGTGCGCAGCGGGACCTGAAGGCCCGCACCATCCAGGTGCTGCACAACCTGTCCTTCGTGGAGGACCCCACCCGGGTGTACAGGGCCATCCGCTTCGAACAACGCTTCGGCTTCACCATCGGCAAGCTCACCTGCGGACTCATTGAAAACGCCGTTCGCATGGAGTTCTTCGAGCGGCTCGCCGGTAGAAGGCTGTTCACGGAACTGAAGCTGATCCTGCAGGAGGAGGATCCTCTGCCCGCGATAAAAAGGATGAATGAATTCAATTTATTGCGGACAATTCATCCGGAACTGGCCTATGACGCGCGCATGGAGGAACTGTTCTCGTCCGCCAAGGAAGCCGTAGCCTGGTTCGATTTGCTTTTTCTGGACGAATCCTATATGAAATGGGCCGTTTATTTTCAGGTCCTCGTCCATGCCCTGGAAAACGGACAGGTCCGCGAGGTCTGCCAGCGGCTGGAACTGGCAGACCGCCATTGCGAGTTGTTCTGCGACATGCGAAAGGGGGTCCGCGACACGTTGCGCAAGCTGGAACGCAAGGCTCAGATGGCCAACAGCACCCTGTACAGGCTGCTCGAGCACGTGCCCACGGAGCACCTTGTTTACATGATGGCGGCCACCCGGGAGGAAGCGGCCAAGCGCAGGATTTCACGATTTTACACCCAGCTCCGGGACGCCCGGCCACTGGTTTCGGGAAAGGACCTCATCGGGATGGGCCTTTCACCCGGGCCGCGATTCAAGGACATTCTGGACGCCGTACACGAGGCGCGGCTTGACGGCAGGCTCCGGACCTACGAGGACGAACTGGCTTACGTCAGGGAAATGGTGGGTTGATATATTGGATTGGGGTAACGTAGCGATACAGATAGTGGCGCTTTTGTTCGCGGTGACGTGCCACGAGGTGGCCCACGGCTGGGTGGCGTACAAACGGGGCGATCCCACGGCGTACATGCTGGGGCGGATCACCCTGAATCCGATAAAGCATCTGGACCCGTTCGGCTCGGTAATCTTCCCCATCCTTTTGCGACTCATGGGTTCCCCCGTGGTGTTCGGCTGGGCCAAGCCCGTGCCGATCAACCCGCGCAACCTCCGGGACTATCCCAAAGACGAGATACTGGTGTCCATCGCCGGGGTCGCCACAAACGCCGCCCTGGCGCTCATTTCCGCCCTGCTTCTCCGGGGCCTGATCACCCTGATGTTCACCGTGAACCTGGGCAGCGTGGCCTTCGTGATCGACCCCCTGCTGCGGCTATTGCTGGCCAGCGTGGCCATCAACGCCATCCTGGCCATCTTCAACATACTGCCCGTGCCGCCGCTGGACGGCGGGCACCTGGCAATGCACCTGGCGCCCAGGAACGTGGCCGCCTTTCTGGAAAGGATTCAGCCCCTGGGCTTTCTGGTCGTCATCCTGCTTTTGTACCTCGGGGTGGTGGACTTTCTGTTCAACCTGGTGATACGCCCGCTCATGGCCCTTGCCCTGGGCCCGGCGGCGTGAATCCGAAAAGAGGCCTAACATCCATGTCAAAAAAACGCGTTCTTTCCGGCATGAGGCCCACCGGGCCCCTGCACCTTGGCAACCTGCACGGCGCGCTGGCCAACTGGGCCAACATGCAGGAGGAGTATGACTGTTTTTTCTTCATCGCGGACTGGCACGCCCTGACCACGGATTACGAGAACACGGAACAGGTCCATGAGAACATCCGCGAGATGATGATCGACTGGCTGTCCGCCGGACTGTCCCCGGACAAATGCACCATGTTCGTGCAGTCCCACATAAAGGAGCACGCGGAGCTGTTCCTTCTGTTGTCCATGATCACGCCCGTGCCCTGGCTGGAGCGCAATCCCACGTACAAGGACCAGATGGTCCAGCTGGAGAGCAGGGACCTGTCCACCTTCGGGTTTCTGGGCTACCCCGTGCTGCAGGCCGCGGACATCATCATCTACCAGGCGTACGGCGTGCCCGTGGGCGTGGACCAGGTGCCCCACGTGGAGATCACCAGGGAGATAGCCCGGCGGTTCAACTACCTCTATGGGGAGGTGTTCCCGGAGCCCCAGGCCATTTTGACGGAAACCTCCAAGATACTGGGTCTGGACCGGCGCAAAATGTCCAAGAGCTACGATAACGCCATCTACATGTCCGACCCGTCGGAGGTGGTGCGCGAAAAGGTGATGCGGATGGTCACGGACCCCAACCGCCAGCGCAAGAGCGACCCGGGCGACCCGGACGTCTGCAACGTCTTCACGTTCCACAAGCTCTACTCCACCCGGGAAGTGGTGGATCGGGTGAACGGGGAGTGCAGGAACGCGAGCATCGGTTGCGTGGAGTGCAAGAAGGTCATGGCGGAGAGCCTGGTCAAGGGCATGGGACCCATCCGGGAAAAGCGCCGCGAGTTCGAGGAGGACCGGGACAGGGTGGACCACCTCATCGCCGTGGGGGATGAAAAGGCCCGCGGCGTGGCCCGGACCACCATGGAGCAGGTACGCCAGGTCATGAAAATCTGAACCGGGGCCGCTATTCCGGTGAAAGCGCGCGCGGCATGGTCGATGACCGATACCAGGTGAGGCTCGGGGTTTTCGAAGGTCCCATGGACCTCCTGTTGTACCTGATCCGGAAAAACGAGGTGGACATCTACGACATCCCCATCTCGGACATCACGGACCAGTATCTCGCCTACATCGAGATGATGAAGTCCATGAACATCGACCTGGCCGGCGATTTCCTGGTCATGGCCGCCACCCTCATGCAGATCAAGAGCCGCATGCTTTTGCCGGTCCATGGCATCGAAGGCGAGGACGAGGACGAAGACCCCCGCATGGCCCTTGTCCGCCCCCTCACCGAATACCTCCAGATGGCGGACGCGGCGGAACGCATGGGAAGACGTGAGATGCTGGGGGACACGGTCTTTGCCCGCGCCGCCGAGCCCCTGCCCCCGCCGGACCCCGGGGAGCAGCAGTATATCCGGGTGGGCCTGTTCGAGCTCGTGGACGCTTTCCAGCGCATCCTTGCCAACCTGGACGAGGCCGCGAAATACACCATGCGCGCCGACACCGTGTCCGTGAAGGAACGCATCCAGCAGATATCGGACCTGATGGAGGAGCGTCAAACGCTCAGCTTCGACGAACTCTTCGACGGCCTGCAAACGGTTACGCGGGGCGACGTCGTCGTCACCTTCCTGGCGGTGCTCGAAATGTGCAAGCTGGAGCTGCTGCGCATCGTCCAGCACGTGCAGACCGGAGCCATCCGCCTGTTTTACGCGTGACGCCGCGGGCCGGGGGCCTGGCCGCACACGGTGGAGCACCCGGGAAGACACCGGGAAACCAATCGCCACAGGGCCGTGACACCGGCCCCGGACGTTCCCACATGCCCGAACTCAAGTACATGGTCGAAAGCATCCTGTTCGTCTCCGACAGCCCGGTGACCGTGGATCAGATAAGGAGCGCGATCCCGGAAGCCGAGCCCAACAGGATTCGCGCGGCCCTCGAACAGCTGGGCAGGGAATACGAGATGCGCGGTGGCGGGTTCACCCTGAAGCAGGTCGCCGGCGGCTACCAGCTGCGCACACGCCCCGAATTCGCGGACACCATCCGCAGGCTGCATCGCACCCAGCCCCAGCGCCTGTCCCGGGCCGCCCTGGAAACCCTTGCCATCATCGCCTACAAACAACCCGTGATGCGCGCGGAAATCGAGCACGTGCGCGGCGTGGACTCGGGCGGCGTGCTGCGCCAGCTGCTGGAAAAGGATCTCGTCCGCGTGCTGGGAAGGAAGGAAATCCCGGGCCGGCCCATGATCTACGCCACCACCAAACGCTTCCTCGAGATATTCGAGTTGAAGGATCTTTCCGAGTTGCCCACCCTGAAGGAAATCGAGGAACTCGGATTCGACAAGCCCGGGGAGGACCCCGACGCCGTCCACACCCTGGAGGAGGACGACGAGGGCGATCCGCCGGACACCGGGGAAACCGGGACAGAGGGGGAAGCCGGGCCGGAAGAACCCGGTGCCGGGATGCCCGTTTCCGGTGGCGGGGACGAGGGGGAGCTTGACGGCGGCGGCTATTCCCGGGGTTCCCGCAGGGGCGTGGATCTGGAACACGGCGCGAAGCGGCGGTTGGCCGAGGCATGGCCCGGGGCGGACGACGCCGGGGACGACGACGGCCCGGAGTCCGTGGGTGACGAACCCGGCGTGGACGATTACCCACCGGATGAGGATGAGTAGCCCTGGACAGTCGGCAAGTCGGATCAACCCCAGGTACGCTTTTCCCGGAAGAACCAAAATGTGGCCGAAGTGCGTGTCACGCCGGTCCTTTATGATGTTGCTGATGTCTGCGAGTTCCCTGAATTGGTCGATCTCCCGGCGGAAAGAGGGCATCAACGGCGTCTTTTTTCCCCGATATCGCCAATTTTGGGGGCGGCCTCTTTTTGAATGGAGTTTGATATCGGCTGGGTGATGCTTCCCGAGCATCATTTCCACCCCGAAAAGTTCATCCGCTTTGTGCGGTTTTCATATTAAATTCAAGGTGTTAGATTTCCCATACAGGCACGGGCTGCGATATGCCCGGTAAAAAGGATCAAGAGCGAACCCTGCGATGGTGACGCCCATTCGCCATGAAGTCTTTGCTTGACAATGAAGAAACTCAATGGTACCAACTCATTTTTCTGAGGGCCGTTAACTCAGTTGGAAGAGTATCTGCCTTTTAAGCAGAGAGTCGCTGGTTCGAGCCCAGCACGGCCCATAAACCAGCATAAAGAAGACGCTGCATTGATTATGGCCCGGCGGGAATGCAGGAACAGCCGGTCTTTCGGTCCGGAAGGAATGAAAGCACGGGCGTGACGCCGGACCGGGAGGTGCGACCTCCAGGGGCAAAGGCAGCATCCGAAGACTCGATCACGACGCGAACACAAGGTTTCGGAACCGGCTGAACCAGCCGCCGAGACACAGCATATAACGCAGTAAAACGGCTACGTCCCCATCGTCTAGCCAGGTCCAGGACACCGGCCTTTCACGCCGGCGACAGGGGTTCAAATCCCCTTGGGGACGCCAAATGAAATCAA
>JBKHBM010000045.1:0-34485 GCA_046542385.1 Desulfatibacillaceae bacterium | reverse complement strand
GCAAGGGCGAAAAATCCTTTCACCCACCGGGTGAAACGAAGAGTTGTTCAAGAACCCGCCAAAAGCCCGATTTATGGGGCTCTTGAAAGTTTTTCAGTATTTTCGTCACGGATTCAGGTGGCAATCAGCCGCGTGGGGGCCCGGCAAACCCTGAAGGCAAACGTCCTGCCACGGCCAGGAACCCTGAATCCATGCGCCACCGGCGGAGCAAGGACCCCGAAAGCCTTTGCCTGCGCGGCTTTCCGAGCACATGCTCGGATTTTCTCCGCTGCCTCTTCCCCTTTGCCCGGTTTTCTGCTATTGCTCCCGTTCCCGCCGCCTCTCGAGGCCGGCATTTCATGATGTTTGCAGCACCCTCCGGTGCTGTCGGGACTGGATATCTGGCATGAACACGCGTGTCCTTCGCGCAAACATACTGCTTTTCATCGCCGCCCTGGTCTGGGGGACCACCTTCGTGGCCCAGCGGGTGGGCATGGACCACGTCGGTCCCCTGACCTTTTCCGGGCTGCGCTTTCTCATGGGCGCCGTGTGCCTCGCGCCCCTGGCATGGTACGGGGCGAAACGGGGAGTGCGCACGTACCCCGAGGTTACCGGCAAATGGACTCCGTTCTGGGGCATCATGGGAGCCGGGATGCTCATGGCGCTGGGGATCAACCTGCAACAGATCGGCCTCGTCGTCACCACGGCGGGAAAGGCCGCCTTCATCACCGGCCTGTATGTGATCATCGTGCCGTTTCTGGGCCTGATATGGCGGCAGAAGCCGGGCACCGGCGTGTGGATCGGCGCGCCGCTCGGCGTGGCCGGCCTGTATCTCATGAGCGTACAGGATTCCCTGAGCCTTGCGCCGGGCGACGGCTGGGTGCTGGCCTGCGCCTTTGCCTGGGCGGTGCACGTGCTGTATCTGGGCTGGATTTCGCCGCGGATCAACTCCATGGTGCTGGCGTTCGGCCAGGCCCTGGTCTGCGCGATTCTCAGTCTGGCCATTGCCGCGTTCACCGAGGACATCGTGCTGTCCGCGATATGGGCCACAATGGTGCCGCTGCTCTACGGCGGCGTCATGTCCGTGGGAGTCGGGTTCACCCTCCAGATCGTGGCACAGCGGGATTCGCCGCCATCCCACGCCGCCATCATCCTGCAGTTGGAGGCCATGATCGGCGCGATCTCGGGCTGGATCTTCCTTGGCGAGACCATGAGCAACCGGGCCATCGTGGGCGCCGCCCTCATGCTGGCCGGCATGCTTGTAGCCCAGTTGTGGGCCCTGCGAAACAGCGAATCCCGGAGAACACGACGCAAACGCGAGGCGCACGTGGTGCTGGACGAAACCGGGAGATGACGCCTCGCCGGCCGGCCGGGGAGTATGCCCCGGAACACGGAATATACAGGGCAAACGCATGTAAAATAAGAATTTTCTGATCGGCAACATTGGAACCACCATACATGGCGTGTATTCCGACGACTGGGATTTGCGGGCGGAACCCTGACCAGTCATGTCGCCGGCTTGAAACGGCTTGGCCGGGGGCGGGAATCCCGACATTGGCGAAATCGTCCGCAGTGATGACGAGTCGGTTTATACGTCCCGGGTTTCAGGCGGGGCACGGGAACACGGAGCCCGCTTTTCCGCTCCCGCGCAAAGCGAAATCTCGTGCAATCCGGGCTATCCGTTCACTTCGTATTTCTTCAGCCAGTTGGTCAGTGTCTGGTAGTTGGCCAGTCCGAGGAGCTTCGCGGCCTGGGTCTTGTTGCCGCCCGTTTCCTCGAGTGCGCGTTCCAGGTAGTGGCGGGCCACGGTGGACAACAGTTCCTGCAGGTCCACGCCGTCCGAGAGGGGCAGGTTGAGCACCCGGGGGATGTCGAGATCCCCGGAGGGTCCGGTGAACATGGCGTCGGCCAGGGTTTCTTCCGAAATTTCCGGCTCCGGTGACCACACGGAAACCCGGCGCAACGTGTTCTCCAGTTCCCTCACGTTGCCGGGCCAGGCATGCGCGGCGATGCTCCTTTTCGCTCCCTCCGAAAGGGTCTTGGGCACGTAACCGGGTTCCATGGAGCTCTGCTGGTTGATCCGCGAAAGAAGGGCCCCGGCAATCAGAACCGCATCGCCGCCGCGCTCCCTCAGGGCGGGCAGGACCAGCCGCGCCACGCACAGGCGGTAGAAGAGGTCCTCCCTGAACCGTCCCCGATGGGCCATGTCCGACAGCGGCGCATTGGTCGCGGCAATCACCCGTACGTCCACGGGCACCCCGCGGTACGTCCCGGACCGGGTGGCCAGTCCGCGCTCCACCAGTCGCACGAGCCGCGCCTGCGCCTGTCCTGACAGGGCCTCCACCTCGTCCAGGAACAGCGTGCCGCCATTCGCGGCCTCGCACGCCCCCACCCTCCGCACCTGGGGACCCTGCGCCGTGGCCTTTTCATATCCGAACAACTCGATTTCCAGCATCTCGGGCGTTGTGCCCGCGCAACGCACGGCAACGAACGGACCGTGCCGGCGCAACCCTCGACGATGAATGGCCCGGGCCAGCGTCTCCTTGCCTGTACCGTCCTCCCCCTCGATAAGCAAGGGTACGTTGCGGGGCGCGATCAGCCTCGCTCTGCCCACCACCTCGGCCATGGCCCCCGAGGAGTACACCAGTTCCCCGAAGTCCGCCTTGTCCGGCGGAGGAGCGCCCGCCAGCCGAACCAGCTCCTCGTCCGGTTCGGCAGTGAGGTTGGACAGGTAGTGCAGTGGGATGTCAAACGCCGCGGACGCCGTACGGATGTTCCCTTCCGGGTCGCAGTCGATGAGTTCGGCGGCAAACCGCGTCCTGGCCAGGACGATGAATACGGCCCGGGCCGCGGGAGTGCCCGACGCCATGTGAAAGGTGATCCTGGTTTCCCCGCCCAGGCGCACCTGCATCTCGGCAATGGCGGACAGCGCCTCGGTATGTACGGCGCCGTAATCGTCCGGGTCCCTGGCGGCCACCGGCCTCAGGCTCACCTGGGCGAGCGTCTGAAACTGCAGCCAGTCCGCGTATCCGGAAACCCCGGCCAGAGGAAGGTTTGTCAGAAGGACCACCTCGTCGTAATCCCGGGCCTCCAGGGCAAGCGCAACCGGGCCCACCCCGACGGTTTCCGGTTCGGTGATGGCACGGAGGTCGTCCTCACCGATCCATGTGACGAGCGCCTGTTTCATGACAAGACCCTACAAGAATGGTTCTCGGAGATACAAGAAAATTTATGGAAAATGAGGTCCGTGACGGTGTGAAACACATCACAATGCCCGGGAACCGGTCGCCAGCGCGGGTCTTGACGGTAACGGCACAAAATATCTTATGGTTCGATATCCGTCTCCCTGCCCTCGCGCACGATTGCCCCTTCCACCATCACCAGCCGGGGCGCGGCCAGGCTGGCGATCAGTTCCCGTGGCGACCCGGGCGCCGCGACCAGGGTGGCTGTCCCGCCTGAAACAAGGCCCCGGGCCGCTTCCGGCAACCCCAGCAGTTCCGCACCCAGGGTGGTGGCGGAGCGCACCGCCTGTTCCAGGCTGTATCCGGCCCGTACGAACAGGCCCATCTCCATGCGCAGGGACCGGCCGTGGTGCACGCCCAGGCTGCCGGAGTCGGTTCCCGTGACCGTGGTGACGCAAAGCTCCCGCGCCAGGGCCATCTGTTCCAGCTGGTGCTCGAGGGTGCGAAGGGCGACCTTTGCGTGGCTGCTGCCCGGCGCCAGGGTTTGGGCGTAGGCCTGCATGGTGCAGGCGGTGGGACACCAGAAGACGCTCCTGTCCGCCATGAGGGCGAGGTTCTCCCGGCCCATGAAAAAACCGTGCTCGATGGAGGCGGCGCCGGCGAGGACGGCAGTGCGGACCGGTCCTTCCCCGTTGACGTGGACCATGGTCCCGCGGCCGGCCGCGCGTGCGGCCAAAACGGCGGCGGATAGCTCCCGCTGGTCGAACTGGGGCGTGGTCTGCCTGCCGAAATGAATGAGGCTGTTGAGCCCGGAGCCCACTATCTTCACGTGGTCCGGGCCGTCCGGCCTGGCGCAGGCATCCGCGACCTCGGCGGCAAGGCCGGCGGGCCCGGGGCGCCGGCCTATGAGCTTGCCGTAACGGTCCGGTGCGTGCCACGCCCGGCCCGCGCATCGCAAAGTCACGTGGCCGTCGGAGCTCAAGGCGTGTTCGTTGCGGTACCGCAGGGCCATGGAACGCCTGTCTCCTCCGTCGCGGACGGCCGTGACGCCGTGGGCAAGGTGCCGGGCCACTCGTTCCCGGATTCCGGGAGATGCCTGGCCGTAGTCCGCGAGAAGCTGCGTTTCCCGGACGGCGGGGTCGGCGGCGCCTGACATGACCAGATGCACGTGGGAGTCCACCAGGCCGGGAATGACCGTGCAACCGGACAGGTCCAGCAGCGGGGCGTATTCCGGCCGCGGCGCGTAGCGGACCGGGTCCACGCGCAAAACGCGACTGCCGCGAACCTCCAGGACCACGTCCCGGCGGCATGGCGCACCGGTGCCGTCGATCAGGTGGCCCGCGTGAACGTACAGGGTCTCGGTCATGCACAAGGCTCCCGTTCCGGCTGGATCCGATTCGCGCCGGCCGCATCTTGCCAGGCGGCGGTTGTGTCTTATAATAATGGCGGTGATTTGGCAAGACGGACGCGTGGGGGGACATGCCGCGAAAGGCTGCATTCTCCCGCGGATTGGCGAATCAACCTGAATCCGTGAGCGGTCTCAGGTGGTGCGGACGCAAGGAAGAGACCTGCCGGCTGTACTGAAGTACGCCGCCCGGGCTCTGACGACGCAGACGCGCCGCAGGAGGCCGCCCCGCAAGGGCGAAACATCTTTTCACCCAACGGGTGAAACGAAGATTTGTTCAGGAACACGCAAAAAAGCCCGATTTATGGGGTTCTTGAAAGTTTTTTCAATATTTTCGTCACGGATTCAGGATCAACCCATGGAGGAGACAAATGAGAAACAGGGTCAAGACGGTCATGCTGCTCGGCGCGATGACCGCATTCATCATTTTAGTGGGCAAACTGATCGGCGGCAACGCTGGGATGGTCATTGCCTTTGTTCTGGCCGCCGGGATGAACTTTTTCAGCTACTGGTACTCGGACAGGATGGTGCTGCGCATGTACAAGGCGCGGGAGGTGAACGAAAGCCAGGCGCCGGAGCTTTACGACATGGTTAAGGAGCTGGCGAGACGGGCCGGCATGCCCATGCCCCGGGTGTACGTCATCCCGGAGGAGGCCCCCAACGCCTTTGCCACTGGTCGCAACCCGGAGCATGCCGTGGTTGCCGTAACCGAGGGCCTGCTCAATACCATGAACCGGGACGAGGTCATGGGTGTGCTGGCGCATGAGATCGCCCACGTGCAAAACCGCGACATGCTCATCGGGACCATCGCCGCCACCATGGCCGGCGCCGTCATGATTCTGGCCAGCATGGCCAGGTGGAGCATGATTTTCGGCGGCCTGTCCGGTGACGACGACGAAGGCGGCGGCTTCTTCGCCACCCTGCTCATGGCCATACTCGCGCCCATTGCCGCCGTACTCATCCAGATGGCGATATCGAGAAGCCAGGAGTACAGCGCCGACGCAGCCGGAGCCAGGCTAATGGGACGATCGGAGCCGCTGGCCAACGCATTGCTGAAACTGGGCGCCCATTCCCGAAGAAAGAGGATGAACGCCAACCCGGCCACGGCTCACATGTTCATCGTGAACCCCCTGTCCGGGCAGAGCATGGCAAAGCTGTTCTCCACCCATCCGCCGGTCGAGGAGCGGGTGGCCCGGCTGCGTGGAACCCGGCCCTCCACCGAAGCCAACCGCCGTGGCGCGGGGACCACGGGCGGCGACATGGAAGAAACCGCCAAGGAGTTTTGGGAAAGCATGAAGTAGCGGCGCCCGGGTGCGCCTTTCGAGCTCGCCCGGCCCCGCCTCCACCGACGCTCCGTGGAGACGACGACCCTGAATCCGTGACGAAAATATTGAAAAAACCTTCAAGAACAGGGACGACATCAGCAAACAGGAAGGGGGCGCCGGAATTCCGGGCCCCCTTCCATCATCATCACCAACTTTGAATGTCTATGTAGCCGAACCCGCGCCCCACCACGACCGCGGGTTCGGGTGGATTGTTTGCTCCCGGATTATTTCTTGTCCTTTTTCCTCCATCCCGCAAGACAGGCATAACCCGAACGGTAATAGCTGAATGCGAGCAGGGGGTTGTAACCGGAACCGCTGCGCATGGCGGTGCACGACGCGCCCGACACGCTCTGGGGGTCTCTGAAGGCGTCCTGGTTGTGCCGAATCATGATACCGAGCTTTCTCATGTTCTCCTCCTTCCCGGTAAAGGGTGATCCGCGTGTGGACGGAAACGATTTCCGCCGCCCGTGAGCGGATCGGGATGTCCTCGACTGTCGCCGATGGGCCAAGGGGCCGCGCGATGTGTTTTGGGGCGTTGCGTCCGGTGATTCATGGCAACCACCCCCATAGAGAGCGGGACCGTCGACGAGCACGACACGGGCTTTTTGTCGGCGCGGGGTCCGTTTTTCTCTCCGCGCCAGTGGAAAGCAAATTCAATCAGGGCGAAAACGCAACAAAATCAACATTTATCGTCCAATGTTGACTGTAAAGTTAACCCATTTGACGCAACGTGTCAAGAAAATTTTTACTCGCATGAACTAGAAAAACGAGAAAAAAGAGGAAACTTGTCTTGGCCCGATGGTTTGACTACCTTCCACCAAAGCAAAACGCCGGCTTGTTTTTGCAATAAATTACGTGATATCAATATTATAGACTATAGTTCACCATCTCATGCGTAACTAGTCTGACCAGTTGTCGGGCCGTTTGCAAACCAAATGGAACTAATCCCCGGCTGGAACAGGTACTAGTAAAATTGGCCACCCGTCGAACCGAAAATGAACTAGTAAAACACGTTCCCGATCACAACAACCCCGCCGGCGTGCCTTTGCGCAGCCCACAAGACGGCAAAGGGGCTCCGGCGCCAACACCGAAACCCCTTGCACCTTCCCGGCCGGCCACCCCCGGCTATTCCAGGAAGGACTCGCCGTGGATCATCTCCACGCGCATGTGGTCGCCCGCAGGCCTCAGCACCAGCTCCGCGGTGCCCTCGGCCTTTTTTGGTTTCCCGGAACCGTCGAGGTATTTCTTGAACCATCGCACCTGCGCATTGTAGGCGCCGTCCCGGGCCAGAACGGTATTCAGAACGAACCGGATGGAAAGGACGTCGGTGTTCGCCCACATATCCTCGAGGTTGCTTCGCAATTCCAGGGTGCCGCCCGGGTAGTCCCTGGCGATGTAGGGTTTCACGCTTTGCCACATCTCGGCCCTGAGGCCCTCCTCCAGGCCGGCCAGGGTCCGTTGAATGGCAAGGCGTGCGGATTCGTCCCCCGACGCGCCCTTCTGCGTGGTGCCGCAGGCGCACAGGGTCAACGGGAGCATGAGGCACATCATCCATGTGACAGCCAGTCGAGAAGCGCGAGCCGTTGCGTTGCCGCGCGTTTCCCGTCGCTGCGACGCGCCGCGGGTACGCCCTGTTTCGGGAAATTCGCGCGCTCGGCGTCTGGTTGTTGTTGGAATGGGTGTCGATTCCGGGTTTTTCAACCTGCGGACAAGGACATGGTTCTTTCTTTTCATGTTGCCTCCGTAACAGCCTGTTGAAAAGCGCGATCTGAGGCATTGCGCTCCACTCCTCGGAGATGCGGCGTACCGCAAGTACGACAACCTCCCGGGAATTCGCGCGTCCTGCATCTCATCGTTTTCATCAGGCTGTGATTCCGGGTTTTCAACAGACTGCCTGAATCCGTGAGCGGTCTCAGGTGCTGCGGATGCAAGGAAGAGACCCGCCGGCCGGATCACATTGCCTCCCAGGAAAAGACGCCGCCGCCGGAAAGGGCGGCCACCGCCCTTGCCGTACGAACGGTTTCGGCCCGAAGCACGTCGAGCAGTACGGTATCCAGCCCGGCCTGGCCCAACATGGCCAGCCAGGTGCGTTCCACCAGCGATTTTTTACCAGCCGGGGCCCTGCCCGTGGTGAGATTGGACAGCCCCACCATCCGGCGCGGTGTGAATCCCAGGACCTCGGGCAGCAGCCTTATGCACTCGGCCACTTCCATGGCCTGAGCCGGTCCGTCGTCCCAGATCAGGGGCACGGCCAGCGGGTCGATGATGAGGCTTCCGGCAGCCACCCCACGCGCGGTTACCTCCGCGACCAGTTCCGCCGCGATGGACAGTCTTTCCTCGGCGTTGGCTGCGACGTGACCGTCCGGGCGGAGCAGAAAGCATACGAGAGGGGCGCTGTACGCGGCCGCGAGGTCGGCCATGGGCCCCAGTTTCCGGGGTTCGAGACTGGTTCCGTTGACCGTTGCCGGCCGGGAGCATGCCCGGAGCGCGGCCTCCATGGCCACGGGGTCGGCGGTGTCCAGGAACAGCGGCAGGTCCGTGGCGCGCTCCACGGTTTGTATAACAAAGGGAGCGGCCTCGCCCGCGTCCCTGCCCATGTGTCCAAGGTTCACGTCCACGGCGTGGGCTCCGGCCTCTTCGCATTGGCGCACCACCCTGGAAATGGGATCGGGATCCCTCCGCGACAGGGCCCGTGCGAGCTCCGGTTTCGTGAGTTGCAAATTGTCGGCTACGAGATACACCCGAAACGTCCTTGGAGCTAGAAAGCGCCACGTTCAGATTCTGCGGTCGGGAAAACGCCAGCGTTTGACGAACCGTACAATCGAATAGACGAAAAGGTACGTCGAAAGGATCACGAGCAGGGACGGCACCCAGGCGCTGCGCTGGTAAGCCGGGTGGAAAAAGGCCACAGACAGCCCCGTGGCGCCGAACAGGAACACGCCTGCCGACAGAAATATCGACACCACCAGCATGGGGATGGTGTCATACCATGGCGGGGGTTCCCTTCGAAACAGGGGATTGTCCTTCATGCTCATACTCCGGGGGGGGCGGTTTGCGCTGCCCGGGCCGCCAATCTTTCGCGGGGCCGAAAACCCCGTCAAGGGATCATGCGAGGGAGTATCCCCCGCACCCCTGCGGTCATCCGAATCAGCGCACGAAGGGGCCTTCGTCATCATTTACGGCACGACGGCCGTCACCCGGCCTGGAGGCTCCCCTGAACCGGGCGCGACCTCCCACCTTGACGGACCGGCTCCCGGCCCGCGGATTGTTCACGCTATTTCGAGCCCTCGCCCTGCTTGCTCTGGCGGGCTTCCTTGAGCATTTCACCCAGGCCCCGCTCCTTGGCATTGCGTTTCCTGCGCGCGGTGAGCGACTGAGCCGAAAGCGGCTGCCTCAGGGAGAAGCCGTACTTGATGCGGTACTCACGCGTGGTGAGGCCGTGTTCCTTCAAGTGACCGTTGGTCAGCTGGCGGAACTCCTTGCCGCATTCGAGGCAGATGATCTTGTTTTTCCTGATGGACCGCTTGGGGTTGGCTCGAAGCGCTTCCAACTCGCCGGCTTCTTCCGTGGACATGTTCAGGGGCACGGGCTGGTCCGCGGCCACCTCTTCCTGTTTCTTGATGGTGGCCAGAGCCTGAGCCGTCTTTTGCAGCGCCTCGCTCAACTCATCCGCGGACATGGGAGTGTGAGCCGCCTGTGCGGCGACGATTTCCGCCGCCATCTCAGCCAGTGTCTTTGCCATTTTTCGCCCTCCTTCAAAGGGACGCGGGGTCTTGTGCACGCTGGCGGCGCAATGCCGCGCGTGCCGGATCACTGTGCCTGGGGCTTCCCGGTCGCCTGCGCCGCGGCCTTTGCCTGGGCCTGGCCGCCGGACTGGCCCGCCTTGTTCGCCAGGTAGGGATTGTGCTTTGGATCGCAAGCCATGACGGTGGTCACGGACACGCATGTGGCCACGTATTCAATGATGCTTTTGACGACCCCGGGAACCTCGTCATACTCCTTTTTCAATGCCTCCAAGTCCATGTCCGCCATCTCCAGGTCCTCGGAACCCAGGACGAATGCGGAGTGAGGTTCATGGTCGATGTTCATGAAGGGAATGCGGCCGATAAAGTCGTCCTTGCCCAGGGTCGCCAGGGGCATGGCCCCGTACCTGGTCTTGCGCACTATGGTCGCCGTCCCCCCTGTTATGCGGCGCAGGCCCTCGGCTTCGGAACCCTGCTCAACCACCTTTTTGCGATCCTTGACAAAGTCCTCGGGCTGGAGGTTGCCGGTTTTGGCTTCCACGACCCGGTTGGTCACCTCGACAAGGCGTTTGTCCAGGCTCATGGAAAGCCGCCGCAACTCATAGGAGATGCAGGAGAACTCTGTGTGGATCCGCTGGAGATCCAGCACCCCCAGCACCACGTCCCCGACCGCCTCGACCGAGGCGGTGCGCTTGCTTTTCAGGCCCAGAACCGAGGAAATGTTGCCCACGATGGCGCCGGGACCGATTCGGGAGACCGCGAGGGGGCCTTTGTCGGTGTCACGCAGAATGTCGGCATACCCCTCCAGCAGGACGCATATCCACCCGCCATGACGCCCTTCCCGGACTATGCTGTCCCCGTCCATGAACTCGTCTTCGTCCACCACGTAGTTGTAGTTGGATATCTGGCGCTTGATCACCGGAACGCCGGCGTTCCTCTCGCGTTCGTCCTGGCCCTTTTTGGCTTTGGCGCCGGAGGTCTCCGGTCCCACCCGGGATATTTCTCCCTCGTCCAGCATGCGCACACCATCCATCACGATTTCCATGAGGCTGGACTGCACCGTGCGCTTGCCCTTGAACGCACCCTCCGCGAATTCGAAATTGCCCTCGACCCAGCCAAACAGCGCGTAGACCGCGTCGATCCCGGTCTTGCCCGGGGCCCCGGCGTCCATAGGATAACCGTCCTCGAATTTTATGAAACCCAAGTCTTCCACATGAGGGCTGAAAATACGCAGAGTGCCGGAAGCGGCGTTGGAGCCCAGGACCTGCAGGACTTCGGCCAGGCTCAAAAAAGCGAGATCACCTTTCATTACAATGCTGCTGCCCATGGATAATTATACCCCTTGAGGATGCATGATTGAACATAAGGTGGCCGGTAATGAAACAAAAGACACTTGTTTTGCTGGACATGCTTCCCTACCGGATTCGCAAGGCATGATTCCAAAACTGAATAACAGAGAATCCGTAAAAATGGCAAGCTTTTATTTGCAAAACCAGGGTTCCCTGCCTTCTCTTTAAGGCACATACCCGCGGCATTGGTCCGGTGGACGGGAAATATGCGCTGCTGCCAATTGCGAAATATGTGCTGCAGCCTGTTAGGGGAAGGTTCGTTTCCCGGACGTATGAACAGCCATGAAGTGTGGAGGAGGCGGTGCAGGCGCAACGCCTGCTGAACACAGCCTTTTCAAATGCACGAAAAATACTGTACGGAAATGTTGCCCGCGGAAACTTTCATGCTGCAACTACGCTCATGTGAAATACTTCACCTCGACAAAAAGACGAAGGCTCGATTTGCCTGATGCGCCGATGCGACTGCATCCTGTGCAAAATCAATGGCTTTGATAATATTTTAGGTACCGGGCAAAATCCGGGGTGTTTCATTGACATGCTCCCCCCGCGCGTTATATTGTTGACACGCAGCGCATGACGTCAGTCACCGCGTTGGCCCGGCATGGATCTCGAGAACATGTGGGGGCGAACTGGTTTCGACGGGGTTATGGAAGCTGTGGTTGCATGCCGAGGTTCTGTCTGCTCGTAAAACAGGCGGATCTAAACACAGTCGCAGACGACTACGAATACGCTTTGGCCGCGTAAATGGCCAACGTCCTCCCGGTTTTGCCCGCGAAGCCGGACAGGGCGTCGACAAGCGGGCTAGCGCTGACGGATTGCCTGTTGCCCGACGCGCGAATCCTTTAACAGGATAGCGGATGGTCGACTTCTGCCCGAGCGAGTCAACCGGACGCGAAATACAATGCTCGGGACAAGCATGTAGAAGCCGCAGTGGAATGATTTCGGACGCGGGTTCAACTCCCGCCGCCTCCACCATTAACTTGAATGCAACGACGCTCTCTCGGGCAACCGGCCCGAGGGGGCGTTTTGCGTTTCGGCCCTTTGTTGGCGGGCCTTTGCGTGTTTTGACTCCGCCCCGACCTGTGGACTTGCCTGCCTATATTTCAGGCCGATTCGGCCACATTTCTCCCCGATTCTCTCTGTTCTCTCCGAACCCTGCGGACTCAGTCCGAGGAGACGATTTTGCATAAAACAAGCCATTTCAAGTTGTTGCGTCACTCATGGGTTTGCGTGTTTTGTGAGCGGCCTTCAAACGGCCTGCCCGAAAACCGGCCCCAAAAGCCGTTTATCGAACCGCGAGTCCGGAGCCGTTTCACGAAACCCGCATAAATAAAGGCCGAGACGCGATTCGCCTGGAAGCCTTCCTGACTTTCGCTTCCAGGGCCGGGAAGCGTTTCTTGAGAGAATTTCCTTTTGCGGGCATGGTGACGGCAGACTGGCACCTCTGGCTCGGCGACCGCAAGATGGCCGCATAACAACAAAAAGCCGGAGGCGCGTCATGCGCTTCCGGCGTCGAAGGCGAGGGGAATTTCAGTGGGGTGGAACGGCTACACGAACCCGAGCGCCTCGCGTTGTTCGTCCCAGTCCCAGGAGAGGACCTTGATCAGCTTCATGTAAGAGAGCCCGTTGGGTTCGCGGCCATCGAGGATGGCCTGCGTGATGTCCGGCGCGAGGGTTGCCAATCGCAGGACACGGGCGACATAGGAGGGGTCTTTGCCCAGAGCGTCGGCGAGCTGCTTGGTCGAGCCGAACTTGCCTTCATCCAGAAGCCGGGTCCAGGCATGGGCGCGGGCCAGAATGGCGACAAGGCGTTCCTGGCTCGCGGGATGGTCGCCGGTGCTCGATCCGTCGAGGCCTTCGGGCGCGATGATCAGTTTGCGCCCGAAGCGTTTGCGCATCAGCATCGGCACATGAATCAGCAGGCCCCCATCGGCGGTGGAGCGGATCGTGACTTTGCCTTCGCTCATGCCTGGCCTCCCCGCTGCCGCGCCTCGTCGGCATAGGCGTTCAAATCGGCGACCAAGCCCGCGATGCCCACCGCTTTCAGTTTCAGGTCGATGCCGTCCGGCCAGACCGTGATCCGCTCGACCAGCATCTGCAGGACGCGCTGGCGTTCCGTCGGAAAAAGCACGTCCCAGAATTCCTCAAGCGAACCGAAGGCCTCGGCGACGTCATGCTCGGTGCCGTTCTACATCCACCAGGTCGTGGAACTGCCGGAAATCCGGCTGAACGTCACCCACTTCCGGCTGTTCGAGGCGCGATGCCAGGGCTGTGGCAGCACCGTCAAGGGCCGCATCCCGGATGGCGAGGGCACTGGCTACGGCCCCCGGCTTTCGGCGCTGGTCGCCCAGTTGTCCGGCGTCTACGGCGAATCCCGCGAAACCGTGCAGGACCTCATCCAGTCCGTGTTGGGCCTGCATATTTCCACCGGCGGCATCCAGCGCATCATCGACCGTGCATCCGCCGCCATCGAGCCGGTCTATGAGGCCATCGCCGACGAAGCCCGCAACGCCCCGGTCAACCACGTGGACGAAACCTCCTGGAAAACCGAGTCCAAGCTCAAGTGGCTGTGGGTCATGGCCAACCTCAGGGTCGCCTTTTTCATGATCCACAAAAACCGGTCCTACGAAGCCTTTTGCCAACTCGTGGATGCGTGGGAGGGCATCCTGGTCAGCGACGACTACGCCCTGTATCGCAAGTGGGTCCATCTTCGGCAGGCGTGCCTGGCTCACCTCCTCCGTCATGCCGAATGGCTCGCCCAGCGAACGGACCCCGAGTTGGCGCACTTCGGCGAGCAGGTGCACAAGGAACTGACCCGCCTGATCCGATGGGCGCATGAAGAACCCACCCGGGGTGAGTGGTCGGCATTCAATGCCAGGTTCCATCGGGTGCTCAAGCGCCACAAGGATCGCAAGGACGATTCCGGGGTGTTCGCCCGCCGCCTCATCAACGAGATGGTAAGCCTTTGGCTGTTTTTGTCCGAACCCGGTGTCGAGCCCACCAACAATGTCGCCGAGCGGGCCTTGCGCTATCCCGTCACGTATCGCAAACGCAGCCTGGGCACCCAAAGCGAAAAGGGGGACCGCTGGGTCGTGCGCATATTCTCCCTGAGGCCCGCCTGCCGCCTGCGCGGCATCCCCGCCTATCCACAACTGGTCCAGGCCATCTCAGACTACCTCAAAGCCCAACCCACCGACGTTGCCTGGGTGGCGGATTTGGGGTAGATACCCCCTGAAGGCTTACAGAAAAACAAATAGCGCACTTCACATTCTGCCTTCATCCTTTTGCCCTTTTTCCTTCGCGAAGCGTGTCGCCGTTGAGGAGATCGAGCAGCTGAAGGCGCGGTGGGGTCGCGAACGGCCGTTTAGTGTATGGTAAATGCTTGTTGGCGAGAGAACGGGTTGTCCATCGCCCTGAATCATGCTTGAGCGGTCACGTCGAATTCGTATAATTCTTTCTTTGAATTCCGCTTACGAATCACCTCGACTTCAGCGGATTCAAACCCGGCTTCCGTAAGCATGTCCTGATATATTTTCTCTGCTGGTACAAGGCAACCATAAAATTTTGAATTTCCCACAATATAATGTAGCCTTGCGCCAGAGCGCATGACTTTCTTAACTGATAAAAAATGTTTCCACATATCTTCAAAGTATTTTCCGACGTACTTTGAAAGCAATTCCCCGGACTTGCCATCCGATTTCGCAATCTGCTCTAAAATATCCGCAAGATACCCTGGGAAGAAGGTCGCTGTATCGAGACGCCAATCGTTCAGTCTGCTTGTCGCGATACCCCAAGTCCCTCCGATGGCCTCCCAGTCCATTTCGCCAGCCTCGCGTGCTTCCTTCAGATAACCAAGCCAGTACATATAAGGCCGGAGTTCCCGAATATAGGACATGCGATTGGGATACGGCGGAGAGGTGATCAACAGGTCAAATTCTGATTTAGGTAAACCGTGAATATCTCTGGCATCACATTTGTATACATTCGCATCCCCGACAGGATTATCCGCCGCCGATTCCAATATAGTATCTACATACGAAGCAAAGGGTGGCCTGTTGAAACAATCCTCTGGCCACAACTCCAGTTGCTTTTGCCCACCGCCATTTCCGGTTTTTTTGCTTTTGAAGGACATAGACTGATGATTGAAAGCGGCATTAGACAAGTCAATCACTGCCCGGCAGAAGGCGACAAGAAGCAAATCCCGCACTTCAGAGCTTGCGCTAAATTGTCTGTCAATCTCGCCCTTCACGCAACAAAGAAACTTAAGGTACCTTTCATCCCACCAGCGCTCGATGTTGGCTATTGGCGGGGGAAGACATGGGCTCGCACTGCCTTCGTCTATGGCAGATTGAATGGCCACGGCAACAGCCCTAGTCTCATTGATAGTCTTGTCTTGGTAGTGCCGAAGTTTTGCCTGTCCAAACCAGACAAGGAACGGATTGATGTCAATCGAAAGGGCGCTATGCCCCATATATGCCGCAGATAATGGCGTTGTCGCGGTTCCGGAAAAAGGGTCGAATACATTCAGGCGTGCATCCACATGAGTCAAGATCTCATCTACCAATTTCACGGAATAGGCAGGAGTTAAGCGCAACCAGCCATGTCGCGCTTGATTCGCATTATGCTTGAAAGTCAGGTCGGAACGTTGCCTGACCTGTTCCGATGATGATGTTGTTGCATATTCAGTCTGCACGGAGCAATGCCTCCAATACTTTCGCAACTTCCGTTCTGAGCAATTCGGCGTTTCTCTGGAAAAAGGCTGCCAGATCGTAACCAACAACATCCTTCACAAAAGCATAAGTCGAAAAGAGTGCGGAATCAGAGCCGATGGTGCCTGTCAAGAGGACCCACTTCTCCATGCGATAGCGGATGCGGATATCGGAGTCAATTTGATTGGACATGATAAGCGCACACGGCAAATAGGCGCGGGTGTATGCCGTGGCGGCGTTTGCGATGTCGGCATTCTGCCGCTTTGAGTCTTTGCTCTTATAGCCCTGCCGAACCTCGAAGACGACACCTTTCAGGGTCTTTGCGATTGCTTCGTCAACGTCCAGATCCGCGCACGCATCAGCAATCCAGGCGCGAACTCGTTCACGTTTTGCTTCGCCTTCTATATTCTCAAGCGGAATTCGTCCATCGAGAGAAAGACGGCGCTCCTTCCTGTTGGCCCCTGTCACACTGTACGACCATTTGGCTTGTTCAACATCAAGCCCCAACTCATCCTGTAATATCTGTCGAAAAAGGGTCTCGCTCCCAATGCCAATCTGACGGTAGATGCTGGCCATGCCGCCAGCGGCTTTGTGTGCGGCATACATCATCGGATTATCCAAGCCGAACCATGAATAGAAAGGGTCGCCACGGTAGATTTTCTGGAAATCAGCGAGTGCCCAACCATTCTTGCCACCTTGTCCAAGTTTCGGCTTGTATGACGCGCATACGCGAATTGGCTTCAGAACAATGTCAAGATACTGTGAATCCCTTTCTTCGATATTCGGCAAATTTCACTCCTTGTTCACAGTACCGCCATGACGGTGTTGCTGGGTTCGCCTTCGCCAGCCTTGTTGACAGCGAGGACGCGGTATTCGAATTCCTTGCCGCGCTCTTGCGAGGACAGGGTGATTTCGCTTTCGAGCCATTTCCCACATCGGTCCAAGGGCCTTCGGGGTGTTCGCGGGGTTGGATTTTGTACACCGCCACCGCGCCGCCGTCCACCGGTTCTTTCCAATCGAGGAAAATCCAGCCTTCGCCCTAGCGCGGCGCTTCCAACGTGCGGACCTGGCCGGGGGCTTCAAGCGAAGTCTTTGAGGCGCGTCCGCCCCAGCCGATTTTCTTGATCTGCTTGTCGTCGTAATCGACCGTGTTCTCGGCGTAGCGCAGATCGTCTTTCATGTCGTCGGTGAGCGCCTGAAGCGCCTCGTCCTTCGAGGCGGTGGCCTGTTCGGCAGCGTCTTCGAGTTTGAGCCAACTTGTCATTGCTTGAAAACGCTCCATCATCGTTGCCCATCGGAAAGCAGAATATAGCACCGGCGGGTAGCCTGTCAAGGCACGTGTTCCGCGGATTTCGGAGCGGCAGGTCCGCTTCGGCGGGAACTTTCGATTGCGGAATGCGGATTGACGATTGCGGATTGAAAGCCGGATTGAACAGAAAGAGCTGGGGCGGTGGGACATTCCGGCCCGCCTTTCTGCGTCTCCATTCACCATCGAAACTCCGGGCTCCTGTCCCGTGACACATGTTCGGGCCTTCGGCCCGGTCGGCGGACCTACTATGCCCTTCGGCTGACTTCTGCCCGCCCATCCCGACGCCTTGCGGCGCCGGTAGCACGTGGCAGGCGGGCAGACCTCCCCGGGTAATGCGCACCCACCTTCACGCTTATGCCCGCCGCATATACGTCCGCGCCTTCCGTACAAGTATGGGGCTTTGGAGATAGTTGACTCCTCACCCGGCGCGACCGCCTCGTATGCGATTCCTGTTCGTCAGGCCAGCGCTTTGCCTTCGGCTTCCTTCAGACCCCGCCTCGCGACGACGCCCTTGCCGTTCGGCTAACAGTTCCCCTTGTCGGGCCTGTAGAGGACTTGCACCTCCAAGTAGGTGCGCCCTGCCGGGCGCACAACTAAAAAGGGGTTACGGCGTGGTGTCCGTAACCCCTTGATTTTCTTGGTGGGCCGTGAAGGAATCGAACCTTCAACCTCCTGATTAAGAGTCAGCTGCTCTGCCTAGTTGAGCTAACGGCCCCGAGTGTGTATCCGCTGGAGCGAAAGGCGATTTATAACGCTGGCGGGAGTCTTTGTCAAGCAATTTCTGATGGTCCGGCAAAAAGTATTTGGCGAAAATTGTTTCCACAATGTGTTGTGGGTGGCTCAATTTACTACCACGCCTGGATGTGGTAGTAAATTTGGAAATCAGCCTTATGCCGGACAATCAATTTTTGGCTCATCCGACTAATGCGTAACTGCTCTCATGAAGAGCCATGATTTTCGGCCGGAAAAATTCCATGTCGCGGAAGCCGTAGTAGCATGCATGCGCAAGATGTTGGTCATCCTCAACGCCATGGCCCGTGATAACCAGCCATGGAGTGAAGATTACGCTTGAAAAAGACCACAGTCGCTACCAGCCCGTTGAAAAACTCGAAATTGGCAGCCTGTTCAAAAACGATGAGATGCAAGGCGCACGAATTTCGAGGAATAAGGCGTACTTATGGTACGCCGCACTGACGAGAAATGAAGCGCAACGCCGCAGATCGCGTTTTTCAACAGGCTGCTACGGATCTACGGATTGACGACGGATCGGCCCGATCCGGGGGGCCTGTATGCGCCTCGCCAAAAATTTGAAATCACACGAAATCCGTGTCACCATAGCTGATGCGCCACTGGCCGGCGCGGACATTGGACCAGGGGCCGTCCTTGGGGCGGCATCCCAGGTTGATGGCCTTGGGGGCCAGCAGGCGGGGTGTGCGATAGAAGCCGCACCGCTTGGCCAGGGGCTGGCTCTTCCTGGGAAACAGCGCGGTGGCCACGACGCCCATGCCCTCGCGGGCCGCGTGGCGGCGAATCCAGGCGAACACGGAGCGGGCGAGCTCCGCGTCCCCAACGGGCAGGGGAAACATGTCCAACACCACGCAGGTGTGGATGCCGTGGACCTTGAGTTTCCTGAGTACGAACCAGCCGGCGAGGCCGTTTTCGTCGAACACGGCGAAGGGCGCGTAACCGAAGGCGTCCATGCCGAGATACCGCCAGTTCAGGTAGGCGGCGTCCCGGACCTGGCAGACTCCCGTGTCCGGGGCGAAGCGTTCCCAAAGGGTGTCGTAGTCCCGGTCGAACCGGGTGATGGGGAAGACCCTGGCTCCGGCGACACCGGGTACGTTGCTCTCCGGCGCGGCCCGGGAACCGGCGAACGGAGATACGGGCATGATCCACGAGTCGAAGCGGCCCATGTTGTGCCAGCCCAGTTCCCGGGTGAACCCGGGCATGGACTTTTCATTGGGAAAGCCCCAGATCCACTTGATGCCGCGATCCTCCTCAAGCCTGGCGTAGCATTTTTTGGCCAGGCCGGTGAACACGCCCTGCCTGCGGTGGGACGGATGCACCATGGTGTCGCAGGAGTACGCGTACAGGTCAGGCTTGCCGTCCACCCACATGCGGGTGGGTATGGCCGCGTAATGCCCCACCACCTGGCCGTCGGACTCGGCCACCCAGATTTCGCCGTGACCCCCGGGATTGTCCAGGTACCACCATTTCCACGCGGCGGGCATGGTCCGCACCGGGTCGATGTTCCCGAACACGGAAAACCGCAGCCGAATGATACTGTCCACGTCTTCGGCCCTGTATGGCCGGGCCTTCCATTTTCCCGACATGGCGCACACCTCGTTGATTTCGATACGTTTTGGGCGTGGCAAAGGGGTATCACGATTCCGCGGAAAAAGACAAGGCCGCGCAAAACGCGGCCTTTGCACACACGGTGTCCCTCGGGTCAGGGGGCTGCGGCGGCCGTCGCTACACGGCCAGCACCGCTGTTTTCGAAAGCAGCATGCGCGGCCCGTCAGATATGGTGAAACCGGCGTCCCTGGCGGTTTCCAGGGTCCTGGCGAAATCGTCGTCCGACACGTGGCCCCCGGGTTCCGCCACGAGAAAGCGCCCGCCCGGCCGCATGGCGTCGCGGACCTCGGCGAGGAAGGCGCTCTGGTCGTCCACCTCGTGCACCATCCAGTTGGCGAGCACGAAGTCCACCTTGCGCGGGATACCCAGCCTTCCCGGCTCGGCGCGGTGGGGCAGGACCCTGCCCACGACACCGGCGCGCCCGGCGCGCCTCTTCACGGCGTCCAGCATCTGCTGCTGCAGGTCCACGGCCACCACGGCCCCGCGTTCTCCCACCATCCGGGCCAGGGGCACGGTGTAGAAACCCAGGCCGCAGCCGATGTCCGCCACGACCATCCCGGGCTCGACATGCGGTGCCAGAATTTTCTCCGGGTTATGGACAAGTCTGCGCAACGGATTGTCGAAGGTGTACGCCAGCCACCAGGGACATACCTTGGCATCCCTCTGGAACAGGGTCCTGATCTCGCTCATTGTATTTCGCTTTCTCGTGCTGGTGCGGCCCGGCGTCAGACATCCTCCCGGTGCATACCCTCCACGCCGATGTGGGTGAGATACCCGCCGGTGAGGTTGTACGCCCTGTATCCGTGTTCCCGCAGCATCCTGGTGGCGATGTGGGCGCGCTGTCCCACGTGGCAGAACACGTAGATGTCGCGGTCCCTGGGCAGTTCGCCCAGGCGGCTTCTCAACTGGCCCACGTGGATATGGGTGGCGCCCTCGACGATCTCCTCGATTACCTCGGGTGTGCTGCGCACGTCAAGCAGGATGCCGTCCTTGAAGTCCACGTCCTCCCAGTGGGCGATGGGCGCAAACCCGGCAAGGTAGTTCGCGGCCACCATTCCCGCGATGTTTACGGGGTCCTTGGCCGCGCCGTACTGGGGCGCGTAGCACAACTCGGCCTGCTCCAGGTCCTGCACCGTGCCGCCCAGCTGGATGGCCATGGCGATGACGTCGATGCGTTTTTCCGTGCCCTCCTTGCCCACTGCCTGGGCGCCCAGAATCCTGCCGCCCGGCTTCTCGAACAGGAGTTTCAGGGAGATGACCTCGGCACCGGGATAATAGCTGGAGTGATGGAAATTGTGGATGTAGACCTTTTCGTAGTCGATGGCCCTGCCCGCCCTGGCCAGGGCGTCCAGGGTCTTTTCCGTTTCCCCGGTGTTGGCCACGGTGAGACCCAGAAAACCGCATACGGAGGTGCCCTGGACTCCGCGGAAACGGGGCGGCGGGCCGCCGTTGCCCAGAATCACGTCCGCGGCGAGCCGCCCCTGCCGGTTTGCCGGCCCTGCCAGGGGGATGAGGCGCTTCACCCCGGTCACGTAGGCCGTCACCTCCACGGCGTCGCCCACGGCCCAGATGTGCGGATCGCTGGTGCGCATGGTGTCGTCCACCAGGATGCCGCCGGTTTCGCCTATGGTGAGCCCCGCGTCCCTGGCCAGGGACACCTCGGGACGCACGCCGATGGACATGACCACGAGGTCCGCCTGGAGGCTTTCCCCGGAGGAAAGGGCCACGTCCATGTCGCCGTCGGGGCGGGTGGAGAATCCGGTCACCGACTGGCCCAGGATCAGTTCCACGCCCTCTTCGGCGAGATGCTCGTGGACGTAGGTGGCCATTTCCCTGTCCAGGATGGGCAGGGCCTGGTCCTGCATCTCCACGATGGTCACCTCGATGCCGCGCTCCATGAGGTTTTCGCACATCTCGAGGCCGATGTACCCCGCGCCCACCACCACCGCGTGCTTGGTTTCATGGTTGTCGATCCATTCCATGATCCGCGTGGCGTCCGGGATGTTGCGGACCGTGAAGATGCCCGGCAGGTCGATCCCGGGAAGACCGGGCCGCACCGGCGCGGCGCCCGGGGACAGGAGCAGGGAGTCGTAGGCCTCGTCGTACTCCTGGCCGGTCTCCAGGTTCCGCACCCGCACGATTTTAGCCCCCGGGTTCACGGACACGGCCTCGTTGCGCACCCGCACGTCGATGTTGAACCTGGTGCGGAAGAGGTCCGGGTCCGCCAGAAGCAGGTGGTCCTGTTCCTTGATCACGTTGCCCACGTAGTACGGCAGGCCGCAGTTGGCAAAGGACACGTGGGGACCGCGCTCCAGGACCACGATCTCCCAGTCCTCGGAAATGCGTCGGGCCCGGGCCGCGGCGGACGCTCCGCCGGCCACTCCTCCTATTATCAGCAGCTTGTTCTTCTCCATGCCTGTATCGAACTCCTTGTCGTTTCCGGGGGTGTGGCCGACACGGGCCGGCGCGGGCGGCCGTTACTTCGCAACGAGGCGGTAGCTTTCCACCAGTCGCACGGGATGGTAGGACTTCTTGGCCTTTTCCAGGCCCGGGATGCCCATGTCGCTTTCCTTGTTGGTGTAGGTGAACCCGTCGAAAAGCTGGCTGGCGCATTCCCTGTCCACGAACTGGTACAGACCCTTGAAGGCGGTGGAGGCCTTCTCGAAATGCAGGGCCGCCATGTCGCCCGTGAGCCGGGAGCCCAGGCCGAAGGCCTCGACCCTGCCGTCCACGCGCACGCACAATCCTCCGGCGGACAGCCTGTCCAGGTTTTCAAAGGCGTTTTCGCAGGCCTTTTTCTCGCACAGGAGGTCGTCGTCCTCTTCCGGGATCTGGTCGCACTCCCGCTCCCGGCACCACCGTTCCAGGAAGTCCAGGCAGTCGGCGGCGTTGTCCGGGCTGACCCGTTCCACCTCCACCCTGCCCTTTGCCGCGTACTTTTTCGTGAACTGGCTTATGAGGTTACGTTTCTTGTGGTAGCGGTTGCCCGGCAGGTCGGCCAGGTCGTCGGTGCGGTACACGTAATCGGCGTAGTCCTCCTGCTCCTCCAGTTCAAACAGACCTTCAAGCCCCTTGTCCCGGTACCGCTCCACATAGTCCGCCGGCACGAACCAGAAGGTGTCCATGCCGGCCCGGTCCACCAGGTCCCGGAGCATGTCCGGGGTGTACTCGCCGTTGCTGGTAACCGGCAGGATCATGTGGTTCTTTTCCGGGCTCCGGGTGTATTGGGCGCACACCACCAGGGCGTCGCCGTCCACGGCTGCCTCCGGATGGTAGAATTCATTGGCCCAGACGCTGATGGCGTCCAGGGAGTAGGCGCTCAGGGCGTACTTCTGATTTTGGAAAAACGGCGCCCACCTGTAGTAATCCTTCGGTATGACGGGAGTGAAATCCATGTTCACTTTCTCAGCATGGGTACGGAATCGGGCATCCTGGAAAATCCCAGCCTCTGGTAGAACCCCTCGGTTCCCCGTTCGGCAATCAGCCCGATCCAGTAGAGGCCGTCGGCATTGACCCGCTCGGACAAAAGGCGGACAAGCTCGGAGCCCAGGCCACGGCCGCGGTGCGTCTCGCGCACCGCCAGATCCTGTATGTAGGCGTCACTTACGCCGTCGGAGATCGCCCTGCCCATGGCGACCACCGCGCCGTCCTCCTCCAGTACCAGAAAGCAGTGGCTGCCCCGGACGATGCCGCCCACCTGTTCCGGGTCGTCAGGACCCTCCCACCAGCCCGCCTCCCGGTACAGGGAGGTGACCTGATCGATCTCCCCGGCGGTGGGCCTGGTTATGAACCTTGGTTCAGGCACGGTTTCTCCTCCTGAATCCGTGACGAAAATTATGGATCATCCGGGAAAAGCACCATGAAACCGGCTTCCCTCAGGTTTCCCCATGGCCTTGGGCCCCGCTCCTTGAACGGTTTTTCCGGCCTCCGGAGCTGCATGAAACCGCTCACGGATTCGGGTCTTAATCAAGATTCGGGCCAGACACCCGGGTTTCGCCGAAAAAACCGGGGGCCGGCACCTGCGTCCTCCGACCGACCACCACGCAAACCTTCGTAGACATTACGAAAAACCATATCGAAGACATGTTTCGGATGTTGGCCACGGTTTTCCGTCTCCCCCCGTCGCGCGAGGCGGGGGTGACGTCCTGTCCGTTCGCAACCGCACGATCACGTGACCGATGTAACGTTACCGAACGTAACACTCGCCGGAATGGACGCGCAGTGTCATGATAATATGGTGGCGCGCATGTCCCGTGTCAAACCGGCGCAGAGCGCTAGCCCGCGTCAGAAGTTGATGTACGAGCCGTCCACCACCAGGACGTCGCCCGTGTGGTAGGAGCTCTCGTCAGCAGCCAGGTACACGGCCACCGCCTCGAAGTCCGAGGGCCGGCCCCAGCGGCGTTGCGGAATCCTGGGCAGGACCTTGTCGCGAAACCGGTCCCAGGCGAACAGGTCTTGTGTCATCTCCGTCTCGATCCAGCCCGGCACCACCGCGTTGGCGCGTATGCCGTACTTGCCGTATTCCACGGCGATGCTGCGGCACATGGTGACGAGTCCGGCCTTGGTCGCTGCGTAGTGCTCGCCCCGGGGCATGCCCTGGATGGCGGAAATGCTGGCCGTTCCCACCAGGGAGCCTCCTCCGCCCCGCTCCATCATGTGGCGCACCGCGGCGCGGAAGGTAAAAAAGGCACCGTCCAGGTTCACGGAAAACACCCTGCGCCAGCTTTCCGTGGTGATCTCGTGGAAACGGCCGCCCTGGTCCAGCATACCCGCGTTGGCGAACACGGCGTCCACCCGGCCGAAATCCGCCAGGGTTCTGGCCATGCAGTCCTCCACGGCGCCCTCGTCCGCCACGTCGCAGGGCAGGGTGAGGACCCCACCCCCGTGGGCGGCCAGAGCCTTTGCCGCCTCCCGGTTCTTCTCTTCGCTCCTGCCCCAGATGCAAACCGCGGCACCCGCCCTGGCCAGGCCCTCGGCCATGCCCAGGCCTATGCCCCCGTTACCTCCCGTTACCACCGCAACCTTGCCGGTGAGATCGAACATCGAATGTGCCATTGGCGTCCTCCTCGTTTCCCTGGCCCGGACATTGTCGCTCATGGACCGGTCCTCCCGGTCCCGCGGGGCGGACGTTAGCGTCTTTGGCGGCAAATGTCACGCGCAGGGTCCGGGAAAGGGGGCGCAGCACCCCTTGACAAGCTCCTTAAACGACTTAATTTATGGCAAAACAGGGACAAGGCAACGATCCCTGGAAGGCATACACAACCATGGAAAGGAGGGTTCGATCATGACGAGCTTGTTACCTGTTACACGGAACAATCGTTGGTGGCCGGCCAGGACGTCCTGGATCGATCGCTTCTTTGATGATCTCCCGATCGCCAGGACCTTCGAGGACAGGGAGGAATGGATTCCCGCCTTTGACCTGAGCGAGAATGAGCGGGAGTTCACGGTCACGGCGGAGCTTCCGGGCCTCAAGGCCGAGGACGTGGACATTTCCCTGGACAAGGGCCTGCTCACGGTACGGGGCGAGAAGAAGCACGAGGACGAACGCGAGGAAGGCGGCTACCATTTGGTGGAGCGCCGTTACGGTTCGTTCTCCAGGAGCTTCCGGCTTCCCGTGGAGGTGAAGGACAAGGAAGTAAAGGCCGACTACAGGGACGGGGTGCTGAAGATCACCCTGCCCAAAAGCGAGGAAGGCGGGGCAAACCGAATTCCCGTGAACGCCGGATGAAATCGGCGGCGAATTGAATTAGTGCCAATTCGTGACGGAAACGGAGGCGCGCATCGGAAATCCCGATGTGCGCCTCATCTTTTTTGCCGGTTACTGCCCGATTCCGGCGTGCTTTGGCCGACAAAGGGTTTTTCGGCCTGCCTTTTCACACCCAGGATTTTCCTGACCGACTTTTCCAGACGCGCCAACTGCTCCTGCCGCCTGCCGTCGTCGTAATCCACCCTGCCGGCACCGATCTTGCCGTGGCCGCCGCCTGATCCCCCCATTTCCTTGCCGATGCGCGTGGCGATTCGGCCTGCTTCGTTGATCTCCTTGGAGCGGACCGAGTAGAACAGGCTGCTTTCGAATATCCCCGAGCAGACGGTCCATTCGAGGCTTTCCAGACTGTGGAAGAAATCGGCCATTTCCGCCACGTAGTCCGGTGTACTGATATGCCCCAGGTTCACCATGCCCACGCTGCCGAACAGGGCGAACGACTGGAGTGCGCGGTACAGACACTCGTAGAATTCCATGCCCCGTGGCGGCCTTTCGATGCGGGCCAGTATCTTGTGGTCCATGTGGTCGAACAGTATCTTGTAGCAGGACAGGTCCTCGGGAAATGCTTCCCTGCCCATGTCGCCGGTGTCCGTCTTGATGCCGTAGAACAGGGCTGTGGCCAGTTTGGTGGGAATGGGACACTTGGCCTGCAACAGATACATGGTCACTATGGTGGAAGTGGCGCCGATGTCGGGGCGCACGTCCCAGTAGCAGGGCACGGATTCGTCGGCCGGGCTCATGTGGTGGTCGAACACCGCGTCCAACGGAGTGTCCGCGGGCAGGGACACGTTTCCGCCGCCGGGCACGGCGTCCACGAGGACGATGCTGTCGAAGTTCTTGGGTTCGACCAGCAGGATGGGGACCAGCCTGAGATCAAGGAGGCGGACCATGGCCCGGTTTTCAGCGCGGCCCACGAAACCGCCGTGAGTGATGACCACCTTGTCCACGCCCCAGAAGTTGAGCAGATTTGCCAGGCCGGCGGCGGAGGCCAGGCAGTCCGGGTCCGGGTAGTCGTGGGTGACAATGAGCACCGACTTGGCGGGCAAAACGTATTTTTTGAATGTTTCCAAGCGCTTTTCAAGGTCCGGAAAGGTCGGCATGGCTTCCTCGTGTGGACTCGGGGGCAAAAGGGCCGAGACGTTTGAGTTGACAACGAACCGGATTTGAACCATTGTACGCCAAAAAGCACCAGCCTGCAAACGTGCTTCACTTGGCGCCGGTTCATGAAGGCCAAGGACCGTGAGTCGCCCGGGACGATCTTTTCCGGGATTTCCGAAGCACCCGACCGCCAACAGCAAAAGGAGGCAGGCCATGCCGGGAACCGTCATCCGCCACCTCATCGTCATAACAGCCGCGGCCCTGCTGCTGCACCAGGCCGCCCCGGTCGCCCATGGAGCGGAGGAACTGCTCAACCGCGCCAACTTCGGGGCGTCCCTGGCCTGGAACCGCAGCACTCCGGACGGAGGTTCGGCCGAGGCCAACAGCGTGAGCGGCCGGATCCACCTGGGATACTTTTTTCTGGAGTGGCTGGAAGGCGGCGCTTCGCTGGAGCTTACCGGCATCGAGTCCGAGCACCAGAAGCGGCGACTGGAAGACACCTTTGTCCACGGCCTGGGCTACATGAAGGCGTATCTGTTGGGCAAGTGGAACCTCATGCCTTTCGTGGGCGCGCAGACGGGTTTTTCCCGGGGCGATTTCGACGACGGCACACAATCCTGGGAAAACTCCAGCTTTGCGTGGGGAGGAATGGGCGGGATGTCCGCGTTCTTTTCCGAGAACGCGTGCATGAGCGTGGAGTACAATTACCTGCGCACCAACTACGATGTCTGGGCCGGGGGGCCGTCCGACGATTTCGAGCACCACCGCCTGTACGTTGGTTTCAGCTACTTCTTCTCCGGCACCGGACTGTAATCGCGCAGTCCTCACGCAGGCCCGGGACCCGCCGCGTCAGGCCGCCGTCCGCCTTTGCACCCTCGCCCGCAACCACCGGCGCCGCCACACCCACCCCGGGCATCGGGTTACCGGCGCCGGTCCTCCGCGTCCGGTGGGCCTCGTTCACGCCATGCTCACCAGGATCCACCGGCCCAGGACCTTCTGGCGCCTGAAATGGTCCACCCTGTCCTCGGCCCCCCGGCGCTGCCGTTCACGATCCCGATTGGGTGATCCCTGGCGTGGGTCGCTCCGGTGATCGTGGACGGAAAGGCGCCGATGTTCTGAACGAACGTTCGTTTTTCATATTCGCAAGGCAACTACCTCTCATCATCCATTGCCCGGAACACCCTTTATGCTGTATGCCACAGGGACGCAAGTGCGCATACCAATTCAAACCCCGCGGAGGAGGGCCGTACATGGAGGACAACCGGGCGATAGTGGGACGAAACAGGGAGCGGTTTTACGTGATCGTCGGCAGCGGGTTCTACCTGGGTCTCATACCCGGGGCCCGGGGCAGTTACGCCGCCCTTCTGGGCGTGGCCGGGCATCTCGCTCTGGCAACGCTTCTGCCCCGGCCCTTTGACGTGGCGGCCGTGGCCGTGCTGCTGCTGCTGGTCTCCTGGGCCAACCACGTACTGACGCCGTGGGCCCAGCGATACTGGAACAGTTCGGACCCCAGCCGGTTCATCCTGGACGAGATAGCCGGGTACCTGGTGGTTCCGATCGTGTACTGGGGCGACAATTTGGTCGCAACCGCTGTCTGGGGCTTTGTCCTGTTCCGGCTGCTGGACATCATCAAGATACCGCCGGCCTGGCAGATCGACCGGCGGCGGCACGATTCCTGGGGCATTCTGCTGGACGACATCGTCAGCGGCGTCTACGCCGGGCTGGTGCTGTACCTGATGGAGTGGCTGCAGGCCACCACGGGGATGAACGCGGGATTGTAGCCGTCTTGCAAGGGGCTTAGCCGGACCACTCCGCCGGCCGGGCGGCCGAATATTCGGCCACATGTGGATTGCCGGAAATCCTGAATCCGTGAGCGGTCTCAGGTGGTGCGGAAGCAAGGAAGAGCCCGATTTATGGGGCTCTTGAAAGTTTTTTCAATATTTTCGTCACGGATTCAGGGGAAATGTAAGGGGGCTCCCGGCCGGGAGCCCCCCTGGTGCTTTCGCGTGTCGTGCTTCCGGCTCAGGAATTCAATCGCAGGGCCGCCTCCCGGATCCTGGGGTCGGTGTCCTGGACGTGGGTGACCAGGGCATCCGCCGCCTCTTCCCCTCCGATTCCGGCCAGGGCATAGGCGGCCGCGGCGCGAATGCCCGCGGGGTACTTCTTCCTGGGCCAGTACCACATGTTCTGACCCAGCACCCTGGACAAAACGGGTACGGCCCCGGCGTCGCCGATCCTGGCCAGGGCCTTGCAACAGGCCTCCTGCAGCTTGCCGTCGGAGGTGGACCTGAGCACGTCGGCAATGGTGTCCGCGGCGGAGGCCATCCCGAGCCTGCCCAGGGTTTCCACCGCCTCGGTGGCAAGGTCCGCATTGACGTTTTTCGCACAGGCCATGAGCGCCTCGGCCGCGGTGTCGTCCCCCAACCTTTCGGCCAGCTTGAAACCCGCCGTCCTCACGGAAATGTTCTCGTCGCCCAGGGCATACGTCAACTCGGTACGGACATCACTGGTCACCGAATCGATGATGTCCAGCAGGCGGACCTTGCGCTGGGTCACGCTTTCGTTGATGATTTCGCTCTTGAGTTTTTCCGTGGCCCCCTCACCCATGCGCTTGAGCTGGTTGGCGGCTATCTGGCGGATACGGAGGTCCTTGCTCTGCTTGATCACCTCCACGAACAACTCGGCGGAATCCTCGCCCAGGCATCCCAGAAAACGCACCGCGCCCTTTTTCAGCGCCTGGTCCTCCCCGTTCAGGTCCTCCATGACCAGCTCCCGCAACGGCCCGTCCAGGCCGATCCCGGAAGACAGGTCCGGCCGCTGTTCGGCCTCGCCCTCCTTGGGGGCCGGAGTATTCCTTTTGCGCTCCTCCACATTTTTGAAGACCCATATGGCGAAGTCGTAGTCCCCGGCCCGGAGCAGGTTCAGGGACGCGGCATTGAGGAGCGAGGCCACGGCCTGGACCACGTTCGCCTGCTGCTCGGACAAAAGCACCTTGCCGAGGGGGGCTCCCATGAGTCTGGCGAAATCCCCGGATGTGGCGAGCTCGCCGCTTTCCAGAAGATCCCTGATGGCGGCCACGTACCGCAGCCGTTGCTCGGGCTGCATTTTCGGCCATTCCCTGAACAGTTTGCCCACCAGACCTTTCGCGGAATTCGATCCCCCCTTGAAAAACGCATCGCTCACCCTTTGGGCCCACTGCTCCGGCTCGCCCAGGCCTTCGCGGTCCTCCTCTTCCGGCTCCTCGGGCTCTACGGCCTCCTCGGCCTCCTCGGTTTCCCCCTCTTCCTCCTCTTCCTGTTCCTGCTCTTCCGCAGCGGCGGCCAGGTTCGCGAGAATCGCCTCTCCCATTACGCCGTACACGCTCTGGTCGAACAGGATGCCTCGAATCTCCTTGTCCTTGGCATACTCCAGCCACCATGCCGAGGACAATCCTTCCGGAGGTGGATTGATCGCGGCCTGGATGAACTTCACCATCTCCTCGCGGGTGGCGTACTTGCTGAGGGTGAGGCTTTTGAGGACCGAGTTGTGCAAAAACTTGAGAAAGGTGGCGGTGACCTTTTCATGCTCGGACGGGTCCACCTTCTGCCCATTGACCAGAAGCGCGTCGTTGACCTTGGCCATGGTCAGGACCGGGGTCTTTTCGAAAAAGGCGCCCATCTCTTCCTGCAACTGGTCCAGGGCGGCCGACGCCACGGGTCCGGTGGCCGGGTACAGCTTGATCTTGCTGATGCATCCCAGAAGGGTCCGGATGATCCGGAATACATGGTCGATCTCCTCCTGGGTCAGCTCCTCTTCCTTCTCCTCGGCCGCCCGGGGCCTGTCCTCGCCCGCGAGTTGTCTGCCCGCGTCTTCGTCCTTGATCCTGGTGTACTGCACCTGTCTGGGCCTGATGTTCCTGAGCCCCTTTTGCGCGACCAGGGTTTTCCAGAAATCCTCCTTGATGTCCGCCTTCTCCGTACGGCTAGCGGTGGTGACCACGGCCCCCAGTTCCTCCAGGTTCACACCGGCCTTGAAGGTGACGCCCCTCAGCTCGAGCCTGCGCATGAGCTTGAAAAAGGTGTCGGCGACGGACTGGTACTCTGAAACGTCCATCTCCTCGTCGTTCACCATCAGCTTCTTCTTCTCGATGAAGACGTTGACGACGGGATTGGTCTCGAAAATCTTGTCCAGGATGTCCTTGAACTGACCCAGGGTTTTTTCCGTGATGGCGCTGCCGTCCGGATACAGGTTCATGTTACGGACGGAAACCAGCAGGCCCCGGATGAGCTTGGGCAACAGGACCCTGGCCTCGTCGGCCAGGGGTTCGGCCTCCTCTTCCTCCTCCATGGCGTCGCCGGTGTAGTCCAGGGCCTCCTGGGCGTTGAACACGCGACTGTTGTGATCGGCCTGCAGTCTTTCGTATTTCCGGGCCTTTTCGAGGTTCGCGGAACGCTGGAAGTGGTATGCCAGGGCGGCGGGGGACGGAAGAAGGTCCTTTTCGTACAGGGCCTCCTGGTAGTTGCCTATGTGCTCATGCAGCTCTTCCCTGCGCTCGTCGTTGATTTCCCCGTAGATGAATTCCTTGACCCGCTTTCCCAGAAAGCGGATGGTCTCGTCGTTCATCTGGAAGTCCATGGTGATGAGGCCCTGCGCCACGGCCTGGTCCAGGAATTCCAGGACCCGGGATTCCACCATGTCGGTGCTTCCGGTAAGCATGGACAGGGTGACGCCTTCGCCCATGGTGGAGGTGTGGTCCAGGAGTTTGCGGCTCTCCTCGTCCAGGGACGCCACCTTCTGGGCCAGGATGTCTTCCAGGGAACTGGGCAGGTAGTCCTTTTCCAGGGCCTCCATGGTCCACTGCTGGTCCACCAGGGCAATCTTCTTGTCCATGACCAGCTTGGGAAGGATCTCCGCGAGGAACAGGGGGTTGCCACCGCTCACCCTGGCCAGGTCCTCCGGGACCTCGTCCGGCATCCGGATTCCCGGGAACAGGCCCTCGATGTGGGCTGCCACGTCCATGGCAGCCAGCGGCTTGAGCCTGACCAGCCTCACGCCCATCGCCTCGCCGAAGCGGTCCCGGAAGCGGTCCATGGGGCCGGGGTCGTCCTTCTGCGGCTCGGCCGTGGCCCCGCAGACGAATACGGGCATGGTGTCCCGTCGTATGAGGAGGCGAAGGAGCAGCAGGGTGGCCTCGTCCGTGTAATGCATGTCGTCCATCAACAGGACCAGGGGCTGCTCGTCGATGAGCTTGGGGATGAAATCGAGAACCGTGTTGAAAATGTTTTCCCTGGCCGAGGCCTCGTCGTCGTCCTGGATGGATTGGGAGCCGCCCAGTTGCGGCAGGATGTGGGACAGGTAATCCAGCTCCCGGGGTTCCAGGGCCTCGATGGCCCCGGCGCCCATGTCCCTGCGCTGGTTCATGAGGGCGAGGATGATATCTCCCGCCATGTAGTAGGGGCGGAACAGCTCCTGGGGCTGGCCGGAGACCATCACGCGTCGCACCTTGCTCTGGGCGAGGGTGGCGTCGACAGCTTCCATGAAGGTGGTCTTGCCCATGCCCGCGCCGCCCTCCACAACCACGAACTGGCTCTGCCGTTCCGAAAATTTGGACAGGGCGTCGGTAACGGCCGCGAGCTGTTCCTTCCTTCCGGATATCCTGGCATGTTCCAGCTGGTGGATGATGGTCTTGGCCAGCACGGTCTGCGGCGGCGTCTCTCCGGCCGCGGTGACCCTGTCCCTGCCCGCCTGCTTGGACTGGTACAGGGCCGTGTCCGCCTCCTGGATCAGCGCCTTGCCGCTTTTCGCGTCGTCGGGCGCCGTAGCCAGTCCGATGGACATGGTGATGGGCAGCTCGCCTCCGGCTTCCTCGCACTGGAACGGCTTCTTGTGCACCAATGCGCACAGGGCCTCGCCCACCTTGCGGGCCACGCCCTTCGGGTACCGTGGCAGAAGGATCATGAACTCGTCGCCCGCGTAGCGTATCGGAAGGCCCCGCTTTTCACTGACGGCCTTGAGGATTCGGGCGATGTAGATGAGGGCCTGGTCGCCAGCGCCATGGCCGTAGGTGTCGTTGACGTCCTTGAAATGGTCGATGTCCATCATCAGGAGGGACACCGGACTCTGGTCGAGGGCTTCCCAGTTGACCTTTCTCTCGAAATAGTTGAGCAGAAAGCGCCGGTTGCGGATACCGGTAAGCTCGTCCTCGAAAATGAGACGGGAAGGGTCCTTGCCGACGTGTTTCAGGAAATCGATGAGTTCTTTGTTTTCCATTCCCCTCTTCCCATCTGGCTTTCTGTCCACCCCGGTTGTTTCAAGGCGGGTGTCGCTTCGGGCCGGCCTGGACCTTTGCGAAGTTCTGTCACGTGTAGACTGGCATCCTAACAAAAACCGTTCAAATTCTTCAAGTCTTTAATGAATGACCGATTGTGAAATCGGCCATATTTTCAACAAAATGCAGCCAAAACGACACCTGGTTCCCGTACCTTCCGGGTTTTCCCCTCCGCAAGGGGTACGCAGCCTGATGAACCGCGGACGCACTGCCCCGGCCCGCCCCCACAGGTCCGGCAATCCCGTCACCCGGTGGATGCATCGGGGATTCCGTGCAAAACCGCGCAAGACCCCCGTCCCGGCCGGATTTCCATTGTCCGCCCGACATGTTCGTCCCCCGTTTCGGGAGGGCCGTTGAATTTCCGACCTTTCCGGCCTGTTGCGCGGCAGGGCGTTATCGGATAAGCTGGTGACGTCCATCCCGACAACATTACCGCGACGGACACCCCTCGGGTGCGCCTTGCCGCCCGAGGCCCGTCCGTCTCACCCCCGGAAATGGAGGAGGCCATGCAAGCCCTTCGTTTTTCGTTCACCATCCCGCAGGCGGCGGCGGTAAAGGCGGCGGGTCTGGTCGCCAGGAAGGCTTTTTACTCGGGCCCCCTGGCTGTGGTTCGCCTGGAGGAAATCGAGAAACCGCGACTGCCGGCCGATGACTGGTTGCTGCTCAAGGTGCGCATGTGCGGTTTCTGCGCGAGCGACCTCAATCTCATCCTCATGCGCGAATCCCTAACGGCCATGCCGTTCACCTCCTTTCCCTGCACCATCGGCCACGAGGTCTGCGCCGAAGTGGTGGAAACCGGCAAAAACGCCGCCGGGTTTTCAAGGGGAGACCGGGTCGTGGTGGCCCCGCCCCTGGGATGCGCGACCCGGGCCATCGACCCGGCCTGCTCCGCCTGCGCCTCCGGGATGCCCAATTCATGCGAAAACATGGCCAGGGGCGGCCTGGCGCCGGGAATGTTCTCCGGCATCTGCAAGGACGCGGGCGGCGGCTTCGCCCCCTACATGGCGGCCCACGCGAGCCAGTTGTACAGGATCCCGGACGGCCTTTCCGATGAGGAAGGCGCCCTGGTGGAGCCTTTTGCGGTGGGCCTTGCCGCGGTGATGGGGAACCTGCCCCGGCACGACGACCACGTCCTGGTGGTGGGAGGCGGCGTCATCGGAGCCATGACCGTGGCGGCCATACGCGGGCTCGGGAAACGCAGCCACGTCACCGTGGTGGAGCCGAGTCCGTTCCACGCCCGAAAATGCCGGGATCTGGGCGCGGACAACGTCATTGCCGAAACCGGATTCATCGAGAAGGCCGCTGAAGTCTGCGGCGCCACCTCCTACAAGTCCATCGTCGGCGCTCCCATCCTCATGGGAGGCTTTGACAAGGTCTTCGACACCGTGGGAAACACCCCCACCCTGAACGCCTCCATGCGGGTGCTGGCCGCCGGCGGCGTGATGTCCGTGGTGGGCATCGGCGGCGACGTGAAACTGGACCTCACGCCCCTGTGGCTCAAGAACCAGACCGTCAAGGGGGTACTGGGATACGGATACGTGCGGTACGAGGGCGCGACCCGGCACGTGTTCGACATCGCCGTGGACATGATGGCGCAAGGCGCCGTCTCCCTCGAGGACATGGTAACCCACCGTTACCGCCTGGACCAGTATGTGGAGATGATCGAAACGAACATGGCCAAGCCGCGGCACCATGCAATCAAGACCGTTGTCAGCTTTACGTGACCCGCCGTCGGGTTGTTCCCCGTCGGGTGCGGCGACATTCAGTTCATCAACATGCCCCAAGCCCGTTACCTGGAGCGTTTAACGGATCCGTCAACACCGGCGTCCCGGATTCGGGTGGAAGGCAAACCCCGGGAAGGACGTGGTATGCAACATGAAAAACGCCGTTTTCGGCTCACCAGGATTTACCAGCCCGTTGAAAAACTCGAAATTGGCAGCCTGTTCAAAAACGATGAGAT
>JBKHBM010000169.1:0-7901 GCA_046542385.1 Desulfatibacillaceae bacterium | reverse complement strand
GCGCAACGCCGCAGATCGCGTTTTTCAACAGGCTGCTAAGCGTCCGAAAAGCCGAGCCGGCCGTACGGCCCGGAGTCCTTCCCAAAGCCGGACTCCGCGCCCAGTCGCTGCTCAGCGATGGCGACTATTCGCTCCTGCTCCTGGTCGAGGTAGGCCTCCACCACCTGCTCGGCCCTTTCAGATTGCCCGAGCACCACGCATTCGTTGAACTCCTCCAGGATGTTCACGCTTTCCCTCAGGTTGTACTCGCTGTGGGACAGGGACAGGAAGTAGATGCGACGCACGCTGGGCAGCCAGTCCCGGAGCATGTGGCCCAGCAGGGGATTGCACGAGGCTTCCATGAGCGCCAGCGCGTACCCGTAGATGCTTTCGAAGTATCCCTCCAGGTCGTCGGCGTCAGCGCATTTCAGCGCCCGCTCGAAGAAGTGGACGAAGCTGTCCAGCTCCTTGATCTCCCGGTTTTCGATGGCTCGCCTGGCCACCAGCCTGGCGATTTCCGTCATGATCTCGAACAGGCAACGGATGTGCTCCGTGCTGAATTCCGTTACCCGGGCGCCGCGGCGGGGAATCAGCTCGACAAGCTGGTAGCGTTCCAGGATGTGCATGGCTTCCCGGACCGGGCTGCGGCTCACTTCCAGCTCTTCGGCGACGTGGGCTTCCATGATGCGCTCGCCGGGTTTGATGTCCATGCGGATGATGCGTTCGGCGAGGTGGTCCGCGATTTCCTGCGCGAGATTCGGTCGTGTGGAAAGGGCCATGAGGGTGCCTCCTTGTGGTGACTGGTCCCGCGATGCCTTGTGTCGTGGTTGGTGTGCAGGGTCGGCGGGAGGTTCTCCCGCTGTCTTTTTTCGATAATCGATTGTCGACAATTTATCATGCACGGAATGCTTCGTCAATCAAAATTTTGACAAATGGAAAAATGCCGCCCCCAATCCCTTTGCCCTCCAAATGCGCCGCCCGGCCCTCCTGGCTTCACCGATCCATGTTTCCTTTCGGAAAATCTACCACCTTCGACATCACTATCCCGCTGCGGTGGAAAAGGTGGTCCTTCCTTGATGTCGTGGTGCTTGCCTTGTCGGTAACTTTCACTGAGGAAAACCCGCTTTCCCCCAAGTCAGCCTCCAGCAGACGCCGATACCCCGCCAAAAAATGCCACCCTTTCGCCATTTCCCGTCTTATGGGCACTTTTTGTTTTGACTTTTTGCCGGCCTTCTGGAATCATCCACCGTCTGTCGCAAATCGGTTTATCAACCCATGCTGTAAAGAGGTAGGGCCATGACTCTCTGGCGGGTTCCACTGGACGCGGAGACCATCACCGTCATTCGCGGCGACGTCCACATCATCGAGGACCGGTGCAAGGGCTGCGGCTATTGCATCGAGTATTGCCCCAACCGGGTCCTCGAGTTCTCGAAGAAGTTCAACCAGAAGGGTTATCACCCGCCGTTCGCCAACAAGCCCGACATGTGCGTGAACTGCCATTACTGCGAGATCATCTGCCCGGAGTTCGCCATCTACTCGGTGGAGGCATCAGGGCAGACCTCTCCGGCACAGACGTGAATCCCCATGGATTGAATGACAGGGCAAGCCAGATACGCGGGAGGTTTTGCACAACCTTCCGCTATCGCCCGTTTGCGCCTTTGGCCCATGAATTTCAAGCCTTTGGCTCTCTGATCCCTTTGGACAAAGGCTGGGTCTTCGATTAATTTTTCAGGAGTCATTCGGATGGAACAGGCTGTTCTTACGGGTGAGCATTACATGACCGGCGACGAAGCCTGCGCCGAGGGCGCGCTGGCCGCGGGTTGCATGTTCTTCGGCGGTTACCCCATCACGCCGGCTACGGAGGTGGCCGAGCGCATGGCCGCGAGGTTGCCCAACGTGGGCGGCGCGTTCATCCAGATGGAGGACGAGATCGCTGCCATGGCCAGCATCGTGGGCGCTTCGTGCGCCGGAGCCAAGAGCATGACGTCCACGTCAGGGCCGGGTTTTTCCCTGATGATGGAGAACCTGGGCCTTGCCATCGTCACGGAAACGCCGTGCGTGGTGGTGAACGTGCAGCGCGCGGGCCCGTCCACGGGCCTGCCCACCCAGGGCGCCCAGGGCGACATGTACCAGGCGCGATGGGGTTCCCACGGCCATTACGAGATCATCGCCCTGGCCCCGAGTTCCGCCCAGGACGCGTTCTACCAGACGATCCGGGCGTTCAACCTCTCGGAGAAGTACCGCACTCCCGTGCTGGTGATGACCGACGAGGTGGTGGGCCACATGAGCGAGCGGGTCATCATCCCGGAAGCCTCCACCATCAGGGTGGAGAACAGGCCGCGCGCCAAAGGCCGTAAGGACCGGTTCAAACCGTTCGCTCCCGGGCCGAACGGGGTCGCGCCCATGGCCATTGCGGGCGAGGGCTACAACATCCACGTCACCGGCCTCACCCACGACGAAAAAGGCTATCCGGTCATGAGCGTCGAGTGCCAGGAAGAGATGATGGCGCGGCTGATGGGCAAGATCCGGAACAACCTGGACGACATCATCGACACCGAGGAATACCTCGTGGACGACGCCGACATCGTCGTGGTCTCCTACGGCGTCTCCTCGCGCACCGCCCGTGCCGCCGTGGACGAGGCCCGGGCCATGGGATACAAGGTCGGCTTTTTGCGCCTCATAACGGTATGGCCGTTCGCGGAACAGCGCATCAGGGAACTGGCCCAACGGGTAAAAGGCCTGATCACCGTGGAGATCAACTTCGGCCAGATCCACCGGGAGGTGGAACGTTGCGCCGCGGGCAAGGCTCCCTGCCTTCTGGTGGGCCACGCGGGCGGCACCATCATCAGTCCGGACGCGGTGATAGAGACCATCAGGAACAATTTCTAGCGGCGGAACCAATCGGTACGACCTAGGTGATTCCACCAACCACAAACAGGGTGCAAGGCATGACCACGAACAAGAAACCGACACATCCTCTGGACGAATGGCTGCGCACGGACCGGATTCCGCACATCTGGTGTCCCGGCTGCGGCATCGGCACCGCCTTTTCCGCCTGCATGTCCTCCATGAAGGCCACGGGCCTGCCCAAGGACCAGTTCGTCATGGTCTCGGGCATCGGCTGCTCGGCGCGCGGCGCGGGCTACGCCAACGTGGACTCCTACCACACGACGCACGGCCGGGCCATTCCGTTCGCCACCGGCGTCAAACTGGCCAATCCGGACCTGAACGTGGTGGTGTTCTCCGGCGACGGCGATTTGTTCGCCATCGGCGGAAACCACTTCATCCACGCGGCGCGGCGCAACGTGGACATGACCATCGTGTGCGTGAACAACTTCAATTACGGCATGACCGGAGGCCAGGTCGCGGCCACGACTCCGCATCTTGCCAAGACCACCACGACACCGGTGGGCAATCCGGAGAATCCGTTCAACATCCCGTTGCTCGCGTACGCCTGCGGCTCGTCCTACGTTGCGCGCTGGACCATGCTGCACGCCCGCGACCTCATGGACAGCATCGAGTGCGCCCTCATGCGGCCCGGTTTTTCCTTTATAGAGGTGCTGTCCCCGTGTCCCGTCAACTATGGCCGCCGCAACAAGGAAAAGGCCATGGACACGCTGAGGATGTACCAGGATCGCACCGTCATCAAGAATGGTGCCCACCCCACGGAGCTGGAGTTGGACGCGGACAGGAAGATCGTGCTGGGCGTCTTCCACGACGTGGAGCGGCCAAGCTGCAGCGAACTGTACGACAAGACGTGCCGGCCGAAACTGGACGATGAAAACGCCGCGTAACAGGCCATTGACACGGGTGGACGGCAGACGCTTTCGAGGTTTTCATGGACAACAGGAAAAAGGAAATCGTGATCACGGGATTCGGCGGCCAGGGAATCGTGCTGGCCGGGAAAATCGTGGGCAAGGCCGCGGCCCTGGGGGACAAGATGGAGAGCACCCTCATCCAGTCCTACGGACCGGAATCCCGTGGTGGCGCGTGCAGCGCCCAGGTGATCATCGCGGCCACCACCATCGACTATCCCTACGTGCGCAAGCCCCACATCCTGGCCGCCATGTCCCAGGCCGGGTTCGAGAAATTCATCGACCAGGTCCAGGACGACGGGCTGGTGCTGATCGACCAGGACCTGGTCAAGCCCCGGGGTGTGGACAGGGAGATCTTCGCCGTCCCCGCCACCCGTATGGCCGAGGAACTGGGCCGCAAGATGATGGCCAACATCATCATGGTGGGCTTTTTCACGGCCATCACCGGCGCCATAAGCAAGGAGGCGGCGGAAAAGACGGTGGAGGGTTCGGTGCCCAGGGGCACGGAGCAGATGAATCTCAACGCGTTCAACAAGGGCCATGACTTCGGCGTGGCGCTACTGCGCGGCAAGGACAGGAAGGCGACCGGGAGGGCGCGGGCGACAGCCTGACAGCCGGGGCCGTTGCATTACGTTGGGGGCGGGGCGACCCTGCCCGCAGGCATACACTTTCGGGAATATAGACATGAAACGGGCCAAGGACCGACTGCACAAGGTGATCGTAATCGGCGCGACTCCGGCGGGCATCGCGGCGACCAACAAGCTGGGCGAACTGGGCATCCCCGTGACCCTGGTGGACACGGACGCTGACCTGGACGCCAAGCTGTCCCGGGAAACATGGCGTCTGCCTTCCGGCGTCCCCCTGAACTACGCCAACCGTTCGGGATTGCTGCGTATATTCCGCAATCCGTCCATCGCCGTGCATAACCCGGCGCGGGTCACCTCCCTCAAGCACACGCCCCAGGGGTTTGCCGCGAAAATCCACAACCAGCGTACATGGGTGGACCCGAAACGATGCATCCTGTGCGGCCGCTGCATCGAGGTATGCCCCGTGGAAATGGGCGACGGCAAAAAGCCGCTCGAGATGAGCGGAAGGCGTGCACTGCCGGGGCGTCCGGTGATCGACAAGCGACGCGAGCCCCTGTGCCAGGAGAACTGCCCGCTGGGCGTGAACGCCCAGGCCTACGTCGCGTTGACCCGGGCCGGCCGTTACGCCGAGGCGCTGGCCGTGGTGCGGCGCCACAACGTGCTGCCCGGCATCTGCGGCAGGGTGTGCAACCATCCCTGCGAGGACGCCTGCCGGAGAAGCGAACTGGACGATCCGGTGTCCATCCGCAACATCAAGCGATTCCTGGCCGACTGGGAGGTGGAGAACAATCCCGCCGAGCCGGAAAAACCGGAACGGACGCACGACGAAAAAATCGCGGTCCTGGGCTCCGGGCCGGCCGGCCTTGCCGCCGCCGCCGACCTCGCCCGATCCGGTTACGCGGTCACCGTCCTCGACAGGGAGGAAATGCCGGGTGGCATGCTTCGCTACGGCATCGGCCCGCACAGGCTGCCCCGGAAGATTCTCGATAGGGAGATCGCCTGGATCGAGGCCCTGGGGGTGGAAATCCATTGCGGTGTAAACGTGGCGGAAAACGGCGGATTCGACAAGCTGCGCGAGGAATACGACGCCGTGGTCCTGGCCACCGGAAGCTGGGCGGACAGACCGCTTGGCATGCCTGGCGAGGATTCCGAGGGTGTCGAAGGCTGTCTGTCCTTTTTGCACCGTTTCTACCGGGGCGAGATAAAGACCCTTTCGGGCCGTGCCGCCGTGATCGGCGACGGAAACGCCGCCTTCGACCTGGCCCGGGCGCTGTCCCGCATCGGCGCGGACGTGACCCTCGTCTCCTGGTTTGGCGAGGACGCCATCCCCGCTCACGAGGAGGAGGTCCGGGGCGCGCGGGAAGAGGGCATCGAAATCGTCACCTCCCGCCGGGTCACGGAATTCGTGGCGAAAAACGGCAAGCTCGAGGCCTTGAAGCTCGCGCCCACCCAGCCCGGAGAGGCGGGCGCGGACGGCATCGCGTGGCCGGTGAGCGTTCCGGGAGGCAAGGCCGAGATTCGCGGGTTCGATTATGCGTTCGTGGCCATCGGCCAACAGGGGCCGTACCTTGCGGACGACATGCCGGACGTGGACGTGAACGAAAAGGGTTTTCTCGTTGCCGATGATGAAGGACGCACCGGCGTGGCCGGGGTGTACGCAGCCGGGGACGCCACCTGCGGTCCATCCACCGTGGTTCGCGCCATGGCTTCCGGACGCCGCGCCGCGGCCGCCATCCAGCGAGACCTTTCCGGCGAAGGCAAATATCCAGCGTATTCCACAAGACCGGACAACCGCGAATTTCCGAGGATCGGCGAGGACGTTCCCTCCCGGGCTTCCGAGAGCATGCCCGAGACCCGGCCGGCCAAGCGGCGCGGCAACTTCAACGAAGTGGCGCTCGGCCTGTCCGAGGCCCAGGCCCGGTCCGAAGCGGAACGCTGCCTTGCGTGCGGCGTGTGCTCGGAATGCTTCCTCTGCGTGGAGGCCTGCGAGGCAGTGGGCGCCATCCGGCACGACGACCGGGCCGAGGAGGTCGTGGAACAGGCCGGGTGCGTGATCCTGGCCGATCCGGACGCCGCGCCCGGCATCAAGGGCGAGGACGTGATTCGCGCCTATGCCCGGACGGCGGATGACGGCAACGTGGGCGCCGCCATTACAAGGGGGTTCGCGGCCGCAGGCCAGGCCATGGTGCTGCTCGCGGACACGTCCCACCGTCCGCGCGGATACGGGGTGCCCCAGGCCGCGCCGGACCCGGGCCTGTCCGAGGAAGTCAAGGTCGGCGTGTTCGTGTGCCGGTGCAATGATTCCCTGGGGTGGGACGACAACCTGGAACAGTACGTGGAGTCCCTGGCCGGCAAGAAGGACGTGATCCATGCGGAAAGCATCCCGGCCGCCTGCACGCCCGAGGGGGTGACCTCCATACTCAAGACCATCCGCCAGAAGGGTGTGACCCGCGTTGCCCTGGCGTCCTGTGTGTGCTGCCCCCTGGATTTCGTGTGCAGCGCGTGCACGGACCAACGCGCCAGGCTCAAGGACGGACTGTTCCGCGGCACCGGGGTTTCCCGCGCCATGGTGGAGACGTGCAACGTGCGGGGCGAGGCGTTGAGCCTGCTCAAGCGGGACCCGGAAATGGCCCTGGCGCGATTCAAGGGGCTGGTCAACCGGGCGCTGCACGGTGTCCGGCACCTGCGCCCCCTGCCCATGCTGGTGTCCAACTACAATTTCACCACGGCCGTTATCGGGGAGTCGGAAGCCGCGCGAGTCGCCGCGCTGACCCTGGCCGACGCGGGCCTGGACGTGTTCGTGTTCGGCGACTCCGGCAACGGCGCGGACAAGGCCGTGGAGCACGAGAACATCCACCGGTTCGCGGACTACATAGTACGCGGCATCTCCGGCACCGTGGGCAACTTCCGCATCTTCACGGACACGCCCACCGGCCCGCAGACGGTTTCCGCCGGCGCGGTGATCCTGGGTCAGGAGAAGAGCAGAAGCGTGCCCTACTTCCTGCAGGAAGGGCTGCCTCCACGAGCCGTGGCCAACACCATGCAGAAGGCGGGGGTGCCCGGGACTCCCTTCCTGCTTCCCGGAAGAACCTCCATCGCCGGCCTGTTCATGGCAAGCCCTCCAGGCATCGCCGTGTCCGAGCGCAAGAAGGGCGCCGCCGCGGCGGCCCTGGCCGCCGCCGTCATGCCGCGTGGCCCGCGCCAGAGCAAGGGCTACACCGTGGTGGTGGATTCCGTGAAATGCCGGGGATGCGCGAGCTGCGTCGAGGCGTGCCCCTTCCAGGCCATCACCCTACACGAAAACGAGGTGGGCGGCTGGTACGCGTGCGTGGACGAGGCCTTCTGCAAGGGATGCGGCAACTGCATCTCCGTGTGCCCCACGGGCGCGGCGGACAGCCCGTACCGCGACCAGGGCTTTCTGGAAAAACGCCTCCAGGAGATGCTGGCTTAGTGGAGGTGAGAGTCGAAGCCTGAAGTAGGTTGGGTCAAGCCGCAGCGCAAGCGAAGGCGGACCCAACAT
>JBKHBM010000168.1:0-7925 GCA_046542385.1 Desulfatibacillaceae bacterium | reverse complement strand
GAAACGCGCCGCAACGCCGCAGATCGCGTTTTTCAACAGGCTGCTAATCCCCTTCCCCTCTCTTTCCGTGGGGCGAAGGGGGCAGGTCCACCACCACGTCCGTCGTGGAACCGTCTCGCAGCACCGTGAACACGTGCTCGCCGCCGCCGGGTTCCAGTGCCCCGTGCATGGCGCCCATGTCCTCAACGGGCGCGCCGTTGATGGCGGTGAGTACGTCGCCCTTTCGCAGTCCGGCCTTGTCCGCCGGCGAGTCCGGAGCCACGAAGCGAACTTCGATGCCACTGTCAACGGGCGAGAGGCCGACGCCCACGCGAAGGCGTCGGTTTTCCAGGGGTTCGTCCGTTATCCACAGGTAGTCCGCCCATTTGGGTTCGAACGGTCCGTGTTGTTCGTAAAACTGTTCTCCCACGGGCAGGACCAGGGCATAATCGTGGTCCACCCTGCGCAGGACCCTTTCCGGTATGCCGAAACGCTGGGCCACGTGCCCGGCTCCGGCGATCATGAGTACCGTGGAGTTGCTCCCGCCTTCTTGCACCAGTTGGGCCACGGTTTCCGCCATGGTCTCCTCCCAGGCCAGTTGCGCGTCGTAGAACCGTTCGAAGTCGTCGGCCCGGCCGTGGGGATGGGCTTCATACATCTCTCGCAGGTGGGCGCGGTGCGCGGCGTCGTCCCGGAAGAAGGTATCGGCCACCGCGGCCCGTTGCGCCGGGGTGAGGCTTTCGTACCCGCCCTCGGCAATGGCGGCAACCACGTCCCGGGGCGCGTTGGCGCCCACCACGGGAACGCCGTTGTCGCGTGCTGTCTCGAACAGTTCCCGGTACAGGGCAAAGGGATATCCCCAGACCCGGCTCCACTGGACCTCGTCCTGGAAGGACCGCACGTCCATCAGGCCGTCGGACCAGCGGTTCAGCACGGGCTGGGCCCCGCGGGGGAACATCTCCATGGCCATGGTGACGGACCTCCCCCGGTCCAGCAGGCCACGGAGCACCTCGGCCTGCACGTGGTGGTCCCGCACGCTGGTGTGGGACTCGCCCACGTACACGACGTCGGCGCGGGCGATACGGTCAAGCGCCTCGCCGGGGACCAGCACCTCCTGGTCCGCCGCGGCGACCACGTCACCGGGATCGACCTCCGGCTCCGGTGCGTTCCGTTCGGGCATCGGGCCCACGCGACGGGGTTCGCCGTGCATGGTGCAACCGGACACGGCCAGCAGGAGCGCGAACACCGCGACAAACAACACACCGGGCATGTGGGCGCCTTTTTGGGCTGTTGGATGATTCGGACCGGAAAAGGGGCGCATTGGTTACCTCCCATGGAATTGAACGGGGCAGAGTCTTTCCAAAATCTAGTGACGCAAACGGTAATGGCAACCCGGAAGGTGTTGCCCGCGCAGGCATTCGGGTTGAATCTACCGGTTTTCGGGTTGATTTTTGTGGCTAAATCTTTGATATTCTGCTACTTTATCAAACTGGGATCTGAATCCGTGACGAAAATATCGAAAAAACGCCTCCTCGGCAAAATCTGGGGGTGCCCGAGCATTTCGGGCAGGTCTCTTCCTTGCATCCGCACCACCTGAGACCGCTCACGGATTCAGGTGGGATATTACTCGAGACAGACGACACCCTCGCCTTTCCGGCCATGGATTCGCGGGATTTGACCGTCGGGAGGCACACGAAATGGCCGCCGGACAATCCGATGTAGAGGGCGCCTTTGCCGCGCGGGTGGCGGGATGCATTCGCCGGCACGGAATGTTCGGGCCCGGAGGGCGCGTTCTGGTCGGGGTTTCCGGAGGGCCGGATTCCGTGGCGCTGTTGCATGTGTTATGCGCCCTCGCTCCGGAGTGGCGCCTGTCCCTGGGCGTGGCCCACGCGGATCACGGCCTGAGGGAGGATTCCGGCGCCGACGCCGGTTTCGTCCGGGAACTCGCCGCGGACGCGGGCCTGCCCTTTTACGGCGGGACCCTGGACATTCCGTCTGCTCCGGGGACCAACCTGGAGGACGCCGCGAGGCGGGCCCGTTACGGGTTTTTGTTGCAAACAGCGGCCGGGCATGGCTATGGGAAGGTGGCCGTGGGCCACCATGCGGACGACAATGCCGAGACCGTATTGATGAATTTCCTGAGGGGATCCGGTCCCCCGGGACTGGGGGGCGCGGCGCCGGTGCGGGGAGACGGGGTGGTTCGCCCCCTCCTGGAGGTGGGCAGGGCGGACGTGCTGGAATACCTGGACGCGGTCGGAGCGGTCTGGGTGGAGGATGAAACGAACCGGGACGTGCGTTTTCTCCGAAATCGGGTGCGCCGTGACGTGATGCCCCTGCTGACCGAAACCGTGAATCCGGGCCTCCCGGGAGTATTGAATCGCACGGCGGCGATTTTCCGCGAGGAGGAAGACTACTGGGCAGGCAAGGTGGACGGGATGTTTCGCGGCCCCGGGATTCGTGAAGAGGACGGGAGGGTCCTGCTGGATTTGTCCGTGCTGGAGGGTGTGCATCCCGCCCTGGCCCGGAGGGTCGTCCGCCGGGGACTGGAGAGGGCGAGGGGCCTGCGCCGCATCACCCTGGCGCACGTGGACGACGTCCTGGACCTGTGCGCCAGTGGAAACGGGGAGATCCATCTGCCCGGCGGGCTGGTTGCCCGTTGCGGCGGGGGCTCGCTCTGCCTGTTCGAAACCGGGGATCCGGGCTGGGCGCGGCGGCCGAAAGCCGGGCCGGAGCCTCCCGGATGGGAGGCGGAGCTGCCCGGGCCGGGCACCTATGAAATCGCCGAAGCCGGGTTGCGCCTGGAGGTGGAGGTGCTGCCCGCCAACGACGCTCCGCTGCCGGCCTGGGTCGGGAGCAATACGGCGATCCTGGACGCCGGGGCTGCCCCCTTTCCCTTCCTGGCCAGGGCATCCCGGCCCGGGGACAGATTCCGTCCCCTGGGGGCGCCTGGTGCCAAAAGGGTGGCAAGATACCTTTCGGACAGGAAGGTGCCGGCCGAGATGCGTAAACGGGCCGCCGTGCTCCTGTCCGGCGGGCAGGTGGCCTGGCTGGTCGGACACGTGGTGGACGACCGTTTCCGGATGCGCGACGACAGTGCCCGGGTCGTGATGGTCAAAGTTTTCCTTGCCTAACCACAAGGCATGTTTAATATTCGACTGGTGACGTGTATCCCCATGTAATGGAATCGCGGGAGCCATACCCGACGGAGGTTATAGCTATTGAACCCCTTGTACAAGAATCTGGCGTTGTGGCTTGTCATTTTCCTGATGATGGTGCTGCTGTTCAACCTGTTCCAGCAGCCGGCCAGAACGGACAATGAAATCAGCTATTCGGAGTTTTTGAACCGCGTCGAGGCGGGCGCGGTCGAAAAGGTCGAAATCCAGGGCAACCAGATTTTCGGAACCGACGCCGAGGGCCGCAGGTTTCGCACCTTCGCCCCGGAAGACCCCCAGCTGATCAAGGATCTGAGGGCGAAAGGCGTGAACATCGAGGCCCAGCCTCCGGAAAAGACCTCCTGGTTCGTTTCCATGCTTGCCTCCTGGGTGCCCCTGCTCATACTCATCGGCGTGTGGATCTTTTTCATGCGGCAGATGCAGGGCGGCGGCAGCAAGGCGATGTCTTTCGGCAAGAGCCGGGCCCGGCTCATGAACGAGTCCACCCAGCGGGTCACCTTCGAGGACGTGGCCGGCGCGGACGAGGCCAAGGAGGAGCTGTTCGAGATCGTGGAATTTTTGCGCGATCCCCACAAGTTCACCCGGCTGGGAGGGCGCATTCCAAAAGGGGTGCTGCTCATGGGTTCGCCGGGATCGGGCAAGACGCTGATGGCCAGGGCCATTGCCGGAGAGGCCGGGGTCCCCTTCTTCTCCATATCCGGTTCCGACTTCGTGGAGATGTTCGTGGGCGTGGGCGCTTCCCGTGTCCGGGATCTTTTCGTCCAGGGCAAGAAGAATGCGCCGTGCATCATCTTCATCGACGAGATCGACGCCGTGGGCCGTCATCGCGGGGCCGGCCTGGGCGGCGGCCACGACGAACGGGAGCAGACCCTCAACCAGCTGCTCGTGGAGATGGACGGCTTCGAGTCCAACGAGGGCGTGATCCTGATTTCCGCCACCAACCGGCCCGACGTGCTGGACCCGGCCCTCATGCGTCCGGGTCGCTTCGACAGGCAGGTGGTCGTCCCGCTTCCGGACGTCAGGGGCAGGGAGGCGGTGTTGAGGGTACACATGAAGCGGTGTCCCATGGCCGACGACGTGGATCCGGTGGTGCTGGCCAAGGGGACGCCGGGGTTTTCCGGCGCCGATCTGGAGAACCTGGTGAACGAGGCGGCCCTGCTGGCTGCCAAGCGCAACAAGGAAAAGGTCGGAATGGCGGACATGGAGGACGCCAAGGACAAGGTGTACCTGGGTCTCGAGCGCAAGTCCAAGGTGATGGACGAGGAGGACCTGAAAATCACGGCCTACCACGAGGGAGGCCACGCGCTGGTGGCCAGGTTTCTGCCCGACACTCCGGCCGTCAACAAGATCACCATCATCCCGCGGGGCAGGGCTCTGGGCGTGACCTGGTTTCTGCCGGAGGAACGCGACTCAAAATTCAAGGACCAGCTGGAAAGCGAACTGGCCTTTGCCTTCGGAGGCCGCGCCGCCGAAGAGCTGATCTTCGGCCGCATCAGCACCGGAGCGGCCCAGGATATCAAGAGCGCCACGGACATGGCCCAGCACATGGTACGGGACTGGGGGATGTCCGAGGAGCTCGGCCCCGTCTCCTATTCCCAGGGTGAAGACCAGGTTTTTCTGGGCAGGGAGATATCCCGGCCCCGGGACTACTCTCCGGACACGGCCCGCAGGATCGACGAGGAAGTCCATCGTTTTATCCTGGTGGGTTATGAGAAGGCCAAGGGCATCCTCAAGGAAAACATCGACATCCTCCATGAAGTGGCCGACCGGCTCCTGGAAAAGGAGACCATCATGGGCGCTGAACTGGACGAGGTGATCACCAGCCTGCGTCCCGGCTGGGAGCCCCCGGTTCGCGACCCCGGCAAGACCCTGCGGGCCAGGGCCGAGGCCAGGGCCAGGGAAATGGAAAAGGAGATGGACGTGGACAAGGCCCGGCTTCGCCCCTCTCCGGCGCCTGGGCCGGACGACCACAATCCCGGGGGGATCGAACCCGGGGAAGGCGACGAGTCCCAATGAAGCATTACGCCATGGCATGGAAGGGCCGGCGCCTGCTGTTCGGAGGCAGGACCCTGCTCATGGGCATCGTGAACGTGACGCCGGATTCCTTTTCCGACGGCGGCGAATTCGCGGAAACCGACGCGGCGGTGGCCCGGGGAGTGCGCCTTGTGCGGGACGGCGCGGACATCCTGGACGTGGGAGGGGAGTCCACCAGGCCGGGGGCCGATGCCGTGTCCGTGGACGAGGAGATGCGCCGTGTCATCCCCGTCATCGAGGAACTGGCGCGGCAGGTGTCGGTACCCGTTTCCGTGGACACCAGCAAGGCGTCGGTGGCCGAGAGGGCCCTCGAGGCCGGGGCGTCCATGATCAATGACGTCACCGCCCTGAGAGGAGACCCCCGCATGGGTGAGGTGGCGGCGCGGGCCGGCGTGCCCGTTATCCTCATGCACATGCTGGGTACTCCCAGGACCATGCAGGAGGATCCCCGATACGACGACGTGGTGCGGGACGTGCGGGACTTTCTGGCCGGCGCCGTGGACAGGGCCGTGGCGGCGGGCGTGGATCGCGGGCTGATCATGGCGGACCCGGGCATCGGATTCGGCAAGACCCTGGAGCACAACCTCGCCCTGATCCGGCGGCTGGGGGAGCTGGAGTCCCTGGACGTGCCGATCCTGCTGGGTCATTCCAGGAAAGCCTTTATCAGAAAACAGCTCGCAAAGGTCGCCGAAGGCCGGGAAGCCGACATGGACCAGGTTATCGACGGCACCGTCGGCGTGGCTGCCGCTGCCGCGGCGGCCGGGGTTCATGTCATTCGGGTGCACGACGTGGCCAGGGTGCGACCCGCAGTGGTGATGGCCGACGCCCTGCGCCGGGTGGAGGCGGAAAGATCCTGAAGCCGGCCTTCGGTACGCCATTCCGGAACCGTCCGACAATCCGTTTCCCTGCCAGGCCAATGACATGCCAGACAGCAAAAGACATGGAACCCTGTCGCGGGTGAAGTGGTTTCCGGTGCTTGCCGGAATACTGCTCGTCCCGGTGACGGGGTTTTTTGCGTGGCACCGCGCAAGGCCCGTTGAGCGGACCTGTTATCAGCCCGTTGAAAAACCAGGGATTTACAGCCTGTTCAAAAACGATGAGATGCAAGGCGCGCGAATTTTAAGGAATAAGGCGTACTTACGGTACGCCGCACTGACGAGAAATGAAGCGCAACGCCGCAGATCGCGTTTTTCAACAGGCTGATAGGGCGGCCTCACGCGGGGCGTCTGCGGATTCAGGGTCCTGGTCACCGTGGAACCCGTCACCGCGACCAGGACACTGGACGACGTTCCGGTGGTCGTCAGGCATTCCCGGAAAAACGCCATGGTCACTCCCCTGTCCATCGGCCTCGTGGTCTCCGGTCCGGTCCTGGCCCCGGATGCCCTGGACGTGGCCACCGACGTCAGTGTATACATGGACCTCGCCGACGCCGGAACCGGAGTCCTGGCCAGACCCGCGAGAATCCGGCTGCCCCTGGAACTGACCCTGGTGGACGCCTCTCCCGAGGTGTTCACGGTAACCGTACAATAGGGAGGCCCCATGCACCTGCTCGTTGTGGACATCGGCAACACCAATACCGTAATCGGGGTCTACGACAGGGAGCGCCTGTTGCGCTCCTTCCGCATCCGCACTGAAAGGGAAGCCACCGAGGACGAGTTTCACGTACTGGTGAGCAGCCTGTTCCAGGCCGCGGGCATGGACCTTGACAAGGTCGGCGCCACCATCGTTTCCTGCGTGGTGCCCCCCATGCGCGACCTGGTCCAGGTATTCTGCGAAAAGTACATGGGCCACGCACCCGTCTGGGTTTCCGCCCACACGGACGCCGGCATGCCCATTCTGTACAGCAATCCCGCGGAAGTTGGAGCGGATCGCATCGTCAACGGCGTGGCCGCCTACGCCAAATACGGTTGCGCCCTCATTGTCATCGATTTCGGCACCGCTACCACCTTCGACTGCATCTCGACAGCCGGGGAATACCTGGGCGGCGCCATCAGCCCCGGCATCGGCATCGCCGCGGAAGCCCTGTACGCCCGCGCCTCCAAGCTGCCCCGCGTGGAGTTGTCCACGCCTCCCCGGACCTCCATAGGCAAGACAACGGCGGAGAGCATGCAGGCCGGGATCATCATGGGCTACGGGGCCCTGGTGGACGGCATGGTGGCGAGGATTCGGCGGGAGATGGCGGACCACGTGCGGGTGATCGCCACCGGCGGGCTGGCCAGGCTCATGGAACGCATGTGCGACAGCATCGAGGCGGTGGAGCCGGATCTCACCCTGGAGGGACTGCGCATCATCCACGAAAGGGTGAGCAAAGGAGCGGGATGAGGGTGGCGTAGTTGGGTCAAGGTTTTGCGACGCAAAACCGGATCCAACGATGAATCGTGCGAAATGTAACTGAATGTTGATGGGTTCGTAAAAAGTAAATTGGGAGTCAAACTAGATACAAATTGTTGCGGTAGTCATCAACATTCTTTACCATATATTGTGGTGCGCTTGCTGTCATTCAATCTTTTTTCGAAATAATCAATGTTGGGTCCGCCCCGCTTGCGCGGGGTCTTGACCCAACCTTCGACAACCGTTCGTCCGACAATCGCTCGTCCGACAATCGCTCGTCCGACAACCGTTCGTCATCCCCGCGAAAGCGGGGACCCAGGGAGTTGTCGCAGGGAAACGTCGCCCACGAGAAACGTCATCCCCGCGAAAGCGGGGACCCAGGGAGTTGTCGCAGGGAAACGTCGCCCA
>JBKHBM010000005.1:0-84380 GCA_046542385.1 Desulfatibacillaceae bacterium | reverse complement strand
TGACGAGAAATGAAGCGCAACGCCGCAGATCGCGTTTTTCAACAGGCTGATAACACCGGAATCGGCGGTCTTCCACCTACTTCCTTGCCGGACCGTCTTCAGCCTCCGGATCATCCGGATTGCCGTCGTCCCGGGGATCCATGCCCGAGGAGCGCGCATCCCGCCCCGAGGCAGTCAGCGGGATCTTGTCCGGTGTTACCGGGGACGTCCTGTATCGTTCCAGCAGGTCACGGACGGCCGGCATCAGGTAGACTTCATCAACGGGCATGCCGGCAAGGGCTTCGGCCATGACGCTGATCTTGTCGGACAGCGGCAGCTTGCGCTCCAGGATGAGCATGGGTCGGCCCCGCACCTGACACAATCCGCTTTGCACGTTCACCCCCGGCGCCTTGAGTACCCTTTCACGCACCTCGACGCCGAACCGTTCGGCAAGATCCGCCAATGCCCCGAACATTGCCTCGTTGGTGATCTTGTCACTCATCAGACTGAAATCAATCCATATTTCAACAATACGTGAACCAGTTATTGAGAGATACTCACATCACCTTTTCCAGCGTCATCCGCACCTGCTCCCGACAACAATCCTCAATTTGAACCAGAGCGCGAAACGCCTGGTTGAAGTCCTTTTCGCCCGCGGCGAAAACGCCGTGTCCGTGCACGACGGCCACCCCGTGTTCCGCGACAGCGGACGGCACGGTCCGCCAGAGGCTTTTGGGGCCTCCTCCCACTTCGCCCGGAACAATGGGAGCGCCGCAGACGAACCGTTTTTCCGGACAGTCGACATGGCAGCGGCCCCGGCAGGGGCAGTGCGTTTTCTCACAGGCCATGGAAAGTACCACGGAGAAACGGGGATGTCCATGCAGGACGGCGCGGTACGGCGTGTTGGAGACGATTTCGCGATGGGCGGGCAATTCGCTGGACGCGGTGATTGCGGCGCAGGAGGATTTGTCCATGGGGCAGGCGTCCACAAAGCCAGCCAGTTCATCCAGGCTGCTGCCTGTCTGGCTGATGAGCAGCGTGTCGTTGACGAGGCATGACACGTTGCCGAAATAGGAATCCACCAAACCGTCCTCCACCGTCGCCCTGCCCGCCTCCTCCAGGGCCGTGAGGGCCGCCTGGATGGTCTCGAATGGGCCGGTTCGGAACATGCGGACGTCTTCGCCGCACGAAGGTTTTTCAAACACGTCGCTCCAGACCGCCCGCAGTATCCGCTTTTCCCCATCGCCGAGAAAACCGTTGGCGGCCGCCTCCAGGCAGTCCGAGAAGAATTTGACGAAGCAGGCAAAGCAAATGGAGGAAAACGTGACATACGCCTGTTCCGGAGACACGGTTCCCGTGGTTACGATCATTCCGCCGGTCGTGACGACTCCCTTCCGATGGGCCAGCGCGGCGCCCGTATGTCTGGCCTCGACCGAGGCTGCCACCGGCAGGTCGTGCAAAAATGTGCGCGTTTCGCAGTCCTGTGGAAGGATGGCGCCCAGGGATTTCGTGGCAAGCCGTTGGATGATGGCCCTGTAGGGTTCGGCCGGTTCAGCCAGCAGTACCGTGTTTATGGACAGGCTGTCGAACAGCGGGGCAAGGTCCGCGGCCCGACTGGTCTCTCCATGCCACGCCACCTCGGCGTCCAGGGTGCCGAAAAGCACCTTTCCGGGCCGGGCCAGGTTGTCCCGAACCAGCTTGCTCTCATACTTGGCGGCCAGGTTCTCCATGGCTTCAATCCTTCCGGGCAAAGGAACGCGAGGCGCCCCTTTCTGTCGGGATGGAAACCGGCAAGCCGTTTTCGTCAAGTCCCCGCACCTTGTAGTAGTCGTGTCGCGCTCGGAAAAAGTCTTCCCTGGGCAGCGGTGGCGCCGTGGGATCGCCCGCGGCGTTCTCCGGTGCATGGAAGAAACGCTCTGGCAATACATCGTCTGCGGCGTCGAAGCCGCAGGCCGCGTTCATCCTTCGCTCCCGGTCGTAGATGCGTGCTCCCACACGCAGAAGTTCATGGCCGGTGGCCGGGTACCCGGTGACCGCGGAGTATACCCTGGCATACTCCTCCAGACTGGCGGCGAAGAACACGAACTTGCAGGCGGTGAGGGAGTCCACTACCGCATTGGCGTCCTCCGCGATCTTGATGATGCGGGCCTTTCCCTCGAAGGAGAAACGGTTCGTGGCCACGGGTTTTCTGAGGATCTCATGGCTGATGGGATACGCCCGCAGATGGCAGCCGCCCCGAGTGGAGGTGGCATAGGCCAGCGCCATGCCATAGGCGCCCCGGGGATCATACGCCGGCAACTCCAGCCCCTTCACGGCCATGGCGCACTCGGGGCGACCGCGCCGGGCAGCATACCGGACGGCGCCCTGCCCCATATCCACTCCCTGCCCCCGGCCATGGGCAATGTTTCCGAGCATGGAGACAATGTCGTCCGGCGCCGGGCGGAGGCCCTTTATCTCCGCATGGCACGCGAGAGTGACCGCGGCGGAGATGGTGTCCATTCCCGTCTCGTTGCACAGACGATTGGCAGCCACGGCGACCTCCAGGACAGGGTTCTCCAGCAGCGCCGTGAAATGCGAAAGCGTCTCGTATTCGGGCAGCGGACCTTCGGCCCCCTTTTTCTTGCACAGGACGTGGCAGCCCCTGCATCCCGCCTTTTTGGGCCGGTATGCCCGGGCAACGGCATGGGCATTGACCCTGGGAGTATGGGGATACCAGGTGCGCCGGAAATTGGCCGTCGGCGTCATGCCGCGCTGGGAAATCAGGTCGTACAGGGCGGCCGTCCCATAACGGGAAATGCCGAACTCCCCAAGGAGAGCCGGAGAAGCGGAAACCAGGCGAAAAACGTCCTCCCGGGCCTTTGCCAGCTCCTCGGAATCATGGACCGGCGTTTTCCCCCTGCCCTTTACCGTGATGTACTTGAGGTTCTTGTTGGCAAAGACCAGGCCGAGGCCCCCTCGTCCCGCCGCATGGGCCCGGTCAACCATGATGGAGGCAAATCGAACTCCATGATGCGCGGCCGGACCGCACGCCGCCCTGGCGCCCTTGCCCCGCAACCGGTCGTTCAGCCTTGGCAGGGTATCGCCGACCAGGTCCCTGGCATCGGTGAAGACAACGGATTCTCCGTTGATCTCCACGCCACATGGACGCTCCGCGCGCCCCGTCATGACAATTCCGTCGAAACCCGACCTCTTCAGTTCGGTTCCCAGCGTACCCCCCACGGAAGCGTCGCAAATCGCACCGGTAAGCGGAGACCGGCTCATGAAGGTGGACCTGCCGGAGGTCGGGGAGCTGGTGTTGACCAGCGGCCCGGTAAAAAGGAGCAGCGGCATACAGGGGTCTTCAGGGTCCCTGGTAACGTGCGGTTCCAGGAAAAGTCCGGCAAGCCCCCTGCCCCCGATCCATTGCCGGTATATCCCGACATCGGGCTCCTCCACAGAGGTGTTCCCATTTGAAAGATCCAGATGCAGGATCCTGCCGCACCATCCATCAAGCGTCATCTCGGTTCACCGTTCCTGTTGCCCCCTTCCCTGGCCTGCCTTGCGGCATTTCCCTCATCATGGCCGGGGACCTCGTATACCATGTAGGCATTTTCCATGAACACCGGCTCGAGTTCGGTGGCAAGCGCCTTTGCCAGCCTATCCCTCTCGTCTTCGCTGAAATTGGCCCCAAGATACCCGTCCAGAAGATCCAGGCGCGCCAGAACGTGGGTAAAACCCTGGTCCTCGAGGTAGCCCGCCACCGAACCGGTCTCCTTCAGGGCGCGCATCAGGGAACGCGTGGCAGCCATGCCATAGGAGGGGTCGTACCGGAAATCCCTTTCCAGGTAGTATGTCCTGCCCCGTACGAACATGAGGAGTACCCGGGCGTCCTTCGCCGAGTGGGTGTTGATGTAACGCATGCAGGAATAGCTGGCAAGATGTCGCTCGAGAAAGGAATCGCGGGACTCCTCGCCCGTGACGTAGGGCACGGGATCGACCTTGGAGAAATATCCATGGAGATACCATCCGCTGAAACCGATCATGTAAGCCAGGGAAACCCCGCCCAGGATGTACAGAACCACAGCCACCGGTTGGGTCGCCTGGGTCGCCGCGTTCAACACGTTCCGGATGCCCATAGCCGACATGATGGCAAGGAACGGCAGCACCGGCATGATGTATCGGATCCTTGCGGCATCGGCGAACACCGGGACCAGGAGCGAAAAAAGGACAAAACCCGTGAACATCCACAGGTCCCTGCGGCGGTTTCCCGCCAGAAAGGCGAGCGGAGCCAGCAGCACCAGCGCGGGACACAGCACACCGTCAAAGAACTGGGCGGAGTTGTCCCGACCGAAAAGGAACATGCGCACAGGCATGAGCAGTGTCACCCACAAAGGCTCTCCATAAAGGAGTTCCCTTCTCTGGAAAAACGACGACCTGGCTCCCAGTCCCGGGCCCCCACCCTGGCCGGGGCTCCCGCCCCCCGCGGAAACGTCCCGGAACTGGGCGAAAAACCCGTCGAAAAGAGGGTATACGGGATTGAGCGTGGCCAGGGTGTTTTTGACGAGCCAGGGGGACGCCACAAGAAGAACCACCACGCCGTAGACAAGACCCGCCCTGACGGCGACCCGGGCAGGCCGGTTGGCCCGGGAAACATAGAGAATCACCACTATGTTCAGATACGCCCAGGGAACCAGCGCAGTGTACTTGCTGCCCACGGCGAGCCCCATGCACACCGCCGACACCACAAGCCAGACGTTGTCCCTGCACCCGGAATCGCGGTAAGGAACCAGGGACAGAAGCGCCGCGGTGGTGAAAAAGGTCGCGCCCAGGTCCACGTACGCCATGGTGCCAACGCGCATGACCACCGGGATGGTCATGAAGAAAAACAGGCCGAGCAACGCCGTGGCATGTCCCGTCCGGGGTGACAGATATCTGAAGATCAGAAAACCCGTGCCAAAACCGAAGGCGAGGTGAACGAAAGCGGGGGCAATGTCGTTTCCCAGCATCAGGCATGCGGCGAACAGCAGTTCGATGTTCATTGGAAAGTAGGAATGAGGGGCCCACGGAATGGAGAAGATGCCGCCGTGTTCGATCCACAGCTTGGGAATGGCGAGATGGTGAATCAAAACATCCCGGGCGATTGGCGGCACCGCGCAAAGCAGTAGCAACGGCACCGTGAAGCCGGCGAGCAGCAAGACCAGGGGCAGCAGCGGAGGGCGTTTCGGGGCCATGGCGAATCTCCAGTCATCAGTCAGGGTGGATCGTTCCTCATGAACTGACCACCATCGGAAACCCGAGTCAAGGGGGGATGATGAACAGTCGATGGTTTCAACCGCGTCCCCTGATGAATTCCACCGTATTCAGCGGCAGGTGGCCCCTTCCCGGTTAAGGCGGCGGGTGGTCTGATGGACCGGAGGGACCGCGGTTGTAAAGCCGAAGATGCGAGCAGGATTTCATCGCGTAAAGGCAAGCGCCACTCCGCGTCCCACCCCGGGGAGCAGCCGGGAACCATCCCACGGGGGACTTGCATTCCAACCGTGGCGCGCCCTGCCGGGCGCACACGAAAAAGGGGCGGGCAAAATGCCCGCCCCTTGATTTCTCACCCCGGATTCAGGCTGTCCCCCGCTGAATGCGGAAGGCCCGAAATGAGGCATGACCGACGACTATCCTAGTTGAAGCTGATCGAGCCGTCGGACTCGACGGTGTAGGTCTTCTCCCCGCTTGTGTGGGTGGTCGTGAACTCCAGACCGGCCTGGTCCGTACCGGAGAAGGTAGTCTCGACATTCGGCGACTGCTTGTAGCCATAGTCCTTGATCTTGGTAAGGCTGACGTCACCGTCCGGATAGTCGGTGAAGTAGGCCTGGGCCGCGGTGTAGGCGTTCTTGGCGTCCGCGTTGGCCGAGCTGTCATAGCCCCGCTGACGGTAGCTGATGAAGTTCGGGATGGCGATGGCCGCCAGGATGCCGATGATGGCGATAACGATCATCAGCTCGATAAGGGTGAAACCCTTGCCGGTGTTCCTCATTTTCTGCAACATGACAAACCCTCCTTTAGGTTGTGTGAAGATGATACAGCGCGGGCCACATGCCCACACCCCATCAAAATTTCCCCAATGTTTAAGCATATTGTATGCCATGGGTACCACATAAAAGACAAATATACAGATTTATCAGTATTCCAAGCACTTGAAGCCTCGTTCCCAACAGGCCTTCCAACCATGGCCGGGGAACCCCCCTGTTTGACCGGCATGAATGCGGGGATTTTCCCCGCAACCATGCGAAAATCCCCTGACGAGCTGGCGTCCGTCCGGATTTTCTCATACCCGGCACGTGCACCGGGTACCAGGACGCGCCACGCCGGACGGCCTAATCCGAATGGTACTTGTCATACCTGTACCGAAAGGAGTCGATGCTGATTCCCAGGAGTTTGGCCGCCTTGTGCTTCACCCCTCCGCTCGCCTCCAGGGCCTGATCCAGGCATTCCTTCTCCACCTGGGACAATATTTCGTCCAGGTTGGCGCCCGACTGGGGGATCCTTATGTTCCTGGCCACTTCGAGTTCGTCCCCGTTCATCTGGGACCGCTTGTAACTCGACAATGTCAGGCTGTCCGGAAGGATTATCTTGGTTGTGGAAAGTGCGACGCTTCGTTCGATCATGTTTTCCAGTTCCCGGACATTGCCCGGGAAGTCATATCTCGCCAGCAGATCAAGGGCGTAGGAGGACAGTTTGTCGATATTCTTGTCCATCTCCCTAGAGTACTGGTCCAGGAAATGCTGGGCCAGGGGGCGCAGGTCCTCCTTGCGTTCGCGCAGAGGCGGCACCCTGAGTTCGATGACGTTGAGGCGATAAAAGAGATCCTCCCGGAAATTGCCCTTGATGACTTCTTCCTCGAGGTTCTTGTTGGTGGCGGAAACGATACGGATGTCCACGGGGATGTCCTGGGTACCCCCCACCGGCCTTATCACTCTTTCCTGCAATGCCCGCAGGAGCTTGATCTGGATGGCGTGGGTCAGTTCCCCCACCTCGTCCAGGAACACGGTTCCTCCGGAGGCCACCTCGAAAAGGCCCTTTTTGTCGTGGCTGGCCCCGGTAAAGGCTCCCTTGACGTGCCCGAAAAGCTCGCTTTCCATGAGAGTTTCCGGAATTCCACCGCAGTGTATGGGGACAAATGAAGCCTTGGCCCGCGGACTCTGTTCGTGAATGGCCCGGGCAATCAACTCCTTGCCGGTACCGCTTTCCCCGGTAATCAGGATGCTGGTTTTGGTGGGGGCCGCCTGGCGAAGGAGGTGGAAGACCTTCATCATTGCGGGGCTTCCGCCGACAATGCGCCCGAAATGATAGGTCTCCTGGAGTTTTTCCTCCAGAACCTCCTTTTCCCGCGCCAGGGTGCGGCGTTCAAGGGCGTTTGCGATGGTTTCCTTGAGTTCCTCGTTGTCGAACGGCTTGGGGATATAGTCGAATGCCCCTTCGTTCATGGCCTGGACCGCGGTTTCGGTGGAAGCGTACGCCGAGATCATGATGACCACGGGTTCGGGGACGGTCTGCTTGGCCACGCGCAATACGTCGATACCGGAAATGTCGCCCAGGCGGATGTCGCAAAGCAGCAGGTCCCAGGGCTCCTTTTTCAGGATTGCCAGCGCCTGGTTTCCGTCACTGGCGCACTTGACCTCATACCCTTCCCTTACAAGCATGAGTTCCAGCAGTTCCCGCATGCTGGGTTCGTCGTCGATCACGAGGATTCTGTGCGGTGTGTCTGCCACCCGTCGCTCCAGCGATTGTTCGATGCTCGGTCCAGCCCGGGTTTCAACAATGGGAAACCTTTGAAGACAAGGCCGACAGGTTGATCCTTGTCAGGTTGACGCCTGAATCCGGGAGCGGTCTCAGGTAGTGCGGATGCAAGGATTTGTGGTGCGATCCGGCCCTGACGTGATTCAGTGGAGCATGTGGCCGATTCGGTCCCACCGGACGTCCAGAAAACTCTTGTCCCGGGAATAGTAAACGATAAAGGCTTTTCCCCGCAAGGCGTCCTCGCTGACAAATCCCCAGAACCGGCTGTCATAGCTGTGATTCCGGTTGTCCCCCATCACGAAGACGTGGTCCGGAGGCACGGTCGCCGGACCATAGTTCTCTCCGTCGAACCGTCCGAACCCACGCCATACTCCATGGTCGTCATCCACGCGCCTGCCGTCCACATAGATTACGCGATCACGGATTTCCACGGTCTCTCCGCCGGTGGCGACGACTCTCTTGATGAAATCGATGGACGGGTCTTCGGGGTACCTGAAGACAACGATATCCCAGCGTTCGGGTTCGGAGACCGGAACGAGGACGGCGTTGGTGAACGGCATCCGCACGCCGTAGATGAACTTGTTTACAAGAATATGGTCGCCGATCAGCAGAGTCGGGATCATGGAGCCGGACGGGATCTTGAAGGCCTGGACCACAAAGGTGCGTACGAAAAGGGCGAGCAGTATCGCAATGACAATCGCTTCCAGGTTTTCCCGGAGCGCGCTCTTTCTTTTGTACTCCCCGCCGCCTTCGACATCGGCCGAGTCCGGTCCGGGATCGTCCGGCAGTTCCGTCTGTTGGGTATCCGTGTTATTCATTCCGTTGTCTGACAAGGCCTGACGTGCTTGTGCCGGATAGGTGTCCTTGAATGCTCCCATTGTCCTCGGATACGGCCGGATGCGCGGCCTGTTGTGCCGGTTCAGCTCGGCAACGTTGTCTGGGGCTGGCCCAGATAGAAGCGTTTGCTCTTGATCCATTTTTTGAGCATGTCGGCGATTTCCCGGGCCCTTATCATGCTCGACAGGGGAACCGTCGGCACTGACTGCCCCTGGAACCGGATATGCCCGCTGCGCAGTTCCGCATAGCTGACCTGAGCAAGGCATCTTGCCCTGCCCATGGGGTAATCCTCGCTGTAATCCACGATCTGGGTGAACAATTCTTCGTCGCTCACTCCGGTATACGCGGCCATTTCCTCGTTCAGAATCGGAATCGGTATGCCTATTCCCACCGCCAGTGAAGGGCCATAACCCTGGATGCTGACGCCCACGAGCCATCGGGGCGACATCTGCTTGAGGTCTCCAAGCACCATCAGGGTGCCCGACGGCCTCATGGGTGCGCCCCCTTCGGTGCGCTCCACCTTGGGATTGTGCTGGGTGCCGTGCCAACCCACATAGCCGGTGCCTCCACCAAGGAAGATACGGGTACCCAGTCCTATGGTCCTGAAGTATGGGTCATTGAACAGGGGGCTGAGCTGGCCGGCGCTGCAGTAATTGGCGTTGGCCGCCTTGGGCTTGAGGGCGCCCATGTAGGTATAGATGGTTTTCCTTCCCAGGTTCACCGCGCAGTTGTAGTTCTGGTATGCGTTGCGGGGATTGCAGAGGACCGCGTAAGGAAGGTCGTTCAGGGTAACCATCTTTTCCAGCCTTCGGTTCGGATAACATTCCGTGCCATAGCTGGTCGCGACAAGCTGGACGGACTTGCCGGCAATCAGGTCCTGTATGACGTGGCCGCCGCCGTAGTTGAACTCGCCGGGGAACACCCTGTTCAGGGGATCGTCCTCGCAGACCGAGGTAGCCCCCAGGTAACAGTCCACCGCGGCGATTCCGCCGTACGCCGGCACATTGTTGAACCAGGTGTGGGACGCCTTCATGGTGGGCCTGGAATGTCCGAAATTCAAAAAGACGCCGGAAGAACACATGGGAGCGAAGGTGCCGGTGGTGACCACGTCGACCTGGCGGGCAGCCTGGACCGGCCCCTTTTTTTTGACGATGTCGATCATTTCCTCGGCGGTGGCCACGACCACCTCTCCGGATTTGATCTTCTCGTTGATCTCCTTGTATGTTTTGGTGACCTTGTACTTGCTCATATGCAATCACACTCCTGGAGAACGTGACGGTTCCGTGGTCCGTGAGAGGCTTTCCCGCCGCCGGAATCAGGGCGGAAAGGCCACGATACCACGGATTTGGGAATGTCGCCAATGATAATGTTTCAAGTGGTGTGAAGCGCGACCGTCAGGAAGGTTTGAAACGCCCTGTCTTGGACGTGATGTTGTTCCTGATCCAGTTTGGGTCCCACCATTCGATGGGGTTGACGAAAGTGTCCTGCACCATCATCCCGTAATGCAGGTGATCGCCGCCGGCAAGCCCGGTGGCGCCCGTCCTGCCGATGATGTCGCCCTTGGCTACCTGGTCGCCCACGTTCACGGTGACCTCGCTCAGATGGGAATACTGGCTGTACAGCCCGAAGCCATGGTCCAGGAACACGGTAATGCCGTAGATGCCCATGGGGCCCGCGAACGCCACCCTGCCCGCGTTGCCCGCGGGCACCTCCGATCTTGCCAGGGAGGCAAGGTCCACGCCCAGGTGGACTTGCCTGTCCACCACTTCCCCCTTGTACACGTAATTTCGGTGGTCCGCGAACCGCGCACGGTTCGCCGCATTGGGCAGACGCAGAAAGCGGCCCTCCCAGTGCAGTTTGGCGTCCGGTTCGTCCGCAACGGCCATCGCGTCCAGGTAATTCTGCTCGCGGAGAGTCCTGTTGACGTACAGGAAACGATCCAACGGGCTACCCTGCCCCGCTTCCGGATTGTCGGCCGTGAACTGCGGCGTGATGGTCCGGATGAAATCATCGCTTATGTTGATGGTGTCCTGCCGAAAGTCCCTTGCGTTGATCCGATAGTAGAAACCGGCGCGCGTGGTGTTGTCCGCCTTGTCCCGGGCTTCAACCCTTAAGGAAGTATCCGTGGACTGGTCGTGGGCGACCGCGAAAAAGGCAAGGTGCACGTCGGAGTCATTGAATCCGGCGGGATATCCCTTATAGAACCGTTCGCCTACCCTGACGCCGGAACTGGCGCCCTCCTCGTCGACCCTGTACACCACCAGGCCCGCGCCCCCCTGGGAAATGTAGTGCTGCCTGGAGAGTACGACCAGACGGGGAGGCGTCGTGTCCACGGTCACGGGCGTTTCCCGGTAGGCCAGGTTGCCGTTGCCCCAATCCCGGAACGAGTAATCCCGTGCCGCAATGCGGATTATGGCGGGGCCGTCCTCCAGACCGGCCTCCCGGGGGGACACCTCCACGGAAAACCTGGCATCCTTCATGCTTCCTCCGGCCAGAAACCCCTTGCGGTCATACTGCTCGTCAACGAGGACCACTTCCCGGCCGTCCTGCCCCAGGATGGATACCTTGAGGGAGCGCAGACCGTTTTGAGGGTCCTGTACGTTGCCCTCGACCAGGGTGCTCCGGCCCAGATACTCCCCGGGTGAATTCAGGGTTACGTCCGGTTCGGCGCCCTCCAGCCGTGTGCCGGCAAACCAGACCGCGGCGGCGATGACGGCAAGGCAGACTATGGAAATCAAGCCTATCTTCAGATTTTTTGCCTTCAAATTCAAATCGTTATCCTTTTCGGGACGGGTTTTTGAAACGTTCGGAACATACCAGTTTGATCGGGGCGTGGCAAGGCCTGATTTTCGTTCCTTGACATCGAACCATGCCCGAAGTAAAGGGTTCATTTTTCGGGTAATTACTGATTTTGACTCGAACTTCCGAAACTTGTTGGTAAATATTGTCATGAAAACAGTGGCTGTAAAGGACATACATGTAGGAAACGGCGCCCCGCTGGCACTGATAGCCGGGCCATGTGTCATCGAGACCCGGGACGTGGCCCTTCGCATTGCCGAAAGGGCCAGGGATCTGGCATGGAAGGCAGGGCTGCCCTACATCTTCAAGGCCTCCTACGACAAGGCCAACCGGAGTTCTCTTGAATCGTTCCGTGGGCCCGGCTTGGAGGAGGGTTTGCGGATTCTGGAAGAAATTCGCGACACTGTCGGAGTACCGGTCCTGTCCGACGTCCATTCCCCGGCGGAGGCCGCCGCCGCCGGCCCCGTGCTGGACGTGTTGCAGATACCGGCTTTTCTGTGCCGCCAGACGGACCTTCTGGTTGCCGCCGGTAAAACCGGAAAGCCGGTGAACGTGAAGAAGGGCCAGTTCATGGCTCCCTGGGACATGGGCAACGTGGCGGACAAGGTGGCCTCCACGGGCAACAGCGACATACTGTTTACGGAACGGGGCGCCATGTTCGGGTACAACAACCTGGTGGTGGACATGCGGGGCATTTCGATCATGCAGGGCCTCGGATGGCCCGTGGTGTTCGACGCAACCCACAGCGTGCAGCTTCCGGGCGGCCGGGGAACCTGCTCCGGTGGGAATCCCGAACACGCCCCGGTTCTGGCCCGGGCCGCCGTGGCGGCTGGAGCGGACGCGGTGTTCTTCGAGGTGCACGAGGATCCGGCCAGAGCGTTGTGCGACGGGGCAAATTCGTTGAGGCTGGACGATTTCTCAATGGTGCTGAAACAATTGGCGGCCATTCGGGCCGCCCTGGAAACCGGGGATTGAGCAAATGCGGGAGTCATCCGTGAGTGAAGGACACACCAATACGACAAAACCCCTGGATTCCGCGCTGCTTGCGTCGGTGGAGGCCGTTGCCCTGGACGTGGACGGCGTACTCACCCGGGGCGACATCATCTATATGGAGGACCGCGGCGAGATCAAGTGCTTCAACGTGAAAGACGGCCTGGGAATCCGAATGCTCCATCTCGCGGGTATCCACGTCGCCGTCATCACGGGCAGGGCCTCGGGCGCCCTCAACGCCCGGCTGGACAATCTGGGCGTCACCAACGTATGGTCCGGCACCAAACAAAAGGTCCCGGCTCTGGAGGAAATGGCCGACAGACTGGGAACGGCACTCGATCGTATGGTTTTTCTGGGCGACGATCTGCCGGACCTGGGCGCCATGTGCAGGGTGGGAATACCGGTTGCCGTGGCTGACGCCCATGCGATGATCCGGGAGCGCGCCCGGATGGTCACCGCGGCCCGGGGAGGACGCGGCGCGGTTCGCGAACTTGCCGAGGCGCTTGTCCAGGCCCAGGGCAAATGGGAGCGGATTCTTGAGATCGTATCGGCATAAGGCCGTAATCACGGCGCTGGCAGCCTTCCTGCTGGTCCTCCTGGCCCTTGTCGCTCTCCAGAGGCGACCCGGCCCGGACAACCCGCTGCCAGGCGCCGGGCAGGACGCCGTGGAACAGCGGGACGCCCAGGTCGTCCTTTCCGACGTGGTGCACCATGCCACGAAAAGCGGCGAACGAACGTGGTCCATGACCGCCGGCTCCATGGAGCTCGCCGCATCCGGAAAAACCGCCGCGGCCGCCGACATAGACATGGTCTTTCATGCCGAACAGGGCCGGGAGGTGTCGGTGCGGGCCCCCCGGGCGGAAATCGACATGGAAACCGACGACGTGACGCTGTCCGGAGGCGTGGAGATCCGGGACGGAAGGTACACCATGAAAGCGGAGAAGATGCACTACGAAGCCGGGAAAAAGGTTTTCACCACCCCAGGCTCCGTACTCCTGGCCTCGGATAACGCGAGCATTTCGGGAGACCGTCTGGAGTACCACCTCGATTCGGAGACCGCGCTGCTCACCGGAGGCGTAAAAGCCCGACTGGGAAGGGAAAATGGTGCCTGATACCATACGGAAGACGAAACGCGCGGTCACCTTGGGGACAATCGTCCTGGCTTTGGCCCTGGCATGGCCCGCCTGGCTCGCCGCGGCGCCCGAAAACGCCGTGGGCAACCCTCTCGGGCTGGACCTCGAGTCCGGGCCGCTGCTGATTACCGCGGACGAACTGGTTGCCGAGAACCAGGAGCGGACCGCGAAATTCTCCGGAAACGTCCACGCCGTTCAAAAAGACGCCTCGGTCCGTGCGGACCGCCTCACCATATGGTACAGTTCGGATGAAGGGGGCAAAACCGGAGCAGCCATGGACAGCGCGGTACGCCGCATCGAGGCACGCGGCAATGTCCGGGTCTCCACTCCGGAATTCCATTCGGAAGCGGACCGTGCCGTATACGAGGCCGACGACCAGACCCTTACTCTCTCCGGCGACAAGGCTTTCATACGCCAGGGCCGTTCCCTGGTAACGGGTTCCCGGTTCGTCATCCAGGTCGGGGATGGAGGCATCACCGTTCAGGGGGACCCCGGATCCCGTGTCGAAGCCATCCTCTATCCAGAGGACGCCGACGCGGACAACAACAACCAGAACGAACCGGAAGAAGCGTCGAATGGCGACACTCGTACTGGACAAGCTGGTCAAAATATACAATAAGAAGCGCACCGTGAACTCGGTGAGCATCGAGGTGCGAAGCGGCACCGTTGTCGGACTTCTGGGTCCCAATGGAGCGGGCAAGACCACGACCTTCTACATGGCCGTCGGCATGGTACCCGCGGACGAAGGACGCGTGCTGCTGGACGGACTGGACGTGACCGGCGATCCCATGTATGTGCGGGCCCGCAAAGGGATCGGCTACCTGCCCCAGGAATCATCCGTGTTTCGGAAACTGTCCGTTGAACAGAACATACTGGCTGTCCTCGAATTGAGGCGCATCCCCAAGGCCCGGGCCAGGGATCGGGCCAGGCAACTGATGGAGGAACTGGGTATCGCCCGCCTGGCCGAACGTACCGCCCAGGTGTTGTCGGGCGGTGAGAAAAGAAGGCTGGAGATAGCCCGAGCCCTGGCCAGCGAGCCCGCGTTCATGCTACTGGACGAACCCTTTGCCGGGATCGACCCCCTGGCCGTGATCGACATACAGAAAATCATCCGCCAGCTCACGGGACTGGGCATAGGCGTGCTGATCTCCGACCACAATGTGCGGGAAACCCTGGGCGTCTGCGACACGGGGTACATCCTGGCGGCCGGCGAGGTCATCGAGTCCGGCGCCCCGGACCACATCGCCGCGAGCGAGGTGGCCCGGAGGATTTACCTGGGAGACGAGTTCAGGCTGTAACGCGGGACACGGCTCCCGCCCTGAATACCCTGGCGAAAATTTCGCCTAATCCATGGAAAGCTCCACGGCGCGGGCCCGTTGTATGCGTTACCCTGGAAATTTGGCTCCCCCCGACGGATGAAGGTTTTTTGCCCGGCGGGACGGTTTTCCGCAGAGCATCAGGGGCACCGGAACCCGGCCGGTGTGCCCCGGTGGGTCGGCGGGATCTTTGTTGCCTCCACACTATCCGGGACCGATAGAGAATTCAGGCCCCGCATTCACGCGGGATATTTTTGAGGAAGAATTAACTGGCTGAAATAGCGTGGATTATATCCAGGCCAGGTCTGGCGCTGCTCCCGATTCGAAAAACAGCCTTTTCTGAACCGGCTCATTGCGGTTTGGTAGGGTTTTATTGTATGTAAGGGGGTGTGGGACCCTGGCGCTGTTTTACGAATGTATTATTATTATTATGTGAGGAAACAATCCCGGGCCGGGCCCGGTGAATTCCGCGGACTCCGCGAACCGTAAAGGATCAAGGCTGTATTTATGGCATTGGAACTCCGACAACAATTGCGTCTTTCGCAACAGCTGATCATGACGCCGCAGCTCCAGATGGCGATCAAGCTGTTGCAGTTGTCGCGTCTGGAACTCCTGGACGTAATCCACCAGGAAATGGAGCAGAATTCCGCTCTCGAGGAGGTGCAGGAAACCGCCCAGACGGAGGAGGTGGAGGAAGCCGCCTCACCCGAGGAGCCCCTGCAGGAAGTCACCATGGAAGAAAGCTCGGTCCCGGACGATGTGGACTGGAGCAACTACATGGACGAATACAGCGCTCCGGGACAGGTCAACTTCGAGAGCGAGGACCGGGAACTTCCCCAGTACGAGAGCTTCGTCGCCCGAAAACAGTCGCTGGGCGAACACCTGTTGTGGCAACTCATGCTTCGGTTCAGCGACGCCAGGGAGCAGGAGGTCGGTGAGATGATCATCGGCAACCTCAACCGGGACGGATACCTTGAAGCCTCCACGGAGGAAATCGCAAACGTCTGCGATTGCGGGATTTCAGTGGTCGAAAAGGTCCTTTCCCAGATGCAGATGTTCGATCCCATCGGCGTATGTGCCCGGAACCTCCCGGAATGCCTCAATATTCAGATTCGCCACCTGGGACTGGACAACTCCATTGTACCGGCAATCATAAACGATCACCTGAACAATCTGCAGAACAGGAATTTCAAGGCCATCGCCCAGGCGCTCCGCGTACCCATGGAAGAAGTGGTGTCCGCGGTGCGCATCATCCAGCAACTGGAACCCAAACCGGGTCGCGAGTTCTCCGATGAGGAGACCCAGTACATAAGCCCGGACATCTATGTGTACAAGGTTGGCGACGATTACGAAATCGTGCTCAACGACGACGGACTGCCCAAGCTGCACGTGAGCAACTTCTACAAGAAGGCGTTGCGCAAGGACGCAAACCTCAGCGAGGAGACCCGGAACTACGTCCAGACCAAGCTGCGCTCGGCGGCGTGGCTGATACGCAGCATCCACCAGAGGCAGCGCACCATCTATCGGGTCATGGAAAGCATCGTCAAATTCCAGCGCCCCTTCCTGGACAAAGGCATCGCCCACCTCAAGCCCATGGTTTTGAGAGACGTCGCCGAGGACATTGAAATGCACGAGTCCACCATAAGCCGGGTCACCACCAACAAGTACGCCCACACACCACAGGGTACCTTCGAACTCAAGTACTTCTTCAACAGTTCCATAAACCGCGTCCACGGTGAGGCCATCGCATCGGCCAGCGTCAAGGAAAAAATCCTCCAGATCATCAAGAGTGAAAATCCGGCAAAACCCTACAGCGACGACAAGATCGCCAGCCTTCTCGAAAAGGAGAACATCAAGATTGCCAGGCGCACGGTCGCCAAGTACCGGGAGATGTTAAACGTGCTCCCCTCGAGCAAGCGAAAGCAGATTACATGAGTGCCCGGGAGGCGGTCCCCTCTGCTTCCCGACTATATATCAGCCCGTTGAAAAACTAGGGATTTACAGCCTGTTCAAAAACAATGAGATGCAAGGCGCGCGAATTTCGAGGAATAAGGCGTACTTATGGTACGCCGCACTGACGAGAAATGAAGCGCAACGCCGCAGATCGCGTTTTTCAACAGGCTGATATGCACCGCTTGACAAAAGGAGGTATGCGTTCATGCGTACGTCGGTCACTTTCAAGAACCTGGATCCTTCCGATGCATTGAAGGCTTACGCCGGCGAAAAGCTGGACAGGTTCGACAAGTACCTGGACAATCCCGCTGAGGCCAACGTGGTACTGACCGTGGAAAAGTTCCGCCACATCGCTGAAATCAACATCCTGGGGGACCGCCTTTCCATAAATGGAAAGGAGGAGACCGCGGACATGTACTCGGCCATTGACATGGTGCTGGACAAGCTGGAAAAACAGATCAAGAAGAGCAAGCAGAAAAACCGGGATCGTCGCGGCAGCTCCAAGGAACGGCGCCGCGAAATGGACCAGGAAGCCTTTGGCGTTGCCGTTACCGACGACGAAGACGAACAGCATGTTACCGTGGAGACCATCGAATATAAACCCATGGACGTCGAGGAAGCCGTTTTGCAGATGGAACTGGTTACCAACAGCTTTCTGGTATTCACCAATGCCAAGACCGGCCGGGTGAACGTATTGTATCGCCGGAAAGGGGGAAACCTCGGATTGATAGAACCTGCTGTTTGACGCCGCATCGCGGTGCATTTCGTCGCGGCAGGGCGATGATCCGCCCCCTCGTTGCCGAGGGGGCCTTTTCTTTTACATATGTAAGCAGGATTCACGCTATTTGGCAGAATGTTGATTCCAAGACCATGAAGATACTCGACAAACTGAAAAAGGACGCCATCTTGTGCGACATCAAGTCGCGTGACAAAAAAGGGGTGCTGGAAGAGCTCGCCACCCCCCTGGCCCGTTCGGCCGGAGTGCCCGTGGCCGACATGGTCAAGGTCCTCATGGAACGGGAACGCCTGGGAAGCACCGGCATCGGCGGAGGCATAGGCATCCCACACGGGAAGATGCGGGGCATCTCCGACCTGCTTCTGGGCTTCGGTTTGAGCCGGCAGGGAGTGGACTTCGAGTCCATGGACCAGAAGCCCACGCACATCTTTTTTTTGCTCGTCACTCCCGAGGATTCCGCGGGGCTGCACCTGAGCATGCTGGCCCGCATTTCCCGCCTGCTCAAGAACGAGGTTTTCAAGGAGCGCCTGATGACGGCCTCGGACAGCGACGAGGTCATTCAGATCATACAGGAGGTCGACGAGGACTTCTGACAACCTGTTCAAACTGGATTCCCGGCATTGCGGCACATCCCTCGTCCATGCCGCGTACCAGTTGTACACCAATCTCCTCGGGATCCGCACGCCTTGCATCTCATGGTTCCTGAACGGGCTGTGGATTCAGGATTTTTTCAACGGACTGCCAACGTGGAACGTCCCAGAATCATCATAATAACGGGCCTTTCCGGAGCGGGGATGAGTACCGCCCTGGCGTCACTCGAGGACCACGGCTATTTCTGCGTGGATAACCTGCCCGTGCCGCTTTTGCCCAAATTCCTGGAACTGCACAGGGAAAGCATGGCCGACACCTCCCGCCTGGCCTTTGGCATGGACTTGAGGGAAAAGGCCTTCCTCAGCCGGTACAGGCAAGTGTTTCAGGAACTGGAGAACGAAGGATACCGGCTGGAAATCATATTCCTGGAAGCCTCCGAGGACGTGCTGGTCCGCAGGTACTCGGAAACCAGGCGACAGCACCCGATGTCCGCCGGCGGCGGTGTGCTGGACGGCATCCGCGTCGAAAGGGAGCGGCTGGACGAAGTCCGGTCCCTGGCTCATAAGGTCATCGACACCTCGCATTACAACGTGCACGAACTAAAGGCCATGGTTCGTGAGCACTGTGAAAAGACCCTGACCAGCAGGGGATTGCGGGTGCAGGTGCTCTCCTTCGGCTTCAAGTTCGGCATCCCGCACGATGCCGACCTTTTATGCGACGTCCGGTTTCTGCCCAATCCCCACTTCGTGCCCGAATTGAGGCCACTGTCCGGCGAGGACGAGGCGGTGCGCAACTTCGTTGCCGAAAGGGAGGTGACCCGGTATTTTCTCGAAAAATATCTGGATCTGCTGGACTTTCTCGTCCCACTGTACGAGAAGGAGGGGAAGTCGTACCTGACCATTGGAATCGGCTGCACCGGAGGCAGGCACCGGTCCGTGGCCATTGCCAGGGCCGTGTACGAGCACTTGCGGGCAATGGGCAGGGAGGTGAACCTGGCGCATCGGGACATGAAGTGAACGGCGGCGACGCTGTTTCCCTCGACACTCCCTTGCAATCCCGGAAGTCCGGGGCTGTTCGAAAACAAGGGGCTGCCCGGTGCGTGAATCCGGGGAATCAAAAGAGTACAAACATTGCGCCGCGTCGACGGGACGCGGCGGATCGTGCTGTTTAACAGGCTGTCAAGGGACAAAGGCGGAAACTCCGCTTGTGTTCGTTGAAAACGGAATTACCGTATTGTGTAAATGGAAACAAAGGAACCTGGTCAACAAATGATAGGAATCGTGGTCGTCACCCACAAGAACCTCGGCGCCGCGCTGATCGAGGCCGCCGAATTCGTTATCGGAAAACCGCTGGAAAACACGGTCGCGGTGTCCATAGACCTCAAGGAATCCGCGGACAAGCTGAGGCAGGACATTTCCAACGGAGTGAAATCGGTTGAAAAGGACGAGGGAGTGCTTATCCTCACGGACATGTTCGGAGGGACCCCGTCCAACCTGAGTTACTCGTTCCTGGAGGACGGCCGGATAGAGGTCATATCCGGAGTGAACCTCCCCATATTGATACGGGCGGTGCGACACCGCCAGAAAAAGGACCTCCAGTCACTGGCCGTGGAGGTCGCCGAATACGGCATGCGCAGCATTTGCATGGCCAGCAATATCCTCAAGGGGAACAAACGGACGGGATGAGTGCGCGCCGCGTGGTTGAGCCCATGCGAACCGACGATCTCGAATCGGTGCGGGATTTGGAGCGACTGTCCTTCTCCTCGCCCTGGACCGCGAACCTGATCGCGCACGAGCTTGCCGTGCCCGGCTCCCGAACACTCGTCGTCCGCGAGTCATCGGACAACTACCCCACCTCCGTGATTGCCTATGCCTCTTTTCGCGTGGCCGCCGGTGAAATGCAGCTCATGCGAATCGCCGTGCATCCGTTGCGACGCAGATCTGGCATAGGGGAGCAATTGCACCAGGCGTGCCTGCGCCGTGCCGCCAGGGCCGGTGCAGGGTATGTTGTCCTGGAGGTTCGAGCCGCCAACACCCCCGCCAAGGCATTTTATGAAAAAGCCGGTTATCGACTGGTGGGTCAACGGCCGAACTACTACGTGGAAACCGGCGAAACCGCATTGATCTATCAACTGGAGCTAAGGGAGGAGACATGAGCACAAGACTGGGCATCAATGGTTTCGGCAGAATAGGACGACTGGTTTTCCGGGCCGCCCTCAAACACCCGGACGTCGAGGTTGTCGGCATCAACGACCTCATGGACACCAGGACACTCGCGCACCTGCTGGCCTATGACTCCGTTCACGGAAGGTTCCAGGGCACCGTGGAGGCAAAGGACGAAGCCATAGTGGTGGACGGCAAGGCCATCCCGGTGAGCGCCGTCAAGGATCCTGCGGAACTTCCATGGAAAAAGCTGGAGGTGGACGTGGTGGCGGAATGCACGGGCCTGTTCCGCGACCGGGCCGGGGCACAAAAACACATGGAAGCCGGGGCGCCAAAGGTGCTGATTTCCGCGCCCGCCAAGGATCCGGACATCACTCTGGTCAAGGGCGTGAACGACGACGCATACGACAAAGGCAAACACCACATCATCTCCAATGCGTCCTGCACCACCAACTGCCTGGCCCCCGTGGCCAAGGTGATCCTGGAGAAATTCGGCATCGTGGCCGGCCTCATGACCACGGTGCACGCCTACACAGCGGACCAGCGCCTGCTGGACGCACCGCACAAGGACCTGCGCAGGGCCCGCTCCGCCGCTCTTTCCATGATCCCCACGACCACGGGTGCGGCGCGCGCCGTGGCCCTGGTACTGCCCCAGCTGGAGGGCAGGCTCAACGGCCTGGCCATCCGCGTTCCCACCCCCGACGTGTCCATCGTCGACCTGGTGGTCCACGTGGAAAAGGACGGGATTACGGCGGATGAGGTCAATGCCGCTCTCAGGGAAGCCGCGGAAGGCCCGCTGAAGGGAATCCTGGGCTACAACGACCTGCCGCTGGTCTCCGTGGACTTCACCGGGTCCAGCCTGTCCTCCGTGGTGGACGCGGACAACACCTACGTCGTGGACAAGATGGTCAAGGTCCTGTCCTGGTACGACAACGAGTACGGCTACTCATGCCGCATGGTCGACGTGGCCGCCATGCTGTAACAGCCTGTTTGAAAACAATGAGTGCAAGGCGCGCGAATTCCGAGAAGGTTGGCGTACCTGGCGTACGCCGCACCGACGAGAAACAAGCCACAACGCCGCGGATCGCGTTTTTCAACAGGCTGGCAAGGGACTTTCCCGAACCGCGTCGCGCCTCCCCCGCGGCCGCAACGCAAAGGCCGAAGGCGTATTCGAATCGGGCGGGGGGATGACGCCCCCGCCCTTCCCCCGGTTTGACAAAGGAGACAGATATTGGAACGCAGAATCCTGATGGCCGGCAACTGGAAGATGTACAAGACACCGGGCGAAGCCGAAGCCGCGGCCCACAGGTTGGTGGAACTGTTGTCCGACGTCACGGACGTGGACATGATGATCGCGCCTACCTACCCTGCCCTCGTGCCTGTGCATCGCATCCTGGCGGGCTCTCCCATCGCGCTGGGGGCTCAAAACATGCATTGGGAGGATGAAGGCGCCTATACGGGTGAAGTCTCGGCCGCCATGATCAAGGACGCGGGCTGCACCTACGTCATCGCGGGCCACTCGGAACGAAGGCAGTATTTCGGCGAGACCGACGAAACCGTGAACCGGAAGGTATGCAAGGCGCTTGCCGAAGGGTTGATTCCGGTCCTGTGCGTTGGGGAGACCCAAGAGGAACGCGAAGCCGGTAACACGTTTAAAGTACTTGACACTCAGGTGGTAAATGGTTTAAAAGATGTCCTTTTGGATGACGGGGCAAAACTCGTTGTCGCCTATGAGCCTGTCTGGGCCATCGGCACCGGCCTCACGGCCACGCCCGAACAGGCCCAGGAAGGACACGCATACATACGTGAAAAGCTCGGTGGGTTGTACGGAAAAGACCTTGCCAAAAGCATCCGCGTATTGTATGGGGGGAGCGTCAAACCGGCCAATGTCGCCGAATTGATGGCGCAACCCGACTTGGACGGAGCCTTGGTCGGAGGAGCGAGCCTCGACCCCGAGAGCTTCGAAAAACTCGTTCAATACAAGTAAGCAGGGCATGACAACTCTCATTACGATCATTCACATCGTGGTCTGCATCGCGCTGATCGTCATCGTGCTTTTCCAGACCGGAAAGGGCGCGGACATCGGTGCCACGTTCGGCGGCGGCTCCAGCCAGACCCTGTTCGGAAGTTCCGGCGGCGCCACGTTCATGACCAAGCTGACGACAGTGGCCGCCGTGGTGTTCATGCTCACCTCACTGGGCCTGGCCTACAAATACAGCCATCGCGCCGGCGAGTCCGTGGTCATGAAATCCGACGTGCCCGCTCCCGAGGCAATGCCCGAGGCGCTGCCCGACGGAGCGCCCCAGGCCGGGGAAAATGCCGCGGCGGACCGATCTCCGGAAGCCGCGGCAGACCAACCCGCGCCCACGGACAAGGCTTCACCGCGGGAAGACGCGCCGCCGCCCGACTCCCAATAGCGGGGATTCCGGGCACCGATCGACATATCGTGCCGAAGTGGTGGAATTTGGTAGACACGCTATCTTGAGGGGGTAGTGGGCGACGCCCGTGCCGGTTCAAATCCGGCCTTCGGCACCATCAATAAATTGAGGGGGTTGTGGCTCAGGCCATGCCCCCTTTCCTCTTTGCTGGCCCTTCATGGTCAACGATTTGTTCAACACCGTCCATGTTGCCGCACGGCATCCATGAATCCTGGGGCAAAGCACGGAGGTGCCGCTTGCCTTGGGAAACCCCGGATCCGGCTGCCCTTCAGGGTCCCGCTCGCGGCGTCACCGTGGATCTTCCATGGCTCAATCCTTCGGGACCTTGATTCTCTGGTGATACATGTCCACGCCATAGACGGCGGCGAGGGGGTTGTGGCCCGTAACACGATCCTTGACCGCCAGTACGGTCGTGGGAGCTTTGGCCTGCTTGAAAAACAGTGAGTCGTGGCCCACGCACAGGCCCAGCAGGACGTTCAACTCCGTGTTCTCGTGGTTGCACAGGTCCGCCTGGAAAATCGGGTTGCATGTGGGTTCGTCCAGGCCACGGTAAATCATCTCCTCATCGGCAAGTCCCAGCACCCCCTTTTTGGAAGTCCGGCCCGCCTTGCATACCACCGACACCACCTCGAAGCCCCAGGCCTCGAACACCTCGGCCACGGTGCGGGCTTCCCTGGTGAGCCCTATGCAGAAGGCAAGGCCCAGCCTGCGATATCCCATTTTTTGCCCGAACTCGCATATTTCCACGATACGTGTCTTGGTGGGCTGCAGAACATAAGGTTGCTGATCGCGGTTTGCATAGCACTCGGATTCCTGTATGGACGCCTGACGCGCAAATTCCAGGGTATCGGGATCTTCGTACGCGGTGTTGGCCTTTTCCAACAGGTTGCGGCGGGCCAGTGTCGGACACCCCTTGGAGCCCTTGCCGGATTCAAACAAACAGGATTTGTCGAACACGCCCAGATCGCAGTACGCGCAGGCGGCGGCGGTTTTCTTGTCTTCGGACATTGTTGCCTCCATGGGTTCGTTGATAAGATGGATGCCTGACTGTCCTTCAGCGCAGGGGTTTGACGTGCAACTCCGTCATGGCTCTGTGCGAGAGGCGGGATACGCCGGGATTCGTTGTGGCCTACGTGGAACCCGGCCCTTTCGCGGGGCGAGGCCCGCCCTCCCATGGGCGCCGGACGATGTGCGCGCGGAACTTGACATGCCGGCGGGGTGGAACACGCGTCGCCTGACGCCGGACTCTGTCGCCGGCTCCCGAAGGCCGCGGAGCGCGGACCAGGTGAAACCGTATGGCCGATGCGTTAATTGGGAACAGTTCCCACCCAAAGGGCGGCGTTTGGAGCGATATGGAAAATCCCGCTACTTCCTGCGCTTGAAAAAGCGTCGGAAACCCCGGGAGTCGGCGTCCTGCTTTTCCGGAGGGGCGGCGAGGAGGTCGCAGCTCAGCCGGACCATGGCAATGGGAGCGAACAGTCCCATGACGATGACAAGGTTGCCCCAGGCGGTCTTGCGAAAATACAGCCTCTTGTGTTCATAAACCAGATCGGCCTCCCGGACATCGTCGAGCACTCCCTTGAGCAGGTTCCAGTCGAGGCCGGTGACTTCCCGCATGTGTTCGGAGTTGAATTCCTTGAACAGGAGTTCGCCCTCCGGGGAAAAGAGGATCACGCCGTCTACGTCCTTGGTGCTCAGAATTTCGTCAAACGCTTCTCTCATGATCTCATTCGCTGTGTTTCCGCACTGATAAACATCTCAAACGGCGCGTGGACCTTTCGGCAACCGGTTACATGGACATCAGGGTGAGCAGTATCCTATCCCTCGGGCATTTGGGATCCATGTACAGTATATAGGTTTCCTCTCCCGGGACCACAATGAAATCCAGGGCACCTTCCCTGTCGATGTATCCAGCCTTGAGGGAGCCGGCGCCGAACAGGTTGCCGAACTTCTCCATGCTTTCCACCGCCTCGTTCCAGGCGCTGTCCCTCTGGATATCCTCGAGGCCATGTTTGGGCCCGATGTCCTTTGCCAGCACGTCCCGGATCCTGTCGGCGAACTGCCCGGCCGGAGCCGGAGTCGCCTGTGTGGCCGGTTGGCTTTCCGAAGGCGCCTGCTTTGCCTTCGGGGGCTTTTCCCGCGTGGTTTTCGGCGGTTCCGGTTCGGGCCGCAGTTCCTCGTCCTCGAGTCCGCCCTCGTCCTTCAGCCTCATGGCTTCCATGAGAAGTCCCTGGGAGCCCGAGTGAATTGTCCGCACTTTTCGGGCGCACCCATTCTGAATGGAGATGGTGACCTCGTCCCAGGAAAAAATCCGTTTGGCCGCGTCTTCTCCCTTGAAATGGTCCACCCTGGCGTCCAGCAGTTCGCCGTCCTTGAAGAACATCACTCCCTGCTTGCCGGTCTGCTTGTTTTCGAGGCGGATCGTACAGCTCCGTTCCTCCATTTCGATGAGCTGGAGGAACATTCCCGAAGACACTCCATGGAGAGTCCCCCCCTCGGATTCCCTTTTGAGGGCCTTGAGGGTGTGGCGTGCAAGGTCTTCGATTTCAAAGGGTTTTTCGATGAGGCCGATGGCGCCGCCCTTTTGGGCGTACTGCTTGACTTCCGGATTGGAGTGGCCCGTCATCAGGATTACCGGAATTTCCGGGTATTTTTCCATGACGTTCGCCAAAAGGACAAACCCGTCCATCTGCGGCATGCGGATGTCCGCGATGACGACGGAAACCGGACAAGTCTCCATCTTCTTGATCGCGGTCACACCGTCGGTGGCCGTGTGGACGTTGAATGCGTCCTGGTATTTGGCGAGCCTTTCCGTCAGGAAATTGAGGAACAGATCCTCGTCATCAACAATCAGTACTTCCTTGGGCATTGATGCTCCCTCGTCGCCGACCCGGGATCAGCCTGGGACTTATACGGGTTACCTTATTGTTCGACTCATATCACAAACCGCCCATGGGCAAAAGGCAAAAGCATTCGCTTGGGTTAACGCGGGACGATTTGGCACGACCTCATGAAGCGCGTATCTGGAGTCGGAGCCCGGCCGGTATACCTCGACACAGCCGACAGGCCTCATCCTTGCCTCAGCTCTACATGAAGCCGCTCACGGATTCAGGCCGGATCCGTGCCTGTCCGAATCCTGTTGCTTTCAGGCTTGCAGCGCCCGTTCCAGTTTCTCATAGTCCCCGTCGCTCATCTCGACGAATTCCACGCCCATACCAACCGGGAATTGTTCGAGATCTTCTGTTTCCTTCCTGTTCCATGCCACTTCGCATTTTATGTCAATGGGTTCCTCATACTGTGGCAGGTTGATCTGCAACTGGAAGGTTTCCCCCCTGTCCAGGGGTTCCGGCGTCTTGATGAACAGTCCGCCCAGGCTCGCGTCCTTGCTGTACGCTTCCTTGAGCTGCCCCCCGTCCCGGAATGCCAGGGACCATGTCTTCCTCACCCTGGGCTGACGGCGTAGCGTGCTTATGCCCGCCGCCGTTTCCATCATCCGGTTCAACCTGTCCGACAGGTTCTTGTACAGATTCTGAAGCGGGTGTGAAAGGTTTTCGAACTCGGACACCAGAGCCGAGGGGTTCACCACACCCACCACCGCCCTGCCCAGGGCATGGGCACTGGTGTCATGCTCTGTTTCCCCGAGGATAAGTTCCTCCGCCAGCACTCCTCCGGCTCGCAGGACCTCGATGATGATGCGTTTGTCCCCGACCGTTTTGGACACCACCACGGCACCGGAACGCACCTGATACATTACAGAACCCCGGCTCCCCTCCTCGAAGATGGGCTCGCCGTCGTCATACACTTCCTCTTCAACGATGGGATACATGCAAAACCTCTTGGGCGGTTATCAGACTGTTGAAAAACGCGATCTGCGGCGTTGCGCTTCATTCCTCGTCGATGCGACGCACCGTAAGCGCCTCTTACTATTAGAAATTCGCGCGCCTTGCATCTCATCGTCTTGCACAGGCTGCCAATTCCGAGTTTCTCAACGGGCGCGGGTATCCGAAGGATGGAATCCATGGAGGGCCGGCGCTGCGGAGGTGTTTACGGCTGCCTGCTGTCCGCTTTGGGCATTCAGCGGCATTGCATAGGTGTATTGCGGGACACGACCCGACAACACCCGTCCACTCAGGAATGACAGTCTCCCAGGTCAAAGGACGGGGAGACCGGATTCAGGCCTTCCGGTGCGGGAGAGCGGCCATTTTTGTCAAATGGATGCGCCAAGGCGCTTCAGGTCCGCGGCGTATTTTTCGCTCCACGGGGCCACGGCCTCACGCAGTTGCGACAGAAGTCCCAGTTCCTCGGAAAGCTCGCGGGCGCATATGACCACGCCGTTGACCAGGTCCTTGTCAGCGGCGTTACCCACAAAGGATATCCTGTTGTCGAAATACTCGAATTCGGCCGCAAAGGGATCGAGAAAAACGTATTCGTCCACTTCGTCGGCTTTTTCCACGAACTTCTTCTTGAGCAGACTGTTGAAATCCTTCTTGATCTTCTTGTTCGAGGAAACGAGTTTCTCCAGGGTTACCAGCAACTCCTCCAGCATGGTGATGACGTCCGTGGCGACTTCCGGCTCGGGAGCGGCCTGGGAGACCTTTTCCAACGGGGCTTCCGGTCGGCTCCTGAACCGGATTTTGCTCACGTTGAATACGCCGCCGGAGTCCTGGGTCTTGCGGATGAGCAGTTTCTGGCTCTCCTCGGAACGGTTCAGCTCGCCTTCGCCCCATGCATAGGACCCGCCAATGATCTCCCCGTTGTGCATGAAAAGGATTCCCGACTCCTTGTCCGAGGCTCCGGCAACGTCAATGTAGCCGGTCAACTGCTGGTCGCCCATCTTGGCTATCAGGGCTTCCAGGTCGGTGAACTCGGTGCTCAGGTCCTTGTACATGACTTCGGCGAAGGGAATGTTGGCCCAGAAATAGATCATCTCCGGGTCGATCTCATATACGTTGATGGCAAACGAGTCCGAGCGGGCGTCCTTGGTGAGCCTGTCGACGGCCGACTGACCCTCCAGCTTGGTGGACTTGTCCTCATAGCTGCCCGAAAGAACCTCGTCCCTGTCAAAGAAGACGACTCCCTCGGCGAGTCGCGACTTGCAATGCACCGCTCCGGCGCTGATCTCCTTCTGGAAGTGCTCGAACATCCTCCACATGTCTACATAGTAGCTGTTGAGGTTTTCGATTACGGGCTTTTCCTTCGGAACGATGATCATTTTCGCCCCCCCTGGTTATACATGCGTTTCAACCCCGGCGCCGCCCGCGGACGACGCCGGGAGGGAATTCCCCTACCCCCCCGGCGGGGGCCGCCCATCAACGCTTCCTGCGGCGGCGCAGGCGTTCGATGGAGAGCCGGATGCTCTCCTGCATACGTCCGATGGCGTCGCCGAGGTCGCCGATCTCGTCGCCGTGCCCCACGTCGATTTCGGTGTCCAGTTCCCCGACACTGATGCGGTCCGCCGCTTCCTTGAGCGCCGTGATCCGGCGGGTGAGCCTTGCTCCGTAGAAGGCGACGATGAAGCCGATGACCACGATGGTCACGATGAGGATCACGACCATGAAATCACGTGTATTTTCTGTAACCTTGCCCGTGCGGGTTTCCAGGCGCTTGACGTCGCGGGTGAACTCCTCGACATACTGGGTCGCCATGATCACGTAAGGGGTGCCTTCGATGGGAGTGCAGACCATGAACTTGTCGCGGAAACCTCCATGGGGATGAGGCCATTTGTAGTAACCCCGGGAAATGGTCCCGTCGCTGACTCCGGTGAAAATGGTCCAGAATTCCTCGAAATGCGGACCAAGACGCTCCTGGAGTTCCCCCTTGGCGTTCTCGCCCACGAGATCGGGGTCGGCATGGCACCATATCCTCCACACACCCTCGGTATCGGGAAGGGAGTACAGGGCCGTATAGCCGGTGATGCCGACCTTCTGGACAGCAAGTTTCTTGAGTTCCATCTCCAGGTTGAAGTCCTCTTTCTTGAGGAAGGGATGGTCCGTGAGATAGGAACCCACCTGCAGGGCCACGGTCCGGGAAACCTGGGCCATCATCTGCTCGGAAAGCTGCTTGACGATTTCGGAACTCTGATTGGTCACCACCCGGGCCATGGTATTCATCTGGTACAGGAAGAACAGGCCGGCCACCGTCATGAGTGCTATGGGAATGACCAGGAACAGCACGGTCATTTTTCCGCGCAGGCCGAAACCGCGTTTCCCGTCGTCGTCCCCGTAAGCCTTTTGCTTTTTCTTCTTCTTCTCGGGCGCCTTTTCCCTGCGCGGCATCCGCGGTTCGGGTTCCGGCGGAGGCGGGGGCGCGGCCGCCGGGATCTCGGGGACCGTGGGTTCGGGCGTCGTGTCCATGGAAACAGTGGGTGCCTCGGAGAAGGTGTCCGCCATGGAGGTGTCCTCCTCCTCCTCGTCGTCGATTACCGAGTCGCCGAGGACGGATTCGTCGATGACGGATTCGTCGATGACGGATTCGTTGAGGATGGTGTCGTCGATCACGGATTCGCTTGAGTCGGAGTCAAAGGAAGGCTGCCATTCTCCGCTTTCATCGGGGCCTTCCTCCAGGGACCCGAAATCGGGCTGCCACTCCTGGGCGGCTTCCTCGGAGAAATCCGACTCCATGGCCGGCTCCCAGCCTTCGGACGCCGATACTTCCGGGGGGGGCTCCATTTCAGGGGAGGATTCCGGCTTGGTGATGATGTTCACGTATCCGCAGGACTTGCACTTGAACTTGGCCTCCTTGCCCTTGATTCTGGAAGGGTCCAGCTTGTACTTCCTTCCACATTCCTCACAGACCGTAATCATTTGCCGACTCCTTCATCCGATGATTGAGTTTTGCGAACCCTTGACGCGTCCTGGCAAATCCGTGTTCCCGGAACCGCCGGGGGAGGATTGCGTGAAGTACCCGGCCCCGCCGTCAGTACTTCATTTCGCGCAACTTGTTGACCATGTTCTTTTTGAAGGTCGTCCTGCGGTCTTCCTTCTGGATCTCCTGGGAGATGAAGTCGACCAGCTCCGCGGCCTGGTTGCTGGGAAAGTCGTTGATGTCGTGGCCAAGATCAGCCACGGCATCCTCTATGACCACCTCGGCGATTGGGCCGATGGCCAGGGAGAGCTCGGCGGTGAGGTAATCGAAGAATTCAGGGTCCAGCTTGGGAACCGCCGCCTGGACCGGCTCGATGATCTTGAGTTGCAGAAACTTCTGGATGACTTGGCGCAGGACCCCCATGCTGAGGCCCGTGGACCGGGCCATGTCAGCGACCGTCTTTTTGCCGTCAAGCTCCACGAGGACGCTCAACATCGGCCCGTCAAACGAGAATTCTCCCAGGTCATCTCTGATCACCCGCTTGAAGACCATGCCAGAGATATCACCCGACGAAATATCCATTGCATTACCTCCGATGACCTCGCAAGAGAGTCATCTAGTTGTTTCTTGCCCCCGCGACACCGTTCTTCCAGGGGCATAAGGTCCTGTGCGCAACCACCCGCGGTCCTCACCAGTCCCACCCGCCCGGGTCTCGCCCCTGGATTCCTGGTGCGGGGCACGACACGAGTGTACGCCGGCTTGCCGTTTTTCGGGTAAACATGCTGCCATACTGCGGCACAATCATTTGAAAACACTGGCGAACAATACCATGGACGCCCACGGCCCCGCAACCATGGGAAGACCGGCCGCACCCGGAGAGGACGTCGGTCCGGAAAATTTCGTTTCTATCGCTCGAGCACCAGGGGCTGCAGGGTCACCGGATTTTCCTCCCGTGTACGCATGATGCCCAGGCCCTTTTCGGAATGCACGATGTCAAAGAGATCCCATTCCCCCTGGGCTTCCTTGGGCGACTTGCCCTCCATCACGAAAACCTCGGTGATGCACTGGTGATCCCACACCCTCCATTCCTCGGAATCCTTGAGCAGCTTGAACTTCCGGCCCTCGAGCGCCAGAATGATTTCCTCGTCCGCGAACACGTCCCCGGCTTTTTCCACGGCCGCCGCCCATTCATGCACGGCGACCCATGCAGCCGCGGCGCCCGAACCGGGCGGCTTGTTGTATTTTGTCTGGAATTTGTTGACAAACTCTCGCGTCCCCTCGAACCGGTCCCGCAGTCCCCAGTACCATCCCGTGGTGCAGATGACGTCCTGGATGATTTCATGCCCCAGGGCATGGGCCATGTGGACCTCCATCAGGGGTACCACCACGCGGGTTTTTTTTGTGAGGCCCATTTCATGCGCCTGTCTGAGCGCATTGACCAGATCATCACCGAAAAGGACCAGGACCAGAATATCCGGCTCCATGGCCGCAGCCTTGTCCAGATGCTGCCGGAAATCCGTGGCGCCGAGCGGGGTCCGGACCGCTCCAACCGTGTCCGACCCCTCGGTCTCCGTCATCCACCTCAGGGACTCCTCCATGGAGTAGCCCCAGGTATAATCGGCGGAAATGTAAAAATAGTCCGCAGTCTTGCCGTAATGCTTCATCAGGTAGGGCGCAAGAGTCTTGCCCGACATCCAGGCATTGATGTACCAGCGGAAGGTATGTCGATTGGCCGCCTGCTGGGTGAATCCGGCCTTGGTGACGAGGTGGCCCGTGGTGGCGTTGGAGTGCGTGATGGCCGCCATGAAGGGAACGGAAAGTTCCTGGCATACGTCGCTCTGGGCGATGGCCACCGCGCTGGACACCCCGCCGGAGATCATGACCGCGTTGTACTTCTGGATCATCTCCCGTGTGTTCTCGGCAGCCAGGGCTGGCTGGCTTTTGCTGTCCCGCAGGATATAAGTGAGCTTCCGGCCGAGAACACCGCCCTTTTCATTGATGCTTTCGATGGCCAGCTTGTAGCCCATCTCCTCGTCTTCGCCCTGGGTGCGGTACGGTCCCGTCTTCGGGATGTTCAAGCCGATGACCAGGTCCATCTCGATTGCCTGGGCGGCCGGCGCCAGCGCGAACAACACCAGCATCATGACGAACATCGCTTTCGTGGCCACACGTCTCATTCAGACACCTCCTTGATCTTGCCCCCTTCGAAGAGTACGCAAACACGCTCGTCACGCGTTCATGGCATGCCGGAACGATTTTGATTGCCTGAAAACGGGGTCGAACCGTCGGGCACCTTGCCTGTCGTGGTCAAATACCGTGCAAAGATTACCCGATTTCCGGTAATTATCAATGATTTTCGCAATCCTGGCCGGATGCCCGCTGGTAGCCCAAAAAAAACGAGCTGCCTCCGTGGTAAAATCCGCGAAACGTCATTCGCGGAGGCACCCGTTTTCATGTCGGGCGACGGCCCGGCCGTTCACCCTTGCCGTAATCGTCCGGCATGATTGCGTTCTCGAATTTCCTGTCAGAAGCGTTGGAGGTCCCCGACTCTTTGAACGACAATGGCAGGTTTCCGTCGGAAAATCAAGTCAAAACATTAACATAGACCGGCCTTTTGAAACAGGGACGCTACGGGGGGCTGGGGCCGCCTCCCCGAGACCCGCCCACCCTGCCCTTCGAAGCCCTGGCCGCACCCCCATAACCCGCGAAAAACCTGAAGTTTTTCAATTCTCCACCACCTGGATGGAGAAACCGGTCCGGCTCCGGGCCGCACCCGAGCCGTTCCCGTCCCGCCATCGCTCAAGCGTTCAACAGCGACTCCATGCCCCTGGCCAACCGGCGCTGGATGTAATAAAGCCGGGCCAGGTTGAACCGGGCCTCGGCATAGGCCAGGGAAAAATCCCCCAACCTGGTGAGGGTGATGGTGCCGGCCCTGTATTGTCCCCGGGCATCCTCGTAATTCTCCCTGGACAGGGACACCGCCTCCTTTTGCAGTTCGATCCGCTTGCGAAGCGCCTTGAGGTTCACCTCGAAGGACTCGATCCGTCCGGACAGGTCCCTGCGGGTCTTCCGGTATCCATGCTCGATCTGCCGGACCCTGGCCGCGGCCGCGGCGGTTTTGGCCCTCGTCAGCCAGCCCTCGAAAATGGCCCAGTTCATCTGTATTCCCACGGCCCAGGATTCGTCCATTTCGTCGAATTCCGGGCCGCTGCTTTCCGCCTGGGACACGAAGGCCACCTCCGGGTAGTATCCGCCTTTCGCGATGTCCTGCTCCAGCCGGGCCCCGGCCTTCCGTATCCGCGTGGAGTTGAGGTCCAGCAGGTCGTCCCGGGCCAGCGCGTCCCGCAGTTTGTCCAGCAGAAGGTCCATGTCCGGATGGTCCTCCAGCCGGCCCTCGGGCACCAGCAGCTCGTTTCCCGGAGGCACACCCATGACGGTATTGAGATCGATGAGGGCCTCCTCGTAGCTGACCTGGCCGGATGTCAGGGCGTCCAGGCTGAAATTCAGGTTGAGGTTGGCCTGCCTGGCGTCAAGGGGAGTGGCCACGCCCGCCTCCCAGAGGTCGTTGGCGTCCTTCAACTCGGCCCTCCGCTGTTCCACACGATCCTCCAGGATTTTCACGTTGGCCCTTTCCAGCAGAACCTCGTCGAATGCCTGCCTGACGTTGCCCCGGACGTCCCGGACCCCGGTTTTCACCGTGAAATCCGCCTGCTCGTAAAGGTTGTCCTTCAGGTCCAGACTGTTCCAGATGCGCATGCCGGCGAACAGGACCTGGGAACCCGCGATCTCCGCGCTGATGTCCCGTTCCGGAGTGTTGAGAAACGGGAACATGCGGTTTTCCTCCCGGTTGTCGCCGATTTCGAGGTAGCTTGCCGACGCGTTTACCTGGGGCCAGATGAATGCCGTGGTCTGCCGCCCCCGGGCCTCTATCTCCGTGGCCGTTTCCCGGGCTATCCGGGCGTCGTCCGCATACTGCTCGGCGTACTCCACCGCTTCTTCCATTGTGACCGCCCCGGCCGCGGCGGGAAAGGCGAAAAGCAACACGGCCAGTATCCAACTCAGTGTACGCATGCCATTGGGCTCCCGAATGTCTGCTTGGGTCCTCGTTACCGGCTATGCCCGGGAGCCTGTGGCTCCGGGATTTCCGGTTCATGTCTGCCGCGCTTTACTTTTTGCGCGAAACGCCTCAGCTTGTCAAACATCTCGTACTCGATCGGCACAACCAGAAGGGTCAATATCGTGGACATGGCCAGCCCGGCCACGAAAGCCATGGCCATGGGCGACCACGAAAGGGATTTTCTGGGGATGCCGATGGCCATGGGCAGAAGACCCAGAGTGGTGGTCACCGTGGTGATGATGACCGGTCTCATTCGTGCCGCGCACGATTCCAGGATGGCGTCCCGAAGCGGCTTGCCCGCCGCCACCCGGTTGTTGATGAAGTCGATCAGCAGCAACGAGTTGTTGACCGCCACGCCGGCCAGGCCCACCACGGCCATGAAACTGCCTATGGTGAAGGTCGTACCGGTCAGAAACAGGCCCAGAACCACGCCGGTGAAGGCAAAGGGAACCGCGGAAATGATGATGAACGGCTGAAAATAGTTGTTGAACTGGGAGGACAGAACCATGTAGATGCCCAGCAGAGCAATGGCAAAGGCATATGCCAGGGACTGATAGGAACGCCGGGTGGCGTCGAACTCGCCGCCAAAGGAAACAGCCGTTCCCGCCATCTCGTTGTTCCCGATGAAGTCTTCCACCAGCTTGGTCACCCGCGCCGACGACAGGTCCGAGCCTTCGAGGATGTCCGCCTTGATCGTGACCGTTGGCTGGCCCTTGTATCCGGCCAGGACATTGGGTTCCCACTCGTATTCGAGGCTCACCACGTCACGAACCAGTATGGGCGCGGCGCTGTGCTCCACCACGGGCACATCCAGCACATCCGCGGGATGCTCCAGTCCGGCCTTTGCCGGATTGGCCTTGTCATAATCCCTGGCGAGCCTCACCATGAGGTCCACCTCTTCGTAACGGGTGCGGTAACGGCCGGCGGGGAGTCCGTTCAATGCCCCGGCCACCACGGCGGTGACCGCGGAAGGCGTCAAGCCGTACTCCCATATCCTTTCCTCGTCGGGCTTGAACACGGCGGCCCTCTGGTATTCAGGTCGATTGTCCTCGATCTCGCGCAGATCCTTCAACTCCGGCTCACCGCGCATGAACGCGAGAATCCGTTCCGCCCCCTCCTCTGCCCTGGCAAGGGTATGGGCGGATACGCGGATGTTCACGTCCTTGCCGGCCGGCGGCCCGGTGGACTCCTCGAATACCTTGACCTCGGGTTGGAACCTCGAATCGGCGTACTTCGCCCTGATGTGGTCCCGCAGGGCCTCGCGAATGAACTGCAGGTGGCGCATGGGATCGTCTTTCGGATTGTCCGGGAAATTCCGTATCTCGTCCTCGGGCAGCGTGACGATAATCTGGCCGTGGTGGTCGCCGCTCTTCCTCTGGAAATCCTCGTCCTCGTAATAGCCCGCCGCTCCCGAGGTGGACTGGGCCTGTCCCGGCCCGTAGGACATGATCTTTCGGGACAGATCGCGCACCACCTCGTCGGTCACCTCGATGGGCGTGCCCACGGGCAATGACAGGGTGACGTGGTAGCGAAAATAGTTGCCCGGAAAGAACTTCACCGGAATCAGCGTCCTTATGCCCAGGGCGGACAGCACCAGGATGACCACGCTCGCGAAAAACAGCCCCGTGACCACGCACAGCGTGGCGGCCTTGTGTTTCATGAGCATCTGGACCACGGCGCGGTAAGCCTTCCAGATGTGGGCGAAGATGCCGCTTTGCAGGTGGGCGAACGGATCGATGTCCTCATCCACCACTTCACGGGTGGATGCCTTTGGGCCCCAGTCCATAATGTGTACCGGCAGGATGAACAGGGCCTCCAGCAAGGACGCGGCGAGGGCGTACGTTACCGTTTTGGGCACATAGGAAAAGAACTCTCCGGTGCTGCCGGTCATGATCAACATGGGCAGAAACGCCAGCACGGTGGTAAGGGCCGAGGCGAAGACAGGCAGCATGACCTCGGCCGTGCCGTCCACAATGGCCTCCTTCTTGCCCTTGCCCATTTGCATGTGGCGGTACACGTTCTCGATGATGATCACCGCGTCGTCCACCATGATGCCCGTGACAAGGACAAAGGAGAACAGGGTGATGGTATTGAGCGTGAGCCCCGTCGCATACATGATGATGAGGGTGCACAGAAACGAGAATGGAATGCCGATGGCGGTGAGCAGCGCGTTCCTGAAGCCCAGGGTGTACCACAGCACGGCCACCACCAGCGCCATGCCCAGAAGGAGGTTGCCGCCCAGGGTGTTCACCGAGTCGTTGATTTCGATCTTGGAATCCTGGGTGAACACGACTTCCAGGTCTTCCCCGGCCCGGTCCTCCACGAAGCGCCGGGACACGGCCCGGACCTTGTCGGACACGGTCACGGCATTGCCGTCGTCCTCCTTGATCACCCACAGCCGCAACGTGTCCTTGCCGTCAACGGACGGTATCACGTAGGGGTCCCGGTGCGTTAGACGGGCGTTGGTGACGAGGTCCCGCACCCTGACAAAGGAACCGTCGCCGTCCCTGCGCACCACCACGTCCAGAACCTCGGCCTGTGATTCCATGCGGTTGCCGGTTTCCAGCACGTAGGTGCCGGTTTCCGTGCGGAAGCGGCCGGTGGGTATCTTGGTGTTGGCCGCGGTGATGGCGGCTGAAACCTGGTCGAAGGTGACGCCCAGGCGCCGCAGCTTTTCGGGGTCCAGGGAAACGTGGAATTCCCGTTCGTATTCACCGCGGATGTCGACGTTGCGGACATCGTCGATGGACAGCAGTTCGGCCTTCAGTTCCTCGGCAAGGAGCTTGAGGCTCCGCTGGGGCATGGAACCGGACAGGTTCACGGTGACCACCGGCTGCCATGCATACGTGTCCACGAAGAGGAAGCTGGGCTCTTCGGCCCCTTCGGGAAGCTCCTCCAGAGCGTTCAGCGCCCGGAACCTCAACTCGTCGTACAGATCCTTGTAATCGGTGTCGTCGATGAACTTGACTTCGATGGAGGAAAAGTTCCTGTAGGAAAAGGACTGGATGTACTCGACGTCCTCGAGGTCGTCCAGGGCGTCCTCCAGCTCCCGGGTAACCAGTTGCTCCACGTCCCCGGAGGAGGCGCCGTAATAATTGGTGTGGATGAAGACCTTGCCCAGATCCACGACGGGCCAGTTTTCAACGGGCAGGCTTACCAGGGAGAACACGCCGGCAATGAGCAGTATGACGAACAGGACGTTCAGGAACACGGCCTGGCGCAGGGTGAATCGGACAACGGGTTTCATATGCCTGGCGCGCCTCCGGTTAGTATCGCATTTTGCCGCGTGGTGCTAAATATCCCCTGCGGGTGCCAGTTCCGTACCTGGAGGCAGCTTGGCGTTTTCCGCCACGATGACCCGGGCGTCGTATGTGCCCAGCACCAGCACGGGTACGACTTCGCCCGTGGCCGCCACCTTGACCCTGGGGTTGTCATACCGGTTGATGATCGCGGACTCGGGCACCATGACCCCCTCGGCCCGGATGTTCAAGGGCAGTTCCAGTTTGAGCCCGCCCCTGCGCTCGCCCTCCCAGCCAACCAGGATCAGTTCCACGGCCAGCTTGCGCGTTCGCTCATCGAACGCGGGATTGACATGATGAATCCGGGCCCTGGCCGGCAGGCCGTCCACGAAGACGTCGAAAGCATCCGGCTGGTCCCGCAGGGCGGAGTACTCCCTGTCGGACAGGGAAAGGGGCGCCACCAGGGACCCGTAGTTGCCGACCACGGCAACGGGCACGCCCGGAGAAGCTGTCTCGCCCTCTTCCACGTGCCTTCCCACGACAACCCAGCCCTCGGGCGCTGTTATGTCGTGGCGTTTCCTTCTCTCGCGAAGTTCGGCGAGGGCCACTTCAAGGGAGGCCTTTTCCGCTATGAGCGATTGCTTTTCATGCACGGCCCGCTTCCATTCGAACTCGGACGCGTCGCGCCCCACCTCGGTGGCCCGCTGCCCCTGGTACAAGGCGTCCATGCGCTCGAATTCCTTTTTCAGGTAGGCGACGGCCGTGTCAGCCTGTGCCAGCGCGGCGTTCACGCGGTCCATGGAAGCCAGGGTGCTTTGGATCTTGTAGTCGATGAAGGTGGTGTCGATCTCCACCACGGGCCCGTCGCCGACAATGTCGCCGACCTCGTGGTTCACGGCCACCACCCTGCCCGAAACCTCCGGGCTCAACGTGACCATTGTTTCGCCCCTGGTGTATCCGACGATCAACACGTGCTTTCTGGCTTGCTCCACCATGAGGGGGGAATTGGCGCCGGCCGCGGCGGGCAACACCACAAGGCAGGCCAGAATGAGGCGAATTGTTCGCCACACAGGTTTGTCCATGGTTCCTCGCCTCTATTCTCCAGGTACGACCCGGGAAAGCTCGCTCAACTCCACGGACCGCACGACAGCACTGCCCAGGCCGTCCAGGAGCACGAAGTCGATGGTGTCGCCGCGGCGCTTCTTGTCCCTGGCCATGGCGTCCAGCACCCCGTCCCGGGGCGCCTCCACAACCGTGGGCAGGCCCAGGTTTTTCAGAAGACGTGCAGTGCGTTCCACGTCCCGTTGCGGCAGCATGCCACGGTTGGCCGACATTTTCGCAGCCACCATCATTCCGGCGGCCACGGCCTCGCCGTGGCTCACGCCCACCACCTTTTCCAGGGCGTGGCCGTATGTGTGGCCGAAATTGAGCTTCTTGCGCTCCCCGGCCTCGCGTTCGTCCGTGGACACGACCGAGGACTTGATCCGCACGGATTCCAGCACCGCCCTGTTTACCACTGCCTCGTCCAGAACGATTGCCCGATCAGGCACCGATTCGAGGAAACCGAAAAGATCCTGGCTGGCGATGAGAGCGTGCTTGACGATCTCGGCGAAGCCGCAGGCCACTTCCTTTTTCGGCAGAGTGGCCAGCACTTGCGGGTCGCAGATCACGAACTCCGGCTGGGTGAACGTGCCCACGATGTTCTTGTACCCGGAGAAGTTCACCCCGTTCTTGCCGCCCACGCTGGCGTCCACCTGCGCCAAAAGGGTCGTGGCGACGAATCCGAAGCGCACGCCGCGCATGTATGTCGCAGCCGCGAATCCGGTGATGTCGCAGACGATGCCGCCGCCGATCCCCAAAAGGAAGGTGGAGCGGTCGGCCGCCAGATCCAGGAGTCGCGTGTAAATATCCCGGACCGTGTCCAGCGTCTTCACGGCCTCGCCCGTGCCCACCGTGATAATCGGAGCGTTGGGAAACCGGTCCCGGTACAGACGGGACACGTTGGTGTCCGTGATGACCACGCACCTGCCCGCCGGGAGATACTGGTCCGCCCGGGCCAGGGCCTCTCCCACGAGAATGCGTGATTCCCCTTGTTGCCCGTGAATTGTCAGAGCGTTCATTAACCGTTTTTTTCCATGTTTGCAAGTTTTGCGGGCAATTGGTCTTACCACTGCGGGAGTCGGGGTTTCGCTCGCGGAATCCCTCCCGGGGAAGATCTTCGACGGCTGAACCCCGAAACCGACGTGCCGGCCCGGGAGCCGGCACATGATTTCCAACTGATTCAAAAATCCGGAATCGTCACCGAACCGTTGCCTGTTTCAGCGACCGGGTGTACTCCGCCATCCTGTCCACCAGGTCCGGGGAGTCCTGGTTCTCCTCGATAAGCCGCTCAAAGGCGCTGCCCACCACCACGCCCTCGGCGACCCTGGCCACCGCCGTGACCTGCTCGGGGGTCGAGATGCCGAAACCCACGGCCACCGGCAGGTCGGTGACGCTTTTCAATCCCTCGACGATGGCCGCCACCGCTTCCGTGTTCAGCCCCCCGCTTCCCGTGACTCCGGTCATGGACACGAGGTAAAGGAAGCCCGAGGAGCGGTCCGCGATGTCCTTCATTCTGTCCCTTGGCGTCGTGGGAGCCACCAGCCGGATCAGGTCCAGCGCCTCTCCACTCCACTGGTCCACCATCTCGTCGGATTCCTCGTGCGGCAGGTCCACCACCAGCACACCGTCCGCGCCGACACTGGTGGCGTCATCGTAGAAACGCGACAGGCCGTAGGACAGAATCGGATTGTAGTAGCTGAACACAACGACCGGGACCTCGGAAAAGGTCCGGATTTCCCGTACCATCTCCAACACTCCGGCAAGGTTCATCCCCTTTTTCAAGGCCCGTTGCGAGGATCGCTGGATCACCGGGCCGTCCGCCGTGGGATCGGAAAACGGCACGCCCAGTTCCAGGATGTCCACGCCGTTGTCGCACATGGCCCGGATGATTTCCATGGAACGATGCCTGTCCGGGTCTCCGGCGGTGACAAACCCCACCAGCGCACTTTCGTTCCTGTCCGCCAGGGTCCTGAACGTTTTCGCCATCCTGTTCATAATTCCACCCCCTGTTTGCGCAGTTCGCCGGTGACGATGTCCAGGTCCTTGTCCCCCCGTCCCGAAAGGTTCACCACCAGTATGTCGTCCGCCCGGCGTCGCGGCGCCTCCCGGGCGGCCCAGGCCAGGGCATGGGAGCTTTCCAGGGCCGGGAGGATGCCTTCGGTTTTCGCCAGAAGGCTGAACGCATCCAGGGCTTCCTTGTCCGTGACGCACACGTAGCGCGCCCTGCCCGACTCCTTGAGCATGGAATGCTCGGGCCCCACGCCCGGATAGTCAAGGCCCGCCGAGATGGAATGGGCTTCCAGGATCTGGCCATCCGGGGTCTGCAACAGGTAGGACCTGGAGCCGTGGAGCACGCCCACGGAACCCGCGCACAGGGTAGCCGCGTGCTTGCCGGTTTCGACCCCCCTGCCCGCGGCTTCCACGCCCACGAATTCCACCGCGTCGTCGCCGTAAAAGGGGTGAAACATGCCCATGGCGTTGCTGCCGCCGCCCACGCAGGCGACGAGAAGGTCGGGCAGCCTTCCCGCGGCTTCCAGTATCTGTTCCCGGGTCTCCTCGCCGATGACGGCCTGGAAGTCCCGCACCATCTTCGGGTACGGATGGGGACCGGCCACCGAGCCGATTACATAAAAGGTGTCGGCCACGGCCCCGACCCAGTATCGCATGGCCTCGTTCATGGCGTCCTTGAGCGTTCCGGTGCCGGAAGGCACGGGCAGTACCTCGGCGCCCAGCAGCTTCATTCGCGCCACGTTGGGGGCCTGCCGCGCCACGTCCTCGGTGCCCATGAACACCTTGCACTCCATGCCGAACAAGGCCGCCGCCGTGGCCGTGGCCACTCCGTGCTGTCCCGCCCCGGTTTCGGCGATGACCTTGGTCTTGCCCATGAAACGGGCCAGCAGCGCCTGTCCCAGCACGTTGTTGATCTTGTGGGCGCCGGTGTGGTTCAGGTCCTCGCGCTTCAGGTAAACCCTGCATCCGCCCAGTTTTTGCGTCAGCCGGCTCGCGAAGTACAGCGGCGTGGGCCGGCCGGCGTAGTGCTTGAAAAGGTGTGCCAGTTCGACGCGGAAGGACTCGTCCTCCCGGGCCGTTTCATACGCCTTTTCCAGTTCAAGTATGGCGGGCATGAGCGTTTCCGCTATGTACCGGCCGCCGTAGTGGCCGAAATATCCCCGGCTGTCCGGCACGCCGGTTTGCCCCGGTTCAGTCCGCATCAGAACACCCTCCTTGCGGTACCGGCCTCCGGCGCATTTCGCACCGCGGCCAGAAACCGCCTTACCTTGTCGATATCCTTGTCTCCCGGGGCCCTTTCCACGCCGGAACTCACGTCCACGGCGTCCGGCCCCGCCCCGGCAATGGCCTCGGCAACATTTTCCGGGTCCAGTCCGCCGGCCAGCACCAGGGGCTTTTTCTCCTTCAGCGGCAAGGCGCGCGACCAGTCCCAGGAAAGGCCGTTCCCGCCGGGCAGCGCGTCGCCCGCGCATTCGGCGAGATACGCCCTGGCGCCCTCGTACCCTGTTTCGTCAAACAATGGCGGCCTGTTCTGGAACAGGGCCTTGACCACGGGCTTGCCCACCTCGGCCAGCATCGCTATGACGCCCGGGGCCTCGTGTCCGTGCAGTTGCACCACGTCCAGGCCGCACCCGCGCACACGCCCCATTACACCCTCGTAGACCTCGTCCGCGAACACGCCCACCAGCGCCACGTCTCCCGGCACGGAGGCACGGATTTTCCTTGCCTCCTCAATGGTGACGAATCGCGGACTTTTGGGGTGGAACACGAGGCCGACGGCGGACGCGCCCGCGTCCACGCATTGTCTGGCCTGCGCTGGTGTTGTTATGCCGCAGATCTTGACCTGGACCATGGGTTACCCCCTTCCCGGAAACGTTGTGGACTTCATTTGTCTTGTTGTTCGCACGAAGACCCTGCTGTTCCGGAATCGGCAAAGGATTCCCGGGGCGGCGGCACGCCAGCGCCAACGGTCCTCAATCGCGCATAAACCCCTGCAGGGCCGCGGCCGGGTCATCGGAACGCACCAGGCTCTCGCCCACCAGAAAGTTGTGTATCCCCGCGGCAACCAGCCGTTTTACGTCTTCCCTGCCCCCTATTCCGCTTTCCGCCACGGCGATGTGGGCCGGGCCGAGTTGTGTCGCCAGCCTTTCCGTGGTGGCAAGGTCCACCCCGAAGGTGTCCAGGTTGCGGTTGTTGATGCCGATCAGACGCGCGCCGGCCTTGATCGCACGCTCCATCTCCCCGTCGTCATGCACCTCCACCAGCGCGGCCAGACCCAGACCGCCGCACAGTTCTATGGCGTCCCGCAGGAATCCGGGATCCAGGGCCCGCACGATGAGGAGGACCGCGTCCGCACCCATTGCCACGGTTTCATGAATCTGGTACGTGGAAATGATGAAGTCCTTGCGCAGCACGGGCAGGCTCACCACCTTTCTTGCCTCCGCCAGGTCATTGGGGTGGGCGCCGAAAAAACGCACGTCGCACAGCACGGAAAGCGCGGAGGCGCCTCCCGCCTCGTACCGGACCGCCAGTTCCGCCGGGTCCAGGTCCGGACGGATGGGACCCCTGGACGGCGAGGCCCGTTTGATTTCCGCGATCACGTTGGCGTCCCCGTTTTTCGGAACCAGCAGGGTCGAGAAGAACGGCCGCAGGTCCATGCGGTTTTCCGCCCGGCGGCGCAGTTCGTTTTCAGAGATCCTGCGCGCCGCCTGTTCCACTTCCTTGCGTTTGTGCTCCAGGATATTTTCCAGAAACGTGGCCATCGGTTTAACCATCCTTTCAGGGCCGCAACCCCTGTCCCGCTAATCCGCGTTGTCCACGGTGAATTGTATCAGGCCTTCCAGTTTACGCCTTGCCGAGCCCGAATCGATGGCATCACCCGCCTTGCCCATGCCGTCGGCAAAGGTTTCCGCGGCGCCGGCCGCAACCAGGGCCATGCCCGCGTTGGCCACCACCACGTCCCTGCGGGGACCCTTTTCACCGCCCAGAATGTTTCGCACGATTTGCGCGTTGTCCGCGGGAGTCCCGCCCGCAAGATCCCCGGCGTTGACGGTCCTGCCCAGAAACTGTTCCGGGTCGATGTCGTAGGTGCGAATCAATCCGTCGTTCAATTCCGTCACCCTGGTGGGCGCGCACACGGAAATCTCGTCCAGGCCGTCGTGTCCGTGCACCACCATGGCCCGTTTCGTGCCCAGGAGCTTCAATGCCTGGGCGAACATCTCGCACAACTCGGGGGCGAACACGCCCAGCAGCTGGCAGTTGGCGCCGGCCGGATTGCACAAGGGTCCCAGCATGTTGAATATTGAACGGATGCCCACCTCGGCGCGGGCTTTGGCCGCGTGACGGAGCGCGCCGTGGTACAGGGGGGCGAAGAGAAAACCGATGCCCCACACGCCGATGCCCTCCTCCACGATCTCGGCGTCCACGTCCAGCCGCAAACCCAGGGCCTCGAGCACGTCCGCGCTTCCGCACTTGCTGGAAATGGAGCGGTTGCCGTGCTTGGCCACGGTAACACCGGCTCCCGCCACCACGAAGGCCGCGGTGGTGGATATGTTGAACGTGCCGGCGGCGTCGCCCCCGGTGCCGCAGGTGTCCACCACGACGGGAGCCTGCACCTGGACCCGGACAGCCTTGCGGCGCATGGAGCGGGCCGCGCCGGCCAGTTCCGCGAACGTTTCGCCCTTGGTGGCCAGGGCGGCCATGAACGCCGCCACCTGGGTATCCGTCAGCTCCCCGTCCATGAGGGAGTCCATGACCCGGGTCATCTGCTCCTCGTCCAGGTCCTGCCGCGCCACGATCCGCAACAATGCGTCCTTGTACATGATCAGTCCCTTCCCCAGCCTTACGCGACCTTCCGGTCGCCCGTTTCACCCGTGGTTCTCAAAAAATTACGCAGAATCCGCTTGCCCACCACGGTCATGATGCTCTCCGGGTGGAACTGGATGCCCTCCACCGCGTATTCCCTGTGCCGGATGCCCATGATCTCGCCGTCGTCCGCCCTTGCCGAAATCTCGAAGCAGCCCGGCAGCGTGGCCTCCTCCACTGCCAGGGAGTGGTAGCGCATGGCCGTGAACGGGTCGGGAATCCTGTGGAAGACGCCCTTGCCGTCCGTGGTGACCTCGGATGTCTTGCCGTGCATGAGGCGTCCGGCCTTGACGATGACGCCGCCAAAGGCCTGGGCAATGCTCTGGTGTCCGAGGCAGACCCCCAGCACCGGTATCCGTCCGGCGCATTCCCTGACGAGATCCACGGACACTCCGGCGTCCGCGGGCCGCCCCGGTCCCGGGGAGATGACCACTCCGGCGGGAGAGAGTTTCAAGAGTTCGGCCACCGTGGCCTTGTCGTTTCGCACCACGTCAACGTCCGCGCCCAGGACCAGGAGGTACTGGACCAGGTTGTAGGTGAACGAGTCGTAGTTGTCGATCATGAGAATCATGGTGTTCCTCCCATTGTACTGACCGGATGAAACCGGGTTTCGTCCCGTGGGCCCGCGCCTGCCCGGGACGTGTCGCAACGCCGCGGTTCGAACTCCCGAAACGGTCGTCCTACGAGCCCTGGTTGATCAGCTCGATGGCTCTCTGTATGGACATGGCCTTATTGACCGTTTCCTCGCGCTCCCGCTCCGGGTCCGAATCCGCCACGATGCCGGCGCCAGCCTGCACGGTCAACTGCCCGTCGCGGATGGTCGCCGTGCGGATGGTGATGGCAAGGTCCATGTTTCCGGTAAAGGAAAAATAGCCCACCGCTCCGCCGTAGGGACCACGGGCCGTCCTTTCCAGGCTGGAGATGATCTCCATGGCCCGCACCTTGGGCGCGCCTGTCAACGTCCCCGCCGGAAAGCAGGCTCGGAAGAGGTCGAATCCGTCCATGCCGCCGGCCAGGTCGCAGGTTATGTTGGACACGAGATGCATGACGTGGCTGTAGCGTTCCACCACCATGAGGTCCGTGACCTGGACAGTGCCGGTCAACGCGGCGCGGCCCAGGTCGTTGCGGCCCAGGTCCACCAGCATGAGGTGCTCGGCCCGTTCCTTGGGGTCGGCAAGCAACTCGTCCGCCAGCCCGCGGTCCTCCTGTTCGGTGCGCCCCCTGGGCCGGGTCCCGGCGATGGGCCGCAGGGTGGCAACGCCGTTTTCCAGGCGCACCATGGTCTCCGGCGAGGAGCCCACCAGCGTGGTCTCGCCCAGCCGCATGAAGTACATGTACGGCGAAGGATTCACGTATCTCTGCGCCCTGTACAGCCCCCAGGGGTCCACCGGCGCGGTGCATCGGAACGGCTGGGAGATCACGCACTGGATCACGTCCCCCTCGGTGATATGGTGCTTGACCTCCCTGACCATGTTCCTGTAATCGTCGGGCTTCAATACGGGCTCCAGGCGGGCCTGTTTCTGTACGCCGGCCATGAATCTTCTGGGCGTGGGGTGGCCCAGGCGTTCCAGCATGACGGAAAGCCGTGCCGACGCCCTCTCGTAACCCGCCTCCGGGCTGTCCTCCTCGTCCAGGAATGCGTGAGCCACCAGTGTTATGGTGTGGCGCACGTTGTCGAAAATGAGGAGGTCGCCGGTTATGAGGAAGTCGGCCAGCGGCACGTCCTCCGGCAGCTTGTTGTCCACCTGCTCGATGAAGCTCACCGACTCGTGGGTGAAGTAGCCGACCATGCCTCCCCAGAAGCGCGGCAGTTGCGGCAGGCTGACCGGCCTGAACCGGCTCATGAGGCCGCGCAGCACGGCAAGGGGATCGCCGCCGTGCTCGATGCTCTCGGATTCGCACCTGTTTTCCACCTCCACGGTGTCCCGGTACACGCTGACCTTGTACCGGGCATCGGTACCCAGAAAGCTGTACCTGCCCCAGCGTTCGCCGCCCTCGACGCTCTCGAGGAGGAACAGGGGGCCGTCCTCGCGGTCCAGCTTGGCCAGGGCGGACACCGGGGTCTGGGTGTCGCCCAGGATTTCGACGCAAACCGGGACCAGGTTGCCCTTTTTGGACAGTTCGATGAATTCGTTTTTGTCCGGAAATCGACTCAGTATCATTCTCGTACCTTCCTGTCCGGCGGGTTTTCAGGACGCCGTGGCCATTTCGACCGCGTCCCCTGTCTTTTCGTGCGCCACCAGTTCGTGGATGGCGTCCGTCTGGCGCACCAGTTCGGCGAACTGTTCGGGATACAGGGACTGGCCTCCGTCGGACAGGGCCTTGTCCGGTTCGTTGTGCACCTCGATCATCAACCCGTCAACGCCCACGGCGGTGGAGGCCAGTGCCAGAGGCAGCACCTGCTCGCGATGGCCGCCCGCGTGGCTGGGGTCCGTGATGACGGGAAGGTGGCTTTCCCTGCGGACCACGGGAATGGCGGACAGGTCGAGGGTGTTGCGGCTGTGGGGGGCGAACGTGCGGATCCCCCTTTCGCACAGGATTACGCTGGAATTGCCTCCCTCCATGATGTACTCGGCGGCCATTAGCCACTCGTCGATGGTGGCGGCAAGTCCCCGCTTGAGCAGCACCGGGCGGCGGGACTGGCCGGCCCGGCGCAAAAGGCTGAAGTTCTGCATGTTCCGCGCGCCGATCTGGACCACGTCCGCGTATTCCTCCACCTTGTCGAAAAGCAGGACGTCCATGGCCTCGGTGACAACGGGCAGACCGGTTTCCTCCCGAACCTTCGCCAGAATTTTTAGTCCCTCCTCGCCCAGCCCCTGGAACGAGTAGGGAGACGTGCGCGGCTTGTACGCCCCGCCGCGGAACATGGTGGCGCCCGCCGCCTTTACCGCCTCGGCGATGGCCAGCGCGCGTTTTTCGCTCTCGATGGCGCACGGACCGGCCATGATGCACATGCCGCCGCCACCGATTTTCGCGCCGAGTACCCGCACGACGGTGTCCTCGGGATGGAATTCGCGGGATACCAGCTTGAACGGCCTGGTCACCGGAAGGGCCTGGCGCACACCGGGCATGGACAGAAAGTCCGAGGGGTCCAGCGCGCCCTTGTTGTGCAGGATGCCGATGGCGACCCGCTCGCCTCCGGGTATCTCCCTTGCCTCGCAGCCCATGGCCTGGATTTTTCGCACCACGGACCCGATCTGTTCCTCTGTCGCCCCCTTGCGCATTACCAGCAGCATGTTTCGATCCCCTTTCCCCTGTTTTCCGGTTTGTCCGACGTATCTTGTGCCATCCCCTGACAGCCTGTTGAAAACCATCGAAATTCGCAGCCTGTTTAAACACGATGAGATGCAAGGCGCGCGAGTTCCGAGGAGCAAGGCGTACCCAAAGTATGTCGCGTCGACGAGGGACGAAGTGCAACGCCGCAGATCGCGTTTTTCAACAGGCTGCAAAAAACAAAAGGCCGGGGGAACTTCCCACGGCCTCCAAAAACACGAAGACCGCGAGCCTCGAGGCGGCCCACGGTCTGTTTTTGCCCTGTTTTGCCTGGTGCTCTACTCAGGCAGGCATCCGTGCGCACGCCCCCGGATGGTCCACCACCACCACCAGAATGTCTTGTTGCCGAGCTCGCGCATGGTTTGCTTCCCTGAAAACATTTGAGTTGACACCTGTTTTGAGAGATAGATGATTGGGGCTGGCAATGTCAAGCTATTTTTTGCCACGCCCCGGTTCACCGCGAAAAAATGACGCAGACAACCGAGGACGGTTGTTGCCTGTATGTCCGTCCTGAGGCAGAATGCCCCGGACGGACGAAGGATCATAAATCAAATGAAGACATCCGGAGGAACTCATGGCAAGTCCTGTCTGGTTTCGCGAATTGCTCAAACACCTGTTCCCTGCCCGGTTCCTGCTCGCCCGGGCAACACGCGTCCCCCTGCTCGGCAGGCTCATCGACCTCGCCCTGTTCAATGGGGACGACATCTACTACCTGCCCGACAACAGGGTGGTGGAGATCAATGCCACCCTTCCCCCTCCCGGAGACACGGTATTGCCGTCGGCCGTGGCCGAACATTTCGTGAAAACCGCATCCCGCAGATTCATCATGCACTCGTGCCTGTGCCGGGACGCCGCGAAATGCGAGGATTATCCCACGAACCTGGGCTGCGTCTTCCTCGGCGAATCCACCACCAGGATCAACCCCGCCTTCGGCAGGGAGGCCACCGTGGAGGAGGCGCTGGCGCATCTCGAAAAATGCCGGGAAGCCGGTCTCGTGCACCTGGTGGGCCGGAACAAGCTGGACGCGGTGTGGATGAACGCATGGCCCAAGGAACGGCTGATGACCATTTGCCATTGCTGTCCGTGCTGCTGTCTGTGGCGGGTTCTCCCCGTTATCGACCAGGAGGTCGGCCGCAAGGTCCAAAGGCTTCCGGGAGTGTCGGTACGAGTGGGTGACGAATGCGTGGGCTGCGGCGTGTGCGAGCGGGACGCCTGCTTTGTTGACGCCATTTCCGTGGTTGAAGGACGCGCTGTCATAAGCGACCAGTGCCGAGGGTGCGGCAGGTGCGCCACCCTGTGTCCGCAGCAGGCCATCGAGGTGGTTTTCGAGGATCCGGACGCCGTGGACCAGGTAGTGGGAAGATTGTCGCGGCTGGTGGACCTGGGGTGACGGCGGGTCCGGGAGGAGGGATGCGGCGCGCCGCGTCCTGCGGGTGATTTGGAACGATACGCCTTGTACCTACAACATTTTGATTTTTTTGGTATTTTTTCAGATATCGCCACCGGCCCGTCCCCTGCAAAAAGAAAACCCGCGAGGCGCCGTTTTCGGTTGCTCCCGCGGGTTTGTCGTATCGGCTGGCGGGGCCGGCATGGCCGGCCCTGATCTTCGCTGATCAGTAACCCCAACCCTTGAGTTCGCTCACGATGTCCACGTAGAAGTCCGGAGCGTTGAAGCCGGGGGTGATCCCGAACATGAGGCCCACGATGGTGAGGTGGTCGTTGCCGGGGCTCCACCACGCGGCGTCCTCGTATCCGCGAAAGTTGCCCCACTTGGCGCTTTTCACGCTCACCAGGCCGTCGTTGGCTCCTTCCTTGGCCAGCATGTACAGCCAGGTGGGGCCGAAGAAGACGTTGGGGGTGCCCCACTTGGCCTTGCTCGCCCAGCTCTGGTAGTAGGTGCCGCCGTAGTTGGGGGTATTGGGGTTGAACACGTTCTTCATGTAATCCGTGCAAAGGTCGAACAGGTTCTGGCAGGTGTCCGGATTGTTGTCGCCGAAGATCCAGGTGTAGATGAAGTCCAGGGCGTCGGTGGTGATGTTGGACAGGATGCCCGGCGTGTCGTACACCAGCAGGTCGGCGACCGAGCTCCCGCGGTGCGGGCCGGCGATGCTGGTGTGGGTGGCGATTTTGGGACCCAGGCCCAGGTTGCTGATGGCGTAGCGGCTGTAGATGGTGCCGTGGGAGTGGCCGATCAGGTTGACCCTGGGCTTGCCGGTGACGGCCAGAATCTGCAGAAGCTGGGTCTTGAAGGCCCGGGCCTTGGCCACCGTGCCGTCCATGGCATTGATGGCGGTGATGTAGACGTCGGCCCCTTCGTCCTCCAGTGCGGGCTCGATTCCCCACCAATAGTCGATGATTCCCAGGATTTCCGCGGTGCCGCCCATGCCGTGCGCCAGGACCACGGGATATTTCGTGGCGCATGCGTTGTTGGAGGATCCGCCCGCGAAGGTGAGTGCGGGCATGGCGAGGATGATGGCGATGGCCACGATGGTTGTGCGGGTTGCGGTTTTCAAGGTGCTACCTCCCGGGAATTGGGTTTCGGGCCGTCAACTTGCCGGACTGACCCGTCAGTTGGTTTCTTTTTACCCGGACGGCAAAGAAAGGGCAATAGGTCGGTGGAGGCAAAAAAAGCATGAAAAAGGGTGTTGATTGTTGTCATGAGAGAGTATGAAGACAAATGTTGTGGGAGAGGTTTGACTTCATACCAACCCTGGCACCCATACTGGTCAGACCTCTTGGCACAGGGGTTCCGGGCCTTCCAACACATGCATTGACTCCAACTAGTCATGCCGGGCCGAATCCGAATTGGCTACCCGAAAAACAACCCGCTCATGCCTGTCCCGGACCCGCATCACTCACCGCGCATGAGGCGGCCGAAAGCCCGCCATCCTCCCATGATGTCCTCCAGCACCATATACAGGCAGGGAATCAGCACCAGGGTAATCACCGTGGCGAACAGAACCCCGAAACCCAGGCTCACGGCCATGGGTATGAGAAACCTCGCCTGCCTGCTGGTCTCCATGAGCATGGGAAGCAATCCGCCGAACGTAGTGAGCGACGTGAGCAGGATGGCGCGAAACCGGATGCCGCCGGCGGTGCACACGGCGGGCCGGGAAGCCTCCCCATCCTGTCGTATGCGGTTGGCCTTGTCCACCAGGATCAATGAGTCGTTCACCACGACGCCGGCAAGTCCCACCATGCCGAAAAGGCTGAGGATGGACATGTTCATGCCCATGATCAGATGCCCGGCCACCGCCCCGGCAACGCCGAAGGGTATGGCCGCCATGACCACGAACGGCTGGGCGAACGAGCGAAACGGTATGGCGAGAAGCGCGTAGATGACGAACAGGGCGATGAGGAATCCTTTCTTCACGTCGGCAAGGGATTCCATTCTCTCCTTGCCTTCGCCTTCCATGGTGTAACGCAGGCCCGGGTAATCCGAGGCCATTGCCGGCATCACCTCGCTCATGAGAACGGTCCGAATCTCCTCGGCCGTGGCCTTGCTCTCGTCCACGTCGGCGACCACCTTCACCACCCTGCGCCGCTGCGCCCGTTCGATGCTTTCGTACCCACGGTCCACCCGGACTTCGGCCACCTCGGAAAAGGGCACCCTGTCTCCTTCCGGCGTCCGGATGCGCATGCGCTCGATGGCGCCCAGGGAGGTGCGTTCCGTTTCCGGGTAGCGGACCACCACGGTGATCTCGTCGTTGCCCCGCTGGAACCGCAGTGCCTCGGCCCCGTGAAAGGCATGGCGCACCTGCCTGGCCAGGTCGTCCAGGTTCAGGCCCAGGCTCCGGGCCGCCGGCCCGAGGGATAGCTGCAGTTCCTTTTTGCCTTCCAGGAAACTGTCCTCGATGTCGAACACGCCGTCATAGCCGGCCAGTTCCGCCTTCAACCGGTCCACGGCAGTCAAGAGCGTCTCGTCGTCGTCCATGGACAGGTGGATCTCGACGGGTTCCCCCGCACTGTGGATGGTGGAGCGAAACGAAAGGGACTGGATGTCCGGGATGTTGTCGGCCGACTTGCGCCACTGGCGGATAATGTCCGTGGGCATGATCTTCCCGCGCTGTTCGCCCTCCAGAAGCTCCACCATGATCATCCCGAGATGCCCGCCGGTATCCGTCGGCGCGCCTCTTCGTCCCGTATGCATGCCCAGAAGCGTCTGGCTGTGCTCGAACAGGGAGGGTGAGCCTTCGGGCCTTTGCGCGTCCAGGTCGGCGATCACCTCCATCAGCGACTGCTCCATTTCCGTCAGCACCTGCCCCGTGCGTTCCCTGGGCGTTCCCGTGGGCATGGTTATGTAGGCGCGGATGCTGTCGCCTTCCAGGCGGGGGAAGAAGTCGAACTTCACGTATCCGCCAGCGTACGCTCCCATGGCAGCCATGAGCAAGGCGATTCCAAGGCCCAGCGTGGCGTATCGCCAGCGTACGCAAAAATCCACGGCCGCCGCGTAGGGTTTGTTGACCACCCATTTGAGCCCCCTGGCCATGAATCCCACCCGCACCGGTTTCCTGTGCCTTGCCAGGGCCCGGCTTTTGCCCAGGTGAGCCGGAAGAATGAGGAGGGACTCCACCAGGGAACCGGCGAGCACGAGGATGACGACTACGGGCAGGTTTCGCATGAAGTTGCCCATTACGCCGCCGGCGAGCAGAAGCGGACTGAACGCGGCCATGGTGGTGAGCACGGAGAAGATGACGGGCCTGCCCACCTCGTAGGAGCCTTCCACCGCGGCGGTCATGGGCAGGGCGCCCTCCTCGCTGGTGCGGAATATGTTCTCGCCTATGACGATGGCGTCGTCCACGACGATGCCCAGCACCATTATGAACGCGAACAGGGAGATCATGTTGATGGACACGTCGAACCACGGCAGGCAGGCCAGGCCGGCGGCAAAGGAGATGGGAATGCCAAGGGTTACCCAGAAGGCGAGGCGCACATTCAGGAAGAGGCCGAGCAGGACGACGACAATCACGAGTCCCATGGCCATGTTCCGGGATAAAAGGTCCAGCCGGCTGCGCAGGATGGTGGAGCGATCTCTGGAAAACGCGACATCCAGGCCCTCGGGCAGGGTGGGACGCAGTTTTTGCACGTACTCGTGCACAGTGTCGGCCACTTCCAGCGCATTCTGGTCCGCCACCCGGTACACGTCGATCTGCGCCGCGGGTTTGCCATTGAACCGCACGGCCACGTCCGTGTCCTCGAAGCCTTCGGAGACGTCCGCGATCCGCCCCAGGGTCACGCGGGTGCCGTCAGGCCGGTTGATGACGGCGATGTCCCGGTAGTCGTCCGCGTCGTACAGCCTGCCCTTTGTGCGTACGAGAACCTCGCCTTCGGGTGTCTTGATGCTGCCCGCCGGGAGGTCCAGACTGGCCTCGCGGATGGCCCGGGCCACGCCCTCGAGGGTGAGGTTGTACTTGCGCAGGGTGTTTTCGGAAACGTCCACGTGAATTTCGTTTTCCCGGATGCCGGAAAGCTCCACGAGGGTCACGCCTGGAAGGTCGGTGATGTCGTCCTTGATCCTCTGGGCCAGCCGCTTGAGGGTCAGTTCCGAGGTGTCGCCGTACAGTGTCACGTGGAGTACGAGGTTGCGCCGGGTCACCTCCGTGACCACCGAGTCCTCCGCCTCCTCGGGCATGGCCCGTATGCGGTCCACCGCGGACTTGATCTCGTCCAGCAGAGCCTTGCGGTCCCAGCCGGTCATCACCTCCACGGTAACCCGGGACACTCCCTCCCGGGCCACGGAATCGATGCGCCTGATCCCGGCGATTCCGGCGACAGCCTCCTCGATGCGGCGCACCACTCCCTCTTCCACCTCGGAAGGCGAGGCCCCGGGATATGGCGTGGTAATGGTGATGGTGTCCAGCGTGGTCTCGGGGAATATTTCGACCTTGATGTTCATGGCCGTGACCACGCCCGCCAGGATCAGAAAGGCCATCAGAAGGTTGGCGGCCACGTGGTTCTCGGCGAACCAGGCGAGGACGGTCTTCATGCAGGGTCCTCCTCCGGCGGCGTATCAACGGCCCGGACACTCATGCCCTCCACCGGCGCGGACAGGCGGGACACCACGACCCGGTCGCCGGCGGCCAGGCCGGACCGCACCACGGCATTGCCGTCCGCCAGCCTTGCAACGTCCACCTTGCGAAAGCGCAGCCTGCCGTCCGGGTCGACAATCCAGACCGTGTTGCCGTCCCGAAGGGCGGCGCGGGGGACTACCGAAGCGGAATCGAGGCTCACGCCGAAGATCGTGACCCGCGCGAATAACCCGGCGGCCAGGGGAGGCCGTGTGGCATAAGGATGGTCCACCCGGACCATCACGGGAAGGGTCCTGGTTCCCTGGTCCACCACGCCCTTTGCCCGGACCACCACGCCGTCCCAGGTTCGGGTCTGCCCGGCGATCCCGGCGGCAACCCTGGCCGGTGAGCCCGGACCGTCCGTATCCGTGAATCCCGGGACCCTGATCCATGCAAGGTCGGAGGAATCGAGGTTCACCTCGATTTCGGCGGCTTCGGTGGAGTACAACTCGGCAATGGACCTGCCCGCGGTGATAACCTGGCCCTGGTCCACGCCTTCCGTGAGCACCCTGCCGGCGAACGGTGCGTGTAACTCGGTGCGGGAAAGGTTCAACAGCGCCTTTTCCAGGTCCGCGCGATGGGCGGCAAGCCGGGCGCGCGCAGCGTCAAGCTGCGGCTCCCTCGCCACCAGGGGCGGCGGCTCCGGGCTGTCGGCCGACCCCGCCTCGAACAGGTCCCGCCACTCCTGTCTGGCTGCCTCCGCCTCCTGCTCGGCCAGCTTCAGCCTGCTATCCGAATCCTTTACGTTGGCGCGCGCCAGGGTCACGGCAAGTTCGTAATCGCGGCGGTCCACCCTCACCAGGAGTTCCCCTTTTTCAAAGGCGCCTCCGGGGACCAGGGACGGGGAGACGTACTCCACCCCGCCGCCCACCTGGGGAACCAGTTCGATGCGGTGCAACGGGGCAACCGTGCCCTGCCCCTCCACGGACATCGTAATGGTTCCGGGGTCGGCTTCCATCACCCGGACCAGGGGCGCGACCGAGGGCGGTTTATGCGTCCCCACCTTCTCCCTGCTGGTGGCCAGCCTGGAATACAGGAGGGCGCCGGCGCCGACGAACACGGCCATGAGCACGATGCTGACGGCGATTCGCGCCGCACGCCGCCCTCTGCCCTGTTTTGGCGGACCGGCTTCACATGACATGGGGGACACGGTACCGTCCCCTCCGGCTCGTTGCTCTTCCGAATCCATATTCGTTCACCTTATAAATAAACGTTGGTCCGGCAAAACCTGCACGGCAGGCATCGGATGCGCGCCGCCGGAAGTTCCGCCCGAAGCGACGGGAACATGTTTCATAATAGTAATTCCCATATCAGAAAGGTAAATGGTCGCGAATGTCCATGCCCTGTTCCACGTCCGCGTAGCCCCAGCCCCCGCCCAGCGCCCTGTGCAGGGTGACCCGGTTCAGAAGGATGGCCAATTCGGCCTGGGCAAGGGAATCCTCCGCCGTATAACGCGCCTGTTGGGCGTCCAGCACCTCCAGGTAGTCCTCAAGCCCCCGTTCGTACCGGCTCTGGGCCACTTCCTGGGTGGCGACGGCCTCTTCCATAAAAGCGCGCAACCGGTCCCGCCGGTCCTCGAGATGCTTGTGCTCGTACAGGGCCTGTTCCACGTCCGCGAACGCGGTGAGCACTGTTCTCGCCCAGTCGGCCACCCCCTGTTCGTAGCGAGCCCGGGCCGCCTTCTCCGCCGCCTTGAGCTCTCCCGCCAGGAACACGGGCTGCACGAGTCCCGCCGCCAGGCTGTACAGTCTGTTTTCCGGCGTGAACAACCGATCCAGTTCCTGGCTTGAATATCCGAAATTGCCGGTGAGGCTGATGGTGGGAAACCTGGCGGCGCGCGCCGCGCCGATTCGCGCGCACAATGCGTGCAGTCTCGCCTCCGCGGCCAGGACGTCGGGCCTGCGCAAAAGAAGGTCGGAGGGAAGGCCTGGAGGAATCGGAGGCATCCGGGGCAGCGGCTTTGCGTCGATTCCTTCCGGCTCATTCAGCTCCGGGTACACCGCGGCAAGCATCGAAAGGATCCGCTGCCTCTCGCCGGCCTGGCGAAGCAGCTCAGGCGTTCGTGCCTGGGCCTGGGCCAGTGCGCGGCGCGCCTGCCGCACGGCAAGCGCCGAGGTGAGGCCGCGTTTGTATCGACGCTCCACCAGTTCGCCGCTTTGCCTGTACGCCTCGACGCTGGACCGGTTGATGGCCAGACGCTGCTCGAGGGATTCCAGGTTGAGCCAGGAAACGACCGTTTGGGCCACAGCGCTCTGCACCACCACGGCCCGGTTGTGGGACGCCGCCAGCAGGCTGCTCCTGGCCGATTCCTCCAGACGGTAAAGCCTGCCCCAGAAGTCCACTTCAAAGGCGGCCGGAAGGGACACGGAGGTGGTGTCCGTCGCCACATCCTGACCCATACCCTGGTGGCGCCAGGACGCGTCCAGGCGCACCTGGGGGAAGCGGCCCGCACGGGCCCCCACCAGGTGGAACCGGTTTTCCGCCAGGGCGGCCGTTGCCGCCAGGACCTCCAGGTTGCGCTCCAGCACCCCTTCCACCAGGGCATTCAATTCCGGCGACTCCAGTCCTTCCCACCATCGGTCCGTCCTCGCCCTCTGCTCCACGTCACCCGCTGCGGCGAATTCCTCCGGAATCGGGAAAGGCAATTCCGGACGCGCAAAGTCCGGCCCGACCGCGCAACCAGCCAGCATCGACATCACGGCAAGAAAAAAACATGTCCGAAGCATCCTGTTACCCACTTTGCCTTCTTTCCTCCGCCCGGCCACGGGCGCCAGCGATTCATCAGGGTCTTGTGATCCGTTTCCTCAGCCGGGTGGCGTGCCCGCCGGCTCCAGGGATTGTATACATCAGGATTACGGCGGCCTGGAATGGCTTTTTTTCGGAAAACGGAAGATTTCGACTGTTATGACGATCGAAACCCGGAAAAGGTTTCATGGAAGTCCTGCGTCACAAGGAGACGTTCCTTGTGTCTTTGGGCTGGTGTGCCAAGAGCGCAAGGCTCGGTAATCATTGGGATTATGACGCATTGCGTTACGAGCGTGCGTTCTATTTTTCCTCATGTAAAAACAAATACTTGAAACGCTTCTCCGCCTGGAAAAATTTTTTTTGCAGCCAAGGGAAAAAAATGAGTCAATCCACTTGACAGCGATGACGCGGTGCGTCATATTACTCGCACGGCATCACTTTGCAATTCGTCTTGCCTGTTCCATCGGGTGCGTCGCACCCAAAACCCCAAACCCAGGAGGAAGCACCAATGCCGAAAAAAGCAGCCAGCAGCAAAACCCAGAACAAGGGCTCGGACTTCTACGTGGTCCGCACCATCCAGAAGGCCACCGATTCCACCAGCAACGTACTCAAGGATTACAACGAAAAGTACGTCAGGAAGACCTTCGAGTCCGGCAAGTACTTTGTGGAAGACTTTTCCAAGGGAACCTACGAGGCCCTCGGCGGAGCCCTCGAGGACGGCCGCAAGCTCGTGAGCCGCATCCCCATGGTGGAAAAGGTCGTTTCCGGCGCCGACGGTCAGGAAGTCTTCGTGGTTCGCACCTGGAAGAAGGCCAAGGACAACACCACCACGACCCTGAAGGAGTACAATGAACTGCTTAAGGGTTACAATGACAAGTACGTCAAAAAGGCCATGGAAAACGGCAAGGGCGTCGTGGACAACGTCGAGAAGAACGCCCGCGAGGCGGTTGACGGGGTGCGCGCGGACAGCAGGAAGGTGCGCGACATCATCACCGACACCGTGGACAAGCAGGTTGCAAAGGTTCTCAGCTCGCTGACCGAAAAGGCCGACCTTCCCACGAAAAAGGACATCGCCAAGCTTACGAAGTCCATCGACGCCTTCAACAAGAAGATGGAAAAGATCGTGGTCAAGGCCGCCAGCTAAAAAACCCGTGTCGCATGGGCGTCCGCCCGTGCATGACAAACCTCCTCAATAACCGGCAAGGCTCCTGGCCGAACCGGGAAGCATCAATCGGTCCGGGTAAAGATGGCTGCAACCATAGGGCCCCCGACAGCGTGGGGCCCGGTTGCAGCCATCAGGCCGACAACACGCCATCCGGACTTTCCGATCCCGAAACCGCGACATGTGCAAATCCCGGGACAGGACTCGAATCACAGGAAAATGGACCGGCGGGACTTGAGTATTTCGTATATGTTCTGCTGGATGGTCTCCCGCACCCGTGCCGTTATCCTGGAAACCAGCATGGGTTCCTGCATGGGTTCGCATCGAATGTCCTGTATGGGAATGGGCTTGTCGAAGTGGATGTACCACTTGGTGGGCAGAGGGATCGCGCCCAGAAGGCCCAGCAGCGGAAACGTGGGCGTGATGGGCACGTAGGGTATGCGCAGGATGGACGCCAGGGTTTTGGCATTGTGCAGGTGGGGATGAATTTCCTCCGCGCCGACGACGGACACGGGAATGATGGGCGAACCGGTGTCCAGCGCCACCCTGGCGAACCCTCCCCTGCCGAAGCGCGCCAGCTGGTAGCGCTCGCTGTACATCTTGCCGATGCCCTTGACCCCCTCCGGGAACACCAGCGTGAGGTGGTCGCCGCGCAACAGCCTTTCCGCGTTTTCCGGCATGGCCTGCACATGGCCCATGCGGGAAAGGAGCGTGCTGATGAACGGCAGGTCCGTTGCCAGTGACAGGTGCAGCCCCCGGGTCGGCCTGGGGTTGGGATGTTCCTCGGCCACCGCGGTCTGTATCATGGCCGCGTCCCAGGGCACCACGCCGGAATGGTTTGCCACCAGGAGCACCCTGCCCGAGTCCGGGATGTTTTCGACGCCCGTGGTGGTTACCCGCCAGTAGGTGTGGTACATGAAACGGAGGATGGGCATGATCTCGTCCAGGACCTCGGGATCATACCCCCACTCGTCCACGTCATACTCGCCCTCCATGCGCCTTTTCAGGAATTCGCCCTTCTTTGCGACGAACACGCACATTTTCTCTATCAGCTGGCGAACCTGCTCCTCGTCCTGGGGTGGCATGCCCTGCCCCTGGGCCTGCATCTTCTGAAGCTCCAGCAATGTTTCCAGAATCTTCTGCAACAGCACCAGGGTCTCGTCGGACGCGTACACTCCGGCTCCCGGCCCCGGTCCGGCGCCCTGCCCGCCCAGGGGAACGTGAACACGGCAATAGGCGTGGCCGGGCATGGCGGAGTTCCTGCACCGCATCCCCTTGGCCGTGGTGCCGGCGCAACGCGTTTGCGCCCCATTGTTGCTATTGTTTGCTGGACTCGCCATAATCGCCCGCTGTCGTCGGTTCCGCCGATGCCTGCGTTTTTCCGGTTCCGCCTCGTTTTTGGTCGATGTACTCGTGCAACCTGCGCTCTGATTCCGGGTCCGTTCGTATGGTGCGGGCCCTCTTTTTATAGCGGCGCACCCTCAGGTACTCGAAGTACCGTTTCACCGCCTCCTTGGAGGTGTATTCAGGCACGAAGCCCAATTCCTCCCTCATCCGCACGGTTTCACCCACGCAGGCGTACTTGAGGTAGGAGGGCTCGATGGACAGCCTGTCCGAGGTCACGGTGCGCTGGGCCACCGCTCCCGAAACCTTGAGCACGGACGCGCTCATGGGCGCCACGACCCGGCCCCCGAGGCGCATGGCCTGGCTCAATGGCAGAGGCTTGTCCCCGGCGACGTTGACCGGCCCGGCGGCGTCCGAGTACAGGGCCTTGTGCAACGCGGCCTCCACGTCGTCCTCGTGGGTGAACTGGAACATGGGATCGAACCCCAGCACGGTGGGTACCGGGGTGGAATCGAAATACCTGCACATGGGAGAATCGCAGGAGGGCCCCACCACGTTGGCGAACCTCAGCACCGCGATACCGGGCAACTCGTTTTTGCGCGAATACCGATCCAGCACCCTTTCCACGTCGTAACGCTGCTGCACATAGGGGTGCCTGTACTTTCCGGCCAGTTCCGCGTCCTCCTTGATAAATCCCGGGTTCGCGCTTTTCGCGCCGTAAACCCTGGTGTCGCTCATCACAACCAGGCGGGGCACCTTCGCGGCCGAACAGGCGCCCAGGATGTCCATGGCTCCCATGACGTTTATGTCGAACACGGTCTCGTCATGGGTATAGGTGTCCTCGAACAGGAGGTGGAACACGGTGTCCACTTTCGCCGCGGCAAAAAGCTCGGCCATGAGCGGATTGTCCGGGGTCACCTCGAAAAACTCCAGGCGGTCGAACGGTTTTTTGGGCTTGACCACGTCGATGCCCAACAGGCTGTCGACGCCAGGGTCCTTTTCCAGCGTGCGCGCAAGGCGATTACCCCAGTAATGGGCGACTCCGGTTATGAGGACGCACCGTTTCGCGGAATCCATATATCCAGTCGGACCTTTCGAGACCTGGGTGTAGTCGATCCGGGTTAACCGTCACCTGAATCCGTGACGAAAATACTGAAACAACTTTCAAGAACCCCATAAATCGGGCTTTTTGCGTGTTCTTGAACAAATCTTCGTTTCACCCGTTGGGTGAAAGGATTTTTCGCCCTTGCGGGCCGGCCTCATGCGGCGCGTCTGCGGCGTCAGAGCCCGGCTGGCGTACTTCAGTACAGCCGGCGGGTCTCTTCCTTGCATCCGCACCACCTTAGACCGCTCACGATTCAGGCGTCAGTTCCTGGCATCGATCGAGAGTCCATGTACCACACCATGGCACCTGCACGCTGTGACGATGAGCACATTGCCTGTGGCCGTCGCCGCCATGTCCCTGGCCGCGAAGAGAACCCCGGGTCGGAATCCGCCCACCCCCGGGGCCAGTTGCACGCTTCGTATCACGCAGGGGGTGAACCCTCGTCCGGGTTCGGCCAGCACGTCGTACAGGTTTTCATCCCGGGGTTTTCCGGTGACGGTACAAGTGCCCGCCGGTTCGGCGCAATCGTCAGGGCACGTGAAATCCGCCCGGGACAGATACAGGCCGTCGTCCGCGGCGGGCATGGGGTGCCATTTGTCGGGCACGAGGTCCCGGGGTACCGGGACCGGTTTCACTTCATGCGTGTCCGCCAGCATGCGCCATATCCACAGGAACGCGACATGCACCGGGATGGCCGGGACGATCCAGTCCGGATCGCTCCCGCGTCCGAGGCGTTCGGCCAGAAAGTCCATGCCGTCGGCCAAAAATGTCCGGGCCCTTCCGCGGACTCGGTCCAGGCCGGTGGCGTCATCGTCCACCGAAACGATGTCCGCTTCCGGCGAACGTTCCCGTATGCGGTCCACGGCGAGCTGCCCGAAGACCCCGGCTCCAAGAATCCATACTTTCACGCGATCACCCCGAACCTGTCAACACAAAACCCCCGGTTACCGGTAGGGATCATACCGCAATCCCTTCCAGGTACCAGTTTTATGACTACTCCAGCCCAAGCCACTAGACGTTTGCGCCAAGCCACTAGTCATCAGGGTCGGACCGGGCCGGAAAACGGACGGAGTCGCCACGGGAACATTCCGTATTGCCTCGATCGACGTCCGGACATCCGTGGCGTCTTCGATATATCAATGGAAAACGGCGGGGCGCGCATGGCCGGCCCGGCGCCATTGTGCGCAAGGGGAGGCGTGACCTGTAGCACGCGGAGCACTCGATATCAAGCACAATGAAAGATTTGATCGCTATCGCCGTCCATTTCGTCATTCATCCGATCCGGCGGAGGATTCCATCCCCGACTCCCGTATGTAGCGCGCCGCGCCTTCATGCAACGGCGCCGTCTGTGCGCCCACCATGCATCCCCGGGTGATCCGCCCCAGGCCGGGATGCAGGTCCGCCAGTTCCCCGGCGTTTTCGTAAACCTCGCGGCAAAAGGTGTACACGATGCTTTCCGGAACCCGGGCCGAGGTGATCAGCGTAGCCTGGAGGCCGAACGTGGGTATATCCTCCCCATTGGCGGCACGCGGGTAGAAATCCGCGGGAATGGAGGTCGGCACGTACATGGCGCACGGATCGTCCCTGGCCTGGATGGACTCAATGGGTATGAACCTGGCCTGGATCGGCCCGTTCACCGCGTTTTCGATGGTCTGGGCGGGATGGCCCACCGTGTAGAAAAAGGCGTCGATCACTCCATCCAGAAAAAGATCCACGGCCTGCTGCTGCTGGTACCCGAAAGACACCATCTGGCCGGCATAATCGATGCCCGCCGCCTCAAGTGCGTCGATGGCGTTTTGCCGGTGCCCGGAACCGGGATTGCCGATATTCACGCTCTTACCCGCGAGATCCGACACGGAGCGGATTCCCGATTCCTCCGACGCCACGAGCGTCAACGCCTCGGAATGCAGACACAGAACGGAACGCAGGTTTTTTTGCGGCCCCTTGCCGCTCCATTCGACCAGCCCGTGCCAGGCCTGGCACTGCCGGTCGCTTTGCGCCAGTCCGAACTCCAGGTCTCCCGCCAGCACGGCGTTGATGTTGTACACCGATCCGGGGGTCGATTCCACGTTGAGCCGCAGGCCGTGCACGTCGCGGTTGCGGCTGACGATGCTGGCCATGGCGCCGCCCGCGGGGTAGTACAGCCCAGTCACCGCGCCGGTGCCTATAGTGGCGCGTACCGGCATCACGCTGTTTCGTTCCGGTTCGCCGCCACAGCCTGCCGCGAAGGACAACAGGAGAAGGCACGGTAGGGTCGCCGTGAAAAGCCTTGACCGGATCCGCCTGTGTTTCCGTTTCATCCACATGCATTGAACCTAACAAATGTGCCACGTCCGGGCAACATGAAGCGGGTTTCCGCCTCAAAACCGACGTGATATTTCGCCGCCCGCGAGCAGCTGACACTGCGATTTGCCATGTGTGGTATCTGTTCGTGGCCGACTGGAAAAAGCACCATATATTGTATTTTTTCCGGAGTGAAACACTTTCTGTAGTGCCTTTTCTCTTTACATGACCGCAACCGTCTGTTATGTGGGGATACCATCACCACAGGCACAATCAATGATCGCCGAAGAACACTGACGACCCGCCGGCGGCATCACATATGCGCTGTCCTCGCGACCGATAACGGGCGGACAGCTGGCCTGGAAGCGGGGCGAGAGGGCTGTACAGGCTGCGAAGTGTCGTACCCGACGTTTCACTAAACCGGTCAAGGAGTGTACATGAGACTCAAGCGTCTTGAGTTGTGCGGTTTCAAATCCTTTGTGGACAAGACCGCCATCACCTTTCCCGAGGGTGTTTCCGCCATCGTCGGACCCAATGGCTGCGGCAAGAGCAACATCGTGGACGCTATCCAGTGGGTGACCGGCGAGCAGAGCATGAAGCAGCTTCGCGGCAAGGCCAAGGACGACGTGATTTTCGCGGGATCCACCCTGCGACCCGCCACCAACCTTGCCGAGGTCACCATCACCTTTGCCAATGACAACGGATCGGTCCCGGAGCAGTTCCGCCAGCACCCGGAAATTCAGGTGACCCGGCGCCTGTACCGGTCCGGCGAATCCGGGTACTACATCAACAAGACCCCGTGCCGCCTCAAGGACATCCACCACCTTCTGGCGGGCAGCGGCATCGGTGCGCGCACCTATTCCGTTATCCAGCAGGGCTCCATCGGAGCCATCACCGAGTCCGGGCCCAACGAACGCCGGGTATTCATAGAGGAAGCCGCCGGCATCACCCGGTACAAACAACGCAAGAAGGAGGCGCTGGGCAAGGTGGAGTCCACCCGGCAAAACCTGTTGCGGGTCATGGACATCATCACCGAGGTGGAGCGTCAGATGAAGGGGCTGGAACGCCAGGCCAAAAAGGCCGGCCAGTACCGGGAGCTTTCCCGGCGCGCAAGGAAGGTACAGGTGGCCATGGCCGCGTGGGACCACGGGGTACTGTCCGCGGAGGTGGAGGAGACGGACCGGCTGCTTGTCCGGCTGAAGGACCGGGAAATGTCCCACAGCGCCCGGTTGGGCAAACTGGACGCTGCCGTCGAAAAGATTCGGCACGACCGTGCCAGGATGGTGGAGCGCATCAGCGAGCGCGAGGCCGCGAAGAACGATATGGAACGCGCGGCGGATCGCATGGAAAACGACTTGTCCCACACGCGGGAGGAAACGGCGCGCCTGAAAAAGGAAGCCGACCAGCTGGACCAGGAACGGGAAAAACTGCACGGAAAGCAAAAGGAGATCACGGAGGAACTGGAAAAACTGGCCGCGGAAAAACAGGCCCTGAGCGAGACCCTGCGGACAACCCTTGAAAAACTCAACCAGGAGCGGGAAGCATCCACCGGCATCCGGACCGAACTTGCGGAACTGGAAAAACGACTGGAAAACGAAAAGGCCAGGCACATCGACCTCGTGGCCAATGAAGCCCGTTATCGAAACAACCACCAGAATGCCGGCAATACCAAGCAGGCCATAAGCCGAAGGCTGAAAAAGGCGGCCGAGGACGTACTCCGGGCCGAACGTGAAGTTTCCGACTGCTCGGGCAAGCTGAGGGAGGCGGAAAAGGCCCTGGCCGGGTCCAGGGAGGAGTCCGCGCAACTGGAGGCGGATCTGAACGCTGTGGAAAAGCGGCTGGAGGAAAAGCGCCGTGAGCTTTCCGACGCATTGAAAACGGTCCAGGAACTGGAGCTGGCCAGGGGCAAGATCAAAAGCCAGCTGGGCACCCTCAAAAAGATGGACGCGTCCAGGGAGAACTACAAGGACGGTGTCCGCGCCCTGCTGGAACGGCACAACAAACAGGCCGCCGAGGGCGGTAACGGGGTACTGGGCGTGGTCGCGGACGTGATCCATCCGGAAAGGACGTATGCCGCCGCCGTGGAAGCGGTTTTGGGCGACGCCTTGCAATATGTCCTGGTCAGGGGCCGGGACGAGGCCCTGGCGGGCATGAAATACCTGCGCGAGGAGAACCGGGGCCGGGCCGGATTCATTCCGGTCACCGGCTTCGGCACCGTCTCCTCCGGGCAGGTGGACAATCCGCTGCTGGCCCACGTCCGCGTGGACGAGGGGTACGAACCACTCGTGGGGATCCTGCTGGAAGGCATTTCCGTTGCCGCCGACCTGGACGAGGCCCTGTCCATACAGGGGAAAAACGGTTTTGGCACAACGGTGGTTACCCGGGACGGCCAGCACGTGCTCCTGCCCAACGTTCTGGTGGGCGGCGGCATGGGCGGAGTGGGCCAGGGCATATTGTCCCGCCGCGAACAGATCGATGAGTTGGAAAACAGTCTCGCCGACGCGACGGCCCGCCTGGAAGCCGCCCGGGAGAACCGTACCACCCTGGAAACGGAGTTGAAGGACACGGAGCGGAAACTGCAAAAGGCGGTCATGGCCTGCCGCGAGTCCTCCAACGCGGAACGGGAGGCCGAAAAGGCCGTGTACCAGCATTCCTCGGACAAAAAACGCGCCGAGAAGAACCTGGAGTTCGCGCAACTCACCCACAGCGAGCTTGCGGGCGAGGAGGACGACGCGGACCGGGAACTGGAACGCTACGAAAAGCTCATGGGCGAGATCGCCACGGAGGTGGAGGAGGCCCGCCTCGCGGTGGCCGCCACCACCGAGCGGATGGACCAGCTCAAAATCGAACTGGACGCCTTTTCCGAAAAAACCGGGGACCTAAAGGCCGAGATGACGTCGCATCAAGCGCGCCTGGACTACCTCAGCCAGTCGGAAAAACGCCTTCGGGAATTTTCCTCCGACTGGGACAGGCAGCTTGCCGGCCTGGAGGAACAGCAGCGGAAAAAGCGGGAAAGGGCCGAGGCCATAGTCCTTCGTATCGGTTCCGTGGAAAAACAGCTTGCCGAAACCTGTTACCGGCTGGACCGGGCCAGGGAGGAACTGGAGAGGGAGACCGGTGAACGGGACCGTATCGAGGCGGAACTCAAGGAGAACGACGAGGCGTCCGCCCGGATCCGGGACGAGCGGGACACCACGCAGCAGAAGGTCCGCGACCTGGAACTGGAACAGCAGAAACGCCGCATAAACCTGCAATCCATAGCCGACCGCATCGAGGAGGCCACGGGCAAGTCCCTTGCCCGCATGCTGAAGGACCCGGAAATGCTCGCCCTGGCGGACGAAGGGGAGCGGGAACGCGCCCGGGCGGAGTTGGAGACCCTGCGCAACAAGCTGGCCCGTCTGGGTGACGTGAACATGGGCGCCATTGACGAACACGCCGCACTGGTCAAGCGCCATGAATTTTTGTGCAGGCAGCGGGATGATCTGGACCAGGCCATCGAGGCGTTGCAAAAGGTGATCCGCAAGATCAACCGCTACACCCAGGCACGGTTCAAGCAAACATTCGCCGACGTCAATGCCAAACTCCAGGAAATCTTCCCGCGACTGTTCCACGGAGGCCACGCGGAACTTATTTTGAGCGAGCCTGACAACCCCCTGGAAACCGGGGTCGAATATATGGTAAATCCCCCGGGCAAGAAGGTGACCCGCATGAGCCTGCTTTCCGGCGGGGAAAAGGCTCTTGCCTCCATCGCCTTCGTGTTCGCCATCTTCCTGATCCGGCCGGCGTCCTTCTGCCTCATGGACGAGATCGACGCGCCGCTGGACGAGGCGAACGTGCACCGGTTCAACGAGTTGCTCAGAATCATCGGCGAAAAGTCTCAGATCGTCATGATCACGCACAACAAGCGATCCATGGAATTCGCGGACGTGTTGTTCGGCGTGACCATGGAAAACAAGGGGGTTTCCAAACTGGTTTCCGTGAACCTCGAACGGGGTAACCCGGAACCGGAACTGGCCAGGGCCAGTTAGGGCGGGGACATGAGCGCAGAAACATCCGGTGGCGGCCTGCTGAGTCAGCTGAAGGACCGCCTCACCAAAACCCGGCGCAACCTGAACGAACGCTTTGACGAGATGTTCACCGCAAGCGCACGGGTTGACGACGAGTTGCTGGAGGAGCTGGAGGAGGCCCTGATCGTGGCGGACGTGGGCGTGCCCACCACCGCGGAACTGATCAGGAGGTTGAACCAGCGCATTATAAAAGAAGGCATCGAGGATGCCTCGGTACTGCGCCATGCCCTCCGAGAAGAGGTTCGCGCCATGCTGGAACCGGCCGCGCTGCACAGGGAAACCCCGCCGCCCCTCTTGCAGGTGGTGATGATCGTCGGCGTCAACGGTACGGGCAAAACAACCAGCGTCGGCAAGCTGGCCGCCCATTACAGGGAGTTGGGGCACAACGTCCTCATGGTGGCGGCGGACACCTTCCGCGCCGCGGCCGTGGAGCAACTGGAGATCTGGGCCGAGCGGGCGGACGTGAAGATCATCCGCCAGAAACAGTCCGCCGATCCGGCGGCCGTGGTCTTCGACGGTGTCCAGGCGGCTCAGGCCAGGGACACGAACACGGTGCTGATCGACACCGCGGGCCGGCTCCACACCAAGGTGAACCTCATGGAGGAGCTGAAAAAGATCCGGCGCACCGCGGCAAGGAAGGACCCCGCCGCCCCCCATGAGACCTGGCTGGTACTGGATGCCACCACCGGCCAGAACGCGCTTTCCCAGGCCCGGATGTTCAACGAGGCCATCGGTCTCACGGGTCTGATAATCACCAAGCTGGACGGTACCGCGAAAGGCGGCATCGCCCTTGCCGTCTGCAACGAGCTCAAGGTTCCCCTGCGATTCATCGGTATCGGCGAAAAACTGGAAGACCTCCGCGAGTTTGATCCGGACGCCTTTGTCGAGGCCCTGTTTTAGGTTTTTACCACACTGGGAATTGACAGTGCATTCCTGGTGCTGTATAGCACCAATACTCTTTTCAAAAGCATCACGTCTTGAAATCCCATGGGCCGGGCACCGCTGTGTTCCACGCCCATTGCCTTCGTGTACACGGAATCGTCAGTTCATAGCGCCCCGGGGCACCGGTCCACCTTAGGGGAGACCCCCGTGCCCTGTAGTCCGGCGGGCGTACCGGATAATTCGTGTGGCTTGCATGCGACGTTCAACCATTCACCCCACAGCCAAAGAGAGGGAAACCATGACGAAACCGGAACTGATAGACAAAATGGCCAAAGACGCTGGAATCACGAAGGCTCAGGCCACCAAGGCCCTCAACGCCTTTATTGACGGAGTGAAGTCGGCCCTGAAGAAGAAGGACGGCAAGGTCACGCTGGTCGGCTTCGGCACCTTCCAGAAAGTACAGAGGAAAGCCCGTACCGGACGCAATCCCCAGACCGGCGAGCAGATCAAGATCAAGGCATCCAACGTGGTCAAGTTCAAGCCGGGCAAGGCGCTTAAGGAGGCCGTATAGCTGCCCGTTGAAAAACCCGGAATCGACAGCCCGTTCAAATCACATACAGATCAGGGAGTGAGCCGGTCGCACGGCCCGCTGACCAGAGGCCTGAGTCGCCTGCCATTTACCGGTAAAAACCGCTGGACCGCACAACCGGCTCCATATCCCCGACTGTGGGGGAAGGAGCCGGTTCCGGTTAGTCCGCCGCAAGACCCTCGCCACGACCCGATGGTCAAAATACTTGACATTGTTCATTATCTAATTCTAATTTCAAGCAGGTATGAAGCAGGTCACACGGCCGGACACCACGTTCCATGCAAGGGGAGACGCGAAAATGGCTGCGCGAGGCGGGTACAAGGTTTACACGAAGAGCAAAATGGACTGGGTGCCCGTCGCTCTGGTGGTCCTGGTCCTTCTCGCGGGAATGCTCGTGGCGGGGCGCTCCTTCATGGGACAGGACGGCAATGATGAAACCGTCGCTTCCAGCCATGTCGTGAGACAACGGATTACGGCCCAAAAGCCTGTTCCTGGCGCGCGAAAAGCCATTGCCCCGCCCTCCGGGAAGTCCGCCTCCCATTCGCCTGAACCCGTGAAGACGGCGGCCGCGGCAAAAACGGACGGGCTCCCTGAAACGCCGACGCCGCCGGAAACAGACGAGGCCATGCCCCGGAACCGTGTACGGGACACCGTCGGCCTGACAGCCGGAAGCGCGGTTAAATCCGCGTCAGGGGCAAAAGAATCGCCCTCCACTCCGAAGGAACCTTCCGGGTCTCCGACAATCGTGGAGAAGGAGGCGCCGGAATCGGGCTTTACGGCGGCAAAATCCGGTCCGGAACCCGCCCCCCGGAATGAGGAGATGAAACGCCCTGCCTCCGGCTCCGGGAGGAAACCGGACGTCCTTGTGGATTCCTCGTTTCGGGATGACGCGGACCGGACCGTGTTCAGGGCCTACACCGTGCAGGTAGGGGCCTTCCTTGACCCGACAAACGCCAAAAAGGTTGCGGGCAGGCTGCGTTCCTCCGGACATTTTCCCCGCGTATTCATCAAACGAGACAAACGTGGCCGGGTTTGGCACGCCGTTCGTTTCGGTGTGTTCCCTTCGGAATCGGACGCTGCCGGAGCAGCCACCGATTTTTCCTCCGAGGCGGAGATGGAAGCCCTGGCCCGTCCGTACAATGCGCTGTAGCCCTTTCCGTTTGGAAACATGAGCGAAGCCCGGTGTAACGTGGCTTTTCATGGGTCATTCGGAATTTTCCTCACGAATACAGGCCCGGGACGCTCGCTCCCCGAAGGCGTCGTCCCGGGCGCACCATATCAGCCTGTTGAAAAACGCGATCTGCGGCGTTGCGCGTCATTTCTCCTCAACGCGACGTACCGTAAGTACGCCTTGTTCCTCGAAATTCGCGCGCCTTGCATCTCATCGTTTTTGAACAGGCTGCAAATTTCGAGATTTTCAACGGGCTCGTAAGAAGAGCAACGCTGTCACCTATTGCCTGCCGCCCGACGTGATGAAATAATCAGCCGGAAACCCGGTTTTTACATGCCGCCAACATTACCAGTGTAACGTGTGTCCATCCCCTTGCCACCCCCCCGAGAAGCGAGTGCTATCCCGATATGGAATGCATTGACAACAAGGGTGCGTTGCGGGTGCTGGACGTGGTCCAGTTCTACAGCCCGACAAGCGGAGGCGTGAAAAGTTACATACACGACAAAATGACGTTCCTTGGCGGGGAACCGGATGTCCACCACGCGGTCATCGCCCCCGGCGCGGCTACCCGGCGTTACCGGGAGGGCCAGACCGTCTTCTACAGGATCAAATCCCCCGGCCTCCCGGCTTCGGAACACTACCGGGTCCTTACGGCCCGGGGCAGGCTTTTCGGCATTGCTCTTGCCGAGCAGCCGGACGTGATCGAGGTGGGCAACCCCTACTGGTCCGCATGGATGGCACTTTCGGCCGGGCGCAGGCTGGACGTCCCCGTGGTGTCCTTTTACCATTCGGATTTCCCACGGGCCCTGGGCCGGCCCATCGGCCGGGTAATGAAGCCCCTGGGCAGCCTGTGGTTCAAAGAGGTGGGCAGGTATCTCGCCGCCCTGTACAACCGGATGGACGCGACCCTGGTGGCCACCGCCCGATTCGAAAAGATACTGGAGGACATGGGCGTGGAACGGATTGTCCGCGTCCCCCTGGGCACGGACACCACCGTATTCACTCCCCGTGATTACCGGCGACAACTGCTCGACGAACTGAACCTGTCGGAAGATACGTTCCTCATATTGTACGTGGGCCGGATCGCCAGGGAGAAAAACGTGGACCAACTGCCGGACATGATGAAGTTCCTGCCCGGGGAAAAAGGGCCGTGGCACCTGCTGGTGGTGGGTGACGGCGATTACCGGGACACAATTGAAAAGCACGCACGGGAAAACAGAAACGTGACCCTGTGGCCTTACGTGGCGGATCGTGAACGGCTTGCGGAAATCTATTCCGCCGCGGACCTTTTCATCAATTCCAGCCTCATCGAGACGTTCGGCCTTGTCGCCGTGGAGGCCCAAGCCTGCGGCACCCGGGTGCTCGGCGTACAGGGCGGTGGCATGGAGGAGGCCATGGCCCCGGAAGAGCCGTTCGTGATCGCCAAAAGCCACAAGGCCCCGGACCTGGCCCGGGCCGTGGAACAGGTGAGGGACATCGGCGACGATAAACAAAAACAGGAGATCCGGCGGCAATACATCGAGGAACATTTTTCCATGCGGACCAATTTCACCAGGCTCAAGGCTCTGTACAGGCATCTGGCGGACGGAAAGCCCGCCGGGGACTTTTCCGGGTAGTCCGGCAATCCCGTTCTTGGCTAATGACGGCGAGCATGTTATTGGTCATACACACCCCAGACAAACCCCGCCAGGGAGGTTGACCCATGTCCGAACCCACATTGCTGGACAGGACGTTTCACTCCATCATGGAACACATGGTGGCCCACGGCGTGGCTCCGCATTACGCGGAGCTTGCCGCCGACCTGGGCCTTACACCGGCCGAGGGGCGAAAAGCCCTGCACGACCTGTTTTCCACCCCGGGTTTCGCGGGCTGGCTGTACCCGAAAACCGACAACATCGTTTCCTTTCCACCGTTCAACAATCTGCCCACTCATTACCGCATCACCATTGACGGCGAGCGGAAGTGGTATGGCCAGTGAGCCTTTGAGTCGCTGGCGGTCTGCTGGCTGTTTCCGAAAAAAACGGTGCGGGTGGACTCGCTCTGCCTTGATTGCGGCAAGCCCACCAGAATTGAAGTGAAGGACGGCGAGATCCTGGAGAAGGAGCCCGACGACCTGATCGGCCACGTGGCCGTGCCCGTGGGCAGGTGGGTGTTCAACATTCCCTACTCATGATCCACCATGAACTTCTTCCGGTCGGAAGAACACCTCGAAAACTGGGAAGGTTACGAGGAAAAGGCCAAGGGCGGCATCATAACACCGGAAGCCGCGATGGAGCTTTTCTCCGGACCGTTTTTCACCCGGCGCGGAGACCCGGATTACTTTTCCCATTACGGCGAGTACATGGCCGCCATGATCGAAAAGCTGGATACCCTGGATGGCGCGGGTTCCTACTGGAAAATGAACAGCCTGGAAAAGGCCGGCTTTTCCGTGGGACGAAAACTCGGATTCATGTGAAAGCATTACATGGAAGTTACCAAAGTGCGGGAGCGTGCACCGGAATCTCCCGGCGCGGACATGCGCCGGTCCTGTTTGTAGGCGCCGGCATGAGCAACCGTGCATGTTCGGTTTTTTGCTCACGCTAACAACTGCTTTCAGAACCGCAACTCCAAACCCTGGAGCCCCAAAAAAACATGACAAGAACCATCATTCTCATCGCTTTTGCCCTGGCGCTTGCCTTGTCAGGTTGTGACAACAGTTCCAATACAACCACCCAGGCCGACGCCAACCAGCCCCAACAATCCGCCATCCAGGTGAACAGCACGGCGGACAACGCCAATCCGCCGGCGGGCACCGTGACCCTGCGTTCCGCGCTGGCCGCGGCGGCCACCGGCGAGGCCGTCACCTTCGATCCGTCCATGGACGGCAAGACCATCGAGCTCACCATCGTGGGTGAGGAGCACTCCATCCTGCTGGGCGAGGTCATGGGCATGCGCCAGGAAGAAAGCGGGCCGGTATCCTATCTGGAGGGCTACTTCGAGCGGGACTACGGCAAATCCGCCCTGTACGCCCGAAAGGACGTGCATATCGACGCCTCCGCCCTGCCCAACGGGGTCACCCTGGCTTGGGCCGGAACGGCCCAAGTCACCCCCGTGCACGCCCGCGTGCTGGGGGTGTACGGCGACCTGATCATGAAAAACGTGGTCGTCACCGGCGGCAGCAGCATTGCGGAGGACATTTCCGCCACCAACGCGGAGCAGCCCTGGACCCTGGCACGCGGCGGCGGCGTGGCCGTCTGGGGCAAGGCCACCCTCGAGAACTGCGCCATCACAAACAACTACTGCCAGGGAGACTTCGATTCGTCCCGGGACCGCGGCGCGTTCGGCGGCGGCGTCTACGCCAACATCCTGAACATGAAAAGCTGCGTGGTGAGCGGCAATTCCATCTTTGGCGCCGGAGCCGCCGGAGGCGGCGTGTTCTCCGTGGGCGGAGCGGAAACCTTCCTGTCCACGTCCCGGATACAAAAATCCGTGATCACCGGAAACCGGCTCAGCGCCATGATGTGCTACGGCGCAGGGGTGTACTCGGACGGCGGGGGCATAGGAAACCGCAAGTCACTTGAATTGATCAACTGCACCGTCGCGAAAAATCTCATGGATTACAATGGCATTCCCCCATTCCTGCTGGGCATGGGATACTGGCGGGGCAGTGGCGCCTACATGTCCAACGGATTCATGTACATCCAGAACTGCACCATCGTGGAAAACGAGGTGCACGGCGTTCCCCGCACGGACGACCTGGGCAAGTCCAACATGGCCGGCGGCGTGGCCGCGACCATCGGAAACGCACACGCGGTCGAGGACATGCGCATCGGCCAAAGCATCATCGCCGGCAACACGGTGCATGAAAGCGGTGGCGCCACCTACGGCCAGGACGTTTTCACCGGCTCCCTGCTGTATTTCCGAAGCATGGGACACAACCGGATTGGCGTAATTGATTTCAGCCAGATACTGGTTCCCGTGGGAGAACCCAACTGGAGGTCCCTGTGCCGAAGGCATTATCCCAAGATCGATGACCAGGACGGCGTTGCCCTGGGCGACGTGGTGGACATGGTCGCCGGGCCGGTGGTGGCCTACTCCATCCTGTCCGCGGGAGTGGACGCCACCCAACCGGTGCCCATAAGCTACACTCCCACGGGGACCGCTTTGGACCAGGCCCCGCCCAACGCCTATTTCATCAACGAAATCCTGGCGGAGTACGATGTGGAGCAGGGAGGCAACGACGATTTCCTGGAAATCTTCCTGGATCGGGTGGAAGACCACTATGGACTGCCCGGGTTCGCCGCGAACTTCACCACGGACTTCGAAAACTTTTTGCAGACCGTGGACTCCCAGACCGAAGTCGCCGGGGTGCAGCCCTATACGGCGCCTGACGGCAGCCCCATTCTGACCCTGGCGGACACGGCCTTTTTCGGCCCGGCTCAGACATGGCCCAAGATGCTCGAAAATCACCCGTACATCCACTTCTGGCATCGGCTTGACGAGGCCCTGCTGGCGGAGAACATCCCGGGAATGGGCCCCGAGGTGCTGGACGACCAGGCATGGAAGAGCATGTTTTCCAGCGGACCTCTTGCCGAGAACAACGACATCGTGATGACGATGATTACGGACAACTCGGACCGGGTGGATCCCCAGGACGAAGACCAGTACTCGATAGCGCGTCCCATTGGCGCGAACCGGGACATCGGAGCCGTGGAAGTTCCATAGTCTCGGCCTGAAAGGGGATGGGAGGAGGACCGTCCCCAACCCGGACTGACGGCGCCCTTCTCCGCCCGCGACGCTCCGTACCACGCCGTCGCTTCGGCCATCGCGCTCCACGGCAGCCAAACCCGGAGGTTGCCCGGTCCGTCATCTGTCTCCATCAGAGTCGTCCCGGGCAAGAGAGCCTTGGCGCGTTCCGGGTTCATGGCGCGATTTTTTATTGAAAATGATTATCAATTGGGTTATCGGTACTGACTAAAACCCAACCGCCGGCAACCACAACCCCGCACCCCGACAACTGACAAGGAGGTGTCCATGCCAAAGGAATTCAAACCAGGATGCGCAAGGCCCACCGGCGGGCCCGTTTCCACCCAATCCGCCGAACCTGAAAAGACGCAACCTCAAACGGAAACCACACCCAGGGAGGGAAATATGATAAAGGTCGGAAAAAAGGCCCCGGATTTCACCGCACCCGCCTACCTCAAGGGCGAATTCGTCAGCGTGGAACTTTCCGAATACCTCGGCAAATGGGTCCTTCTGTGCTTCTACCCCGGTGACTTCACGTTCGTTTGAGCCACCGAGATCTCGGCGGTCGCCGAGAAGAACGCGGAATTCGAGAAGTTGGGCGTGCAGATTCTGTCCATGAGCATCGACAGCGTGTTCATTCACAAGATGTGGAACGACCACGAGTTGTCCAAAATGGTGGACGGTGGCGTGCCCTTTCCCATGCTGTCGGACACCGGCGGCAAGGTGGGCTCGTTGTACGGCATATATGACGAGGACGCGGGCGTGGAAACGCGAGGGAGGTTCATCATAGACCCGGACGGCGTGGTGCAGGGTTTCGAGGTGCTGACGCCGCCCGTGGGCAGGAACGTGGCCGAGAGCATCCGGCAGGTCCAGGCGTTTCAGTTGGTGCGGGACAGCAAGGGCACGGAGGCCACGCCTTCGGGATGGAAGCCGGGAAAGGCAACGCTGAAGCCAGGGCCGGACCTGGTGGGCAAGGTCTGGGAGGTATGGAAGACGGACATGGCTTTTGACTGATTTGCGAGCCATTGAGGCGACGGAAAACCAACAGCCCGGGCCGATTGATTCGGTCCGGGCTGACTGCCGGTCCATTCCTGTCGTATTCGGAGCTGTGCCTATTGTCTCCGGGGCTCCCGGACCCGCGCCACGATCTGCTCGGCGACCTTTTCCGCGCTGCGGCCAAAGAGTTCGTCCACGGGAACGAGATCCAGAAGGGAAATGTCCCAGGGCACATTGGATTCATTGACCAGGTTTTTGATGTGCTCGTACTTGCCCCCGAGCGCCTTGGCCCGCTTTTCCCGCGGCACGTCCTCCCGAAAGCCCACATGGAGCAACAGCAGGTGCTCGATGGAATTGGGGCTTTCCCCCGCCCCCGAGATCACGGGAATGACCAGGATACTGCGGTTGTCCTTTCGTCCCTTGCCAAGGTAGACGTTGCCCTGGCGCACGATGATTCGCTTGGAGCCGGCAAGCCGCCTGTCCTGTTCTGCGCGGGACGCCATCCCGCCCGAGGTCCCCTCCTTTTTGAGCACGGTGATTGTGCTGTCGTCCGTGGGTTCGCCCAGCAGGCTCAGGCCCTCCACCCGGTACAGGGTGGTGCCCAGGATGTTGGCCACGATCTCCTGGAGGTTCTTGAGCACCAGCACATTTTTCGTGGTCAGCTGGTCGACGCGGAAGCCGTGGGCCACCACGATATCAAAAAGGAGCCCCTCCACCTTTTCCGCGATGCGGCTCGTGCCCACGGTCACTGTCTTGGCCTGGTGCTTGATGGCGTCCACGGGCCTGGCCATGTCGTTGATGGCAAGGCCGAGCGTGGTGAACAGGGTGTGCAGCATGTTGGACGGTGTGCCCTTGAGCCCGAAATCCAGCTTGAAGTCCGCCACCGGTAGCCGGCCCGTCAGGTACTTGGCCAGAAGGGTCAGGTCGGCGAGGATGTTTCCGGAAAGGGCCGAGGGGAACCGGTTCTTGCGACGGCGCTCCCGGAACCGGGCGTAGAACTCGGCCACCGCCTCCCGGAAGTCGCTTTCCAGCAGCAGTTCGTACACGTCAAGGCCCGCATTGCCGTGGCGCTCCACGATTTCCCGGAGTTGCTCCCTGGCCGTGTATAAAAAGGCCGAGCTTTCGTTGATGGCCAGCGCCGCGTGGTATCCCCAGATGTGGCCCGCCAGAGTGGACATGATGGGGGCCAGGTGCGACGGGACGCTGGGCACTGGAATCACGTCCAGGGCATGGGCATCGAACCGGTTTTCTCCCTCGTCCACCACCACGACGGGGGATGCCTTGTGCGCGGAGAAGATGGCCACATCCTTGACGATGTCCGACAGCACCGCCTCCGGGCTGCCCGCCGCGCACACGATGATGAGGGGTTCCGAGGAGAGGTCGATGTGCTTTTTGTCCTCCACGTAATCCGTGGAAATCGTCTTGTAGCACAATTCGGACAGCTTGATCCGGATCTCGTCGGCCGCGGCCTTGTTGGGTCCGCTGCCCACCACGGCCCAGTAGGTCTTGGCCGGTGCAAGACGTTTTGCCGACGCCTCGATCTTGTCCTGGATGGCCAGCACACGCCGCATGTTCGCCGGCAGGTCCAGCAGTTCCCGAATCTGCTCGGCCACGAACGAGTCGTCCCGCACGCCGGCGGTCCTGGACATGTACAGCCCGAATATGGCCCCCGCCACGATCTGGGAGTAGAACGCCTTGGTGGACGCTACCGACATCTCGATGTCGCGGCCGCTGCTTGTGTACAGCACGCCGTCCACCTTGAAGGTGATGTCCGAATCCCGGCGGTTCACGATGGCCATGGTGTGGACGCCGGCAGCCTTGACCATGTCCACGGCCCGGTTGGTGTCCGTGGTGGTTCCGGATTGGGTGATGGCCACCACCAGGGTGTCATTGAGGGAATCCGGGTCCGCCCCGCCGTCCACGTGGAAGCCGGAAAACTCGCTGGCCTTGAGCGCTGCCACGTTGTCCAGGCTGTCCTTCATGAAATGCCGCAGGATGTCGGCGCAGGCCGAGGCCGCGACACCGGCGGTGCCCTGGCCTATGAAGAACACCTTGCGGATGGCGTTTTCCGCTATGGCCGCACGGAGCCGGTGCGGCACCGTGGTTTCGTCCAGGTCGACCACGACGCGCCTGTCGGCTCCCTCCCCTTCCATGCGCCAGCGGCCCTGCAGGGTTTTTTCCACCGACTCGGGGCTTTCCGTGATCTCCTTGAGAAAGTAGTGGGGAAACTGCTGCCGGTCGATGTCACGGGACGTGATACGCGTTTCGTTGACCAGGCTCTCGTCCACGGGCATGGACGTGCCGTCGTAGTAGCAGGCCGTGATGCCGTCCAGGCCGCCGATTTCCTGGTCCAGGACGAAAACCTGGCCCTGGGTCCTGCCGGAGATGCCCTGCACCGCCTTTTCGCCGTTGAGCTTGACGAAACGGGACGTCTCCTCCACAAGGCCGTAGACCTCCGAGGCCGGGAAGTAGGCCTGGTCGCCAATGCCCACGAACATGGTCTGGCCGCTGCCCCGCTGGGCCATGAACAACTTGCCGGGGGCAAGGTCAGTGTGCATGCACACGGCGTGGGAGCCGGTGAAGTCGCACACGGCGAGGCGAAACGCCTCTTCCACGGCATGGCCCAACTCCAGGTACTTCTCGATCCGGATGGGGATGATCTTGGTATCGGTGGTGATTTCCGACGGAATGCGGCACCCCGAGCCGGTTTCAAACTCCTGCTTGAGTTCCAGGAAATTGTCGATGTCGCCATTCAGCGCTACGTGAATGGTGCCTGTCTCGCCCTTGTTGCGGCCTTCCACCGTATTGTCCGCCGGATGGCAGTTGGGAACCGTGATGGCGCCCACGGACGCCCACCTGGTATGCGCGAGGACCGAGTGGTTGGACAACTCCCGGACGGAGGCAAGCTGCAGGAGGCCGTCGCCGGCCACCTGTTCGCGCAGATACGCGACGTTGTCTCCCAGGCTGCCGATCTCAGCCGCCACCTTGTAGGTGAAACACAGGGCTACCGTGCCCTGGCTACGGGTCAGGGACACGCTTTTGTCGGTGAGGACCAGCCCGTCCATGCGCTCCCGGAGTTCCGCGTCCAGCCCCTCCCTCGCGTAGGCTGCTTCCAGGTCCCGGAACACGGCCTCGTGCATGTGGAGCATTACGGAGATGCCCGCAGAATCGCGGCCCCGGACCTCCAGGCGGTCGATGCTGGACAGCACGGCATTGATTCCCTTGAACAGGATGATGGCGGCCCGGTTGTCCCGGATTTCCGGCCGGGTCATCAACCCGGCTACCTGGTCCAGGGAGGCCACGACCTCCCGGTCCACGCACCACGCCGCGTCCCGGAGCAAATCCAGCCGCTCCATCATGTCCCGGGAATCCTCGCCGGACAGGTCGGCCGACTCCACCGGAAAGCATTCCTGTTCCTCCCGCGCGATGTCCCGCATGCGCACGGCCAGAGACCGGACGTCCCGCTGCATGGCCCTGTCCGTCATCAACACGGCGAAGGTGTCGTTCCTTTTCAGTGCCCGGCACTTGCGCCACAGATCCCGGAGATAGCCCTCGCCGCCCAGGTAGGTTTGGCGAAAATCCCGGCCGGCGGCCCTGCACTGGCGGGAACCGGTGGTTTCCAGAACCCCGAGGGATCGGGCGATCCCCGCCGGTGTCACGTCCGGGGCGTCGCCTTTGCCGTCCTTGTAGGCAAGGAAGCCGGCAAGCCCGCAAGCCAGGATTGCCGGCGTGCAGGGGAAAAGGACCAGGGCGGGGCCTTCGAGTTGTCCGGGGTGCCTGCCCAGGTACACCGGAGTCCGAAGAAAGCCCCAAAGAACCTTGATCACTGATATTTTCGCCAACATGTCAACCATTGCATAAAGGCGAGCAGCCACCATGCTACATCCTCTCGTAGAGTTCCCGGACACGACTTCTCGTCATCGTCTTCCTCCAGTCAGGTCCCAGTGCGTTCTCCCACAGCGGATCCAGGGAAAGGGCCACGTCGATCATCTTGTCCCACTGCTCCTCGGTAAGCTCGGCCGTGAGATTGCGCGGCAGATCCACCCCGCTTTTTTCGCACATCCGCCGGAACTCGGCCACACCCTCGGGATAGAACTCCTCCAGGTAGTCGAACACGATGGAGTTGCCGATGCCGTGGCGTACGCCCAGCACGTAGGCGAGGCCGTAGGACAGCGCGTGGCAAACCCCCACCTGGGAGTAGGCGATGCTCATTCCTCCACAGTAGGAGGCCATCATCAGCTTTTCCTCCGACCCGGGGGTCCTGTCCCCCAAAAAGACCTCCCGGCACAGATCCAGGGCCTTTTCCCCGTATGCCTTGGAAAACGCGTTCAAAAACGTGCCCTCGAGCGACTCCACGCAGTGGATGTAGCAGTCCATGCCCGTGTAGAACCGCTGTTCTTCCGGCACGTTGTCGATGAGGTCCGGGTCGAGGATGACCTGGTCGAACACGGAGTAGTCGCTGTTGATGCCCAGTTTGCGTACCGGGCCGGTGAGCACGCAGGTCCGGGACACCTCGGCGCCCGTGCCGGACAGGGTGGGAATGGCCACGTGGTGCACGCTGGGCACCCTGGGCAGGTCCCAGCCCTGGTAGTCGGCGGAAGATCCCGGGTTGGTGAGCATCACGGAAACCGCCTTGGCGATGTCCATGACGCTGCCGCCGCCGACTCCCACCACCGAAGCGGGCAACGTGCCGCCCTCGGCGATGCGGTCGCGATACTCGTCCACCTCGCCGGTTTTTGGCTCGTGTTCATCCACGTCGACCCAGTACAGTCCGTCGCCCTCCCGCACGGGGATGCGGGCACCAAGGCCCGTATGCTCGTGCACGGAGTCGACCAGGAAAACCACGGGCCCGCCATTTTTTTCGCGCACCGACTTCAGTATGTCGTCTGACTGGTCCAGGCAGCCACGGCCGAAGACCACATAGGATACCATTCTGAAATTACGAAACATAGTCATCCTCTATTTGCCGAAAACGGTTTCGATCTTCCTGATCCTTTCCTCGAGGTCATCCTCGGTCCAGGACAGGTTGATGAGCATGCAAACAGTCCTGGCCATGATCCTGTCGGAAACCGGCAGGTTGGCGCTGGCATGCGGCAGTTCCCGTCCCAGCGCCTCAACGGCCAGCCTGCTCGGACTGGAAAGGGACGCGAAATGCTCCCACTGGAGATGGTAATGCCAATTGTTGGCATACCAGTAGAATACGCCGGGCACCCCTTCCTTTTTGAAACCGTCCACCGTGTCCCTGGCGGACTTTTCGTCCGGCATGAAAAAACACAAAAACGTGGCGGTGTCCCCCTGAGGATCGGGAATCGTCCGGAAAATCACGTCGTCGAATTGGGAGAAGGCCCTCTTCAGCACTTCCTTGTTCCTGCGCTGGGTGGACAGGATCATGTCCAGCTTGCGCAACTGGGCAAGGCCCACGGCCGCGTTCAGCTCGCTGATCCGGTAGTTGAACCCTATGATGGGATGCGCCTCGGTGCCCCGGTCGTTTCCAATGTGATCATGTCCGTGGTCGCAGAACCGATGGATGCTTTCGTAGACCTTCTCGTGGTCGGACACCACGGCCCCGCCCTCGCCCGCGGTGATGGTCTTCACAGGATCAAGGGAAAAGCACCCGGCTGTGCCGAAGGTACCCAGGGACTTTCCCTTGAACGTTCCCCCGATGGACTGGCAGGCGTCCTCCACCAGGGCCAGGCCATTGTTGTCGCATATCTCCTTCAGTTCCTCGATACGGGCCATGGAGCCGCACATGTGCACCGGCATGACGGCGCGGGTTTTTTCCGTCACCTGCCTGCGTACGTTGTCCGGATCCAGGCACAGGGTCTCGTCGATCTCCGCGTACACGGGCACGGCCCCCAGGGCCAGAACGGCTTCCACGGAAGCCACGAAGGTGAATGGAGGCAGGATCACCTCGTCGCCGGCCCCGACCCCGCTCACGGCCAGGGCTGTATGCACGGCCGCCGTACCACTCGAGCACATGTGACAGTACCGCACTTTGCATCGCTTGGCGAATTCCTCCTCGAACGTCCTGGCCTTCCAATGTCCATTCCTTGCCTGGTCGAAGCCGTAACGGAACAACACTCCGGTGTCCAGTACGTCCTGTACTTCCTTTCGTTCCTCGTCTCCGAAAACTTCAAAACCTGGCATCAGGCTTCTCCTTTCAGGTTATCGCACTCGTGCTTTGACGGTTTCGGGGGTTTTGTGCTTATATTCACCTGAATCCATGAACCGCTCCCGGATTCAGGGTGAAGGCAGGGAGTGGCCCGGCCGTTGGTACCGGAATACGCCGGCCCGGCCCGGACGCCGCGGACGCGCTTTACCGGGCCGCTCCGAAAGGTTCGGGAAAGCTGTTTAATGGCGCCTCACGTGGATTCCTCAATGATTTCGTCACGAATTCAGGATTCAACCAGGGGGACCGATGCGGCCCGACCGCTTGCCCGCATGGGTTGCGTATGGCATAGACAGGGCACGATGGCAAGGGTAAACCCCGTTCCGCGCCGGTCAATGAGTCCCGCGCGAACTCTCTCGGCGCCGGTATTTTGCCGGGGCCTTTTATTCCGGAGAATGCAATGGCGATCAATACCCGACTGGAAAAGGACGGGGACATCCTGGTAATCGAAGCGCCCCGACGGCTGGGAGCCGACGTTGCCGGGGAACTGCGCGAGATCCTGAAAAGGGCTGTCGAGGACGGGATCTATCGGCTGGTGGTCGACCTGTCCCGGACGGAAACCGTGGATTCCACGGGTCTGGGCGCCATGGTTAGCCGGATTGCCCTGGCACGGTCCAATGGTGGCGACGTCAGGCTTGCCGCGCCCAATTCCTTTGTCCGGAATTTGTTGCAGATCACCCATCTGGACCAGGTTTTCAAAGACTATTCGGACACCGCCTCGGCAGTGGCCAGTTTCGACGACAAGAGGAGCGCCTGAGCATGCCCAGAAGACGCAGGCAGGGCTGGGAGCGGTTCTACCTCACGGAACCCGATTACGAACGCGAGGTGTACCAGGTACCGGACAATATCCGGCAACGCATGCTGGAACAACTCGGGGTTCTTTATGGCAGGCAGACCGCGAAATCCGTTTACGTGGAAGTGGAACGCCTCATGCGCGCCCATCATGCCCGCAAGCCACGGGAGATGATCGAATTCGAAACGACCCTGGACCCAGCCGAACGGTTCAACGAGGAGGACGTCATCCTCATCACCTACGGCGACCTGGTCCTGCGGGAGGGCGAATCGCCCCTGGACACCATGGTCTACTTCTGCGAGGCCTACCTGCGCCGCGCCATCAACACCATACACATCCTTCCGTTCTTCCCCTACTCCTCGGACAGGGGATTTTCGGTCATGGATTTCGAGCAGGTGAATCCCAAGCTGGGCACGTGGGACGACATCGACAACCTCAAGGAGGACTTCCGCCTCATGTTCGACGGCGTGTTCAACCACGTCTCGGCAAAGAGTCGGTGGTTTGCCGAATTTCGGGACGCGAACCCGGATTTCGAGGACTTCTTCATCGTCTTTTCCACCCGGAACGCGATTTCAGCGGACCATTTGCAGATAATCACCCGCCCCCGGCGCAACCCCATCCTCAGCGAGTTCACCACCATGGAGGGCAGACGCTGGGTCTGGACCACGTTTTCGCCCGACCAGGTGGATCTCAACTACCGAAATCCCCGGGTCCTGGTCAAGATGCTACAGATCCTGATGTACTACGTGTGGCGGGGAGCCGACATCATCCGTCTCGACGCCGTGACCTACCTGTGGGCCGAGCTGGGTACGGAATGCGTCCATCTCAGGCAGACCCACGCGATCATCAAACTCTACAGGGCGGTACTGGAAGCCGTGGCGCCCTCCGCCGCGCTCATCACCGAGACCAACGTACCCCATGCGCTGAACCTGGCTTACTTCGGCGACGGCACCGACGAAGCGCACATGGTGTACAACTTCGCGCTTCCTCCCCTGGTTCTGCACTCGTTCCAGACCCAGAACGCCGCCACCCTTACCAAATGGGCCGCCAACCTGGAACCCGTGTCGGACACGGCCACCTACCTCAATTTCCTGGATTCCCACGATGGCGTGGGCCTTACTCCCGCGCAGGGCATCCTGACCCCGGATGAGGTGGAGATGCTCGCCCTGCGGGTTCTCGAACATGGAGGATTCGTTTCCTACAAGGACAACGGCGACGGCACGTCCAGCCCCTACGAGGCCAACATAACGTGGTATTCCGCCATAAACCGGTTTGACGCGGACGAGACCGCGGACTTCCAGATACGGCGTTTTTTGGCGTCCCGCTCCATCCCCCTGGTCCTCATGGGGGTTCCCGCGGTGTATCTGCACGGACTGTTGGGGTCCAAAAACGACCGGGATGCCGTGGTCCACGAGGCACAAAACCGCAGCATCAACCGAATGGTGATCGACGCGGACAGCCTGGAAGTGGCGTTGAACGATCCGGCGTCCACCACCCGCAAAATCAGCCTTGCGCTCACCCGGATGATTCTGAAACGCACCCAGCACAAGGCGTTCCATCCCAACGGGCCACAAAAGGTGCTCTCTCTGGACGACGGTCTTTTCGCGGTGCTCCGAAGCGCCCCGGACGGCTCGCAGCACGTTTTGTGCCTGACCAACGTGACGCCCTTACGGATCGACGTGGCCGTGTCCCCCCGCCACACGGGACTGCACGTGGACGAGTATTACGACATCCTTGGCAAACAAACCCACGAAACTCGTGAAGGCGTTCTGGCCGTGACCATCCTTCCATACGATGTCCTGTGGTTGAGGACCCCGGCCCGGGGTACGCAATGAATCCCCCGAATCCGTATTGACTCCGGCCGCGCCGCGGCCTATGTTTCCTGCCGGAGACAGGGTCTGGAATGACCCGTTTCGGGAAGGGCGACATGAAGGTATTGGGAATAGAATCCTCGTGTGACGAGACGGCGGCCGCGGTGGTGGAGGACGGACGGGTGATTCTCTCGTCCGAGGTGGCCTCGCAGGTGGACATCCACAGCATGTACGGTGGAGTGGTGCCGGAACTGGCGTCCCGCAACCATCTACGCGCCGTGGTGCCGGTGGTGCGCGCCGCGCTGGACAACGCGGGTGTCGCCGCCACGGACCTGGACGGCATCGCGGCCACGCAGGGACCGGGGCTGGTCGGCGCCCTGCTGGTGGGGTTTTCCTTTGCCAAGGCTTACGCCCACTCCCTTGGCCTGCCCTGGGTGGGGGTGAACCATCTCATCGGCCACGTTCACTCCGTACACCTCGAGTCCGACCCTCCGGAGTACCCCTTCGTGGCCCTCCTCGCCTCCGGCGGTCACACCATCGTCTACCTGGTGCGCGGCCCCCTGGAAACCGAGGTCCTGGGCAGGACCCGGGACGATGCTGCCGGTGAGGCCTACGACAAGGTGGCCAAGGCCCTGGGCCTGGGTTATCCGGGCGGCAGGGTGATCGACGACATGGCCACGGCCGGCGACCCGGAAAGAATCCGGTTTCCCCGAACCTGGCTGGACAAGGACGCGTTCGACTTTTCGTTTTCCGGAATCAAGACCGCCGTGAAACGGTACATCGAAACCCATCCCGACACATGGCGCGACGAGGTGACGGACATCGTGGCAAGTTTCCAGGAGGCGGTGGTGGAAGTGCTTGCTTACAAGTGCGTGTGGGCGGCGGAAAGGACGGGTTGCGAGCGAATCGCCCTGGTGGGCGGGGTGTCGGCCAACCGCAGGCTTCGCGAAGCCGTGCGTGAGCTTGCCCTGCCACGTGGCATGCGGGTATGGGCGCCCGCCCTCTGGCTGTGCGGCGACAACGCGGCCATGATCGCGGCCGCGGGAACCCACCTGCTGGAACGCGGGGAACGCGCCGGCCTGGGCCTGGACGTTTTCTCGAGAATTCCCTCCTGAATCCGTGACGAAAATATTGAAAAAACTTTCAAGAAGCCCATAAATCGGGCTTTCCGCGTGTTCTTGAACAAATCTTCGTTTCACCCGTTGAGTGAAAGGATTTCTCGCCCTCCGGGGCGGATTCAGGTTCCCCGTTAGCACCGTGAGACCCGTAACAGCCCGTTGAAAAACTCGAGATTTGCAGCCTGTTCAAAAAACGATGAGATGCAAGGCGCGCGAATTTCGAGGAATAAGGCGTACTTATGG